>CAYMUJ010000026.1:1236-30716 GCA_964393565.1 uncultured Stakelama sp. | reverse complement strand
GCTTGGGATATTTCTGCACCACGTTGCGCAGTTCGACGATCGCCTTGTCATATTGCTTCGCCTGCCACAGGCGGAAGCCATAGGTGTAAGCGTCTTCGGCAGCGTCGCCGGTGCTGGGGCGTTCGATCCCCGCCACGGGCGCGGTCGGAGCGGTCGGCGTGCTCGTCGTCGGCGCAGGCGTGGTCGGGCGCGGCGTCGTGGGACGCGGGGCCGTCACCGGAGCGGTGCCAGTGCCGGTAACCGGCGTCGATCCGCCGACTGCCGACGCGCCATCCTCCAGCGCCTTGAGCCGCGCATCGGTCGAACGCTTATAGGCGGTGAAGGCTTCTTCCAGCTGACGCAGGCGATACTGGGTCTGCTCGACCTGACCGGTCACGGCTGACAGCTGTGACTCAACTGCACTGACGCGGGCGGTAAGGTCGCTGACCACGCCGCTGGCAGGAGCACCGGGGGCGGGGCCGCCGCGGTCGGGGGCGGTGATCTGCGGCTCTACCGTCTGGCCCGCGCCGCCCGGGAATACCTTGCGCTGCACCGCGCGCATCTCGCGCTCCAGCCGGTCGACCCGGCCCTCAATCCCGTCGCGGCTGGTCTGCGCCACTACCGGCATGGCGATCGACGCCATCCCTGCCAGCACCACCGCCATCGCCGCATTCCTGTTCAGAAACCGCATGTCATTCCCCACCCGCCTACGCTTCGCTCAACTCGTTATAGCATCATTCACTCTATTGCCGATGCTGACCCCAGCCTTAAGCATCCGGCGCGGCGGTTGCGACCGGGGCCGGTGTCGGCTGCGGTACCGGCGCTGCCGGTGTCGCGGCCGGCCGGGGTGCCGGGCTTGGTGTCGATACCGGGGCGGACCGTGTCGCGGCCGGGCGCCGGGCCGGCGTGGCGCTGCCCGGTGCCGCTGCGGCCGGGGCCGGTGTCGGTGTCGGTGTCGGCTGGCCACGCGCGCGCAATGCGTCGGCGCTGATCGGTACATCCTTGATCGCGACGCCGGCACGGCCGAGCGGTTCGACCACAGCGCCATTGATCGTCACCTGAACCGCTTCGGGGCGGCCGAGGTTGATCATCGGGCCATTGGCGTCGGCGGGAACGTCATAGCGCTCGCCCGCCGCCATTTCCTTTTCATAGAGACGCGTTCCGGTCGCATCATAGATGCGCAGCCACACTGGCTGTGTCGCGATCAGCGTCACCTGTCCGCCGCTGGCCGGGGTCGCGGCGGCGCTGGGTGCAGCTTCGGGCGTGGCGAGCGCGGTCGGCGTCGGTTCGGGCGCCGGGGTCAGCCCGCCGCGGAACAGGTCGGTCCCGTACCACAGGCCAACAGCGGCGAGCAGCAGTACGGCGACGATCGCACCGCCCCAGGCCAGCGCGCCCGGCGGTTCGCGCACCGGATCCTCGGGATCGTAGCGTTCATATGCTTCGCGCGCGGCAAAGGTGGCGGAGGTCTCGGCGCGCAGCGCGCGCGCCAGTTCGACCTCGTCCGCATCGACGGCGCGGGCATAGGCCTTTACGAAGCCGATCGCATAGGTTGGCGAGGGCAGGCCGGAATAGTCCGACGCCTCGATCGCGGCGAGGTGGCGTTGCGGTACGCGCGTGCGCGCGGCGATGTCGGACAGCTCCAGCCCCAGCGCCAGACGGGCATCGCGCAGCTTTTCCCCGACCTTCACCGGAAACAGGTTCGGGGTGTCGCCCGGTTCGCCGTCCATTCAATTCCCTCCGGTCGCTGGTCTGGTCGCACGTTGTGGCACTCCTTGAGTGCGTGTCAACGTGCACACTTGCTGAGAACCCGGTATTTGCCGGGCGTTTCTGTCAGGCGAGCTCAACCCCCTGTGCGCTGGCCCAGCTTTCGAGTGCCGCGCGCATGTCTCGCGGCGGCTTGGCGAGCAGCGCATCCATCGCATCACGCAACGCGGCATGGTCAAGGCTGCGGACCATCGCCTTGACCGGTCCGACCGCCGCCGGGGTGATCGACAGGCGATCGATACCCAGCCCGATCATCGCCATTGCCTCCAACGGTCGGCCGCCCATCTCGCCACACACGCCGATCGGGATGTTGGCGGCATCGGCCTCGCGAGTTACGCGGCGCAGGAAGCGCAGGATCGATGGTGACAGCCAGTCATAGCGGACCGCCAGCTTGGGATGCGCGCGATCGGCGGCAAACAGGAACTGGGTCAGATCGTTGGTTCCGATCGACAGAAAGTCGATCTGTGGCAACAGGATATCCAGCACCTCGGCCAGTGCCGGTACTTCCAGCATTGCGCCATAGCGGACATGCAGCGGCAATTTATGCCCGCGCCCTTCCAGCCAGCTCCGCTGCGCTTCGAAAATCGCGCGCGCCTGTTCGAATTCCCAGGGTTCGGACACCATCGGGAACATGACGTTGAGCGTGCGTCCGGCCGCCGCTTCCAGCAGCGCGCGGGCCTGCACCTTCATCAGCGCCTCACGGTCGAGCGCGAGACGGATGGCGCGCCAGCCCATTGCCGGATTCTCTTCCTCGCCATTCTCGTCATGGTCGAGATAGGGAAGCGCCTTGTCTCCGCCGATATCGACCGTGCGGAAGATCACCGGACGGTCGCCCGCGGCCTCAAGTACATCACGATACAGCCGCTTCTGCCCCTCGCGCTGCGGTAGTGTCGCGGAGACGAGGAACTGGAATTCGGTGCGGAACAGCCCGATTCCGTCGGCCCCGGTCAGGTCGAGCGCGGCGACATCGTCGCGCAGGCCGGCATTGACCATCACCGTCACGCGATGGCCATCGCGGGTTTCGGGCAGTTCGTTACGCAGTGCGGCAAAGGCTGCACGTCGCTTCTGCGTGATCAGCAGCTTTGCCTCGAACACCTCTTCCATCGCCAGTGTCGGGCGGACAACCAGCGATTCTTCGGTGACGTCGAGGAGCAGCCGGTCCCCCTCCGCGACCAAGCGGCGGACATCCTTGACCCGGCCCAGTACCGGCACGCCCATCGCGCGTGCGACAATGGTGACGTGCGCGGTCAGCGACCCTTCCTCCAGGATCACGCCCTTCAGGCGGCGGCGGTCATATTCGAGCAGCTCGGCCGGGCCGAGGTTGCGCGCGATCAGGATCGAATCCTGCCGCAGCCCCAACTGCGCCGCGGTGCCGAGCTGGCCCGACACGATGCGCAGCAGCCGGTTGGACAGATCTTCCAGATCGTGCATCCGGTCGCGCAGCAATGGATCGTCGATCTGCCGCATCCGCATCCGCGTGCGCTGCTGGACGCGCTCGATCGCCGCTTCGGCGGTCAGGCCGCTGTCGATGGCTTCATTGATCCGGCGGCTCCAGCCCTCGTCATAGGCGAACATCTTGTAGGTTTCGAGAACCTCTTCATGTTCGCCGCCGACACCGAATTCGGCCTGGCTGGTCATGCGGTCGATCTGTTCGCGCATCTTGTCGAACGCGGCATAGACGCGGTGGCGCTCGGCCTCGATATCCTCGGCCACGGTATGTTCGATGGTGATGCGCGGCTGGTGAAACACGGCTGCACCCGCCGCCATGCCCTCGACCAGCTTGAAACCTTTGACCCGCGCGGTGGTGGTCGGCTGGGGCCGGGTCGAACCGCCGGCGTTGGCATCGGCGCTGTCGATCAGGCCGGCATTGGCGATCAGTTCCGACAGCACCATCGCCACGGTCTGCAACGCCTCAATCTCCACCTCTTCATATTTGCGGGGATCGGCATGCTGCACGGCGAGCACGCCGACTGCGCGCTCCCTGCGGATGATCGGGACGCCGGCAAAGCTGTGGAAGCGTTCTTCGCCCGTTTCGGGGCGATAGGCGAAGTCGGGGTGCGACGCCGCCTCATCCAGGTTCAGCGTCTCGACATTCTTGGCAATCGTGCCGACCAGACCCTCGCCCAGTGCCAGCTTGGTGACGTGGACCGCCTCCTGCGCCAGGCCGCGGGTCGCGAAGAGTTCGAGCACCCCTTCGCGCAGCAGATAGATCGAGCAGACTTCGCTGCGCAGCGACTCCCCGATGATCTCGACCACGGCGTTCAGCTTGGACTGGGCCGGGGTGCGCGACGCCATCACGTCATGCAACCGCGTCAGGATTTCACGGGCGGAGGCGGCGGCGGAAACAGGCATAGGCGAATCGCTATCAGATCGCCCGGAAAGCGCCAAGGAATTCAGCGCGCGGCGATCGTCACCGTGTCGCCGATGACGTGCGGTTCGGCGCGAAACACCGCGTCCGCATAGGCCAGACGCGGCGCATCGACCGGCACAGCTGCACGCCATGCCGCGAGATCGGCGCGCCAGGCGTCATAGCGCGCGTAAAAATCGGTGTAGGGCCGATCGATCTGCGCCAGCGCAGCAGGCGCTGCGGCTGGAAACTCGCTCGCAGCAAGCGCGGCGACCTGATGCAGCAGCGGCGCGGCGGTCGCGCAAAAGCGCGCCATCACCGGCGGCTGCGCGAAATAATTGTAGAGCCGCGTCATCGCCGGATCGAAAGAAGCTGTATCGTCATATTCGCGGGTCAGCGCGCGGTGGGCGTCCTTGAGCGCGTCGTGATGCGCCTTGAGGAACTGGTTATAGGCCGGAGCAAGCGTCGGGTCGTTGCAGTTGAGTGCAGCGACGTTGAACGCCGCGCGCAGATGCCACGCGGCCGCTGCGGCGGAGACGTTGCGGTTGGGCGTCGCATAGCTCCCGTCCGGCAGGCGTGCCGGGATGACAAGGTTTGCTGCAGCCCCATCGGGCGCGCGCGGCGCTGCGGCCTGCGTCGGGAGAGGCGCGGGAACCGGAAGCGGCGCGGGCGCAGCGATCCGCTCCGGCCCGGCACAGGCGCTGGCAAGGGCGAGCAGCGGGAGGGTGAGGAGAACGCGGAACATGCCGCCCATTCAAGCAGGTTTGCGTCAAGGACCGGTTAAGCGCGCGGTGAAATGGGGCGAGAGGGGTCTGGCTTAAAGCGCGGCCGCCGTTGGCCATCCCTACGGTACAAAGCCATAGCCAACCGACTTTGTATTCGCCGCCGTCTTGCAATCCCATACAAACACCGTATGTATGGATTATGCATGGAGAAGTGTGATGGAACCGGCCTTTGAGGGTGATGCGAAGTGGAAATGGATCCTGTATTCCGGGTGGCATGGCCTGTGTCCGCGATGCGGAAAGGGCGCGATGTTCAAGTCCTGGTTGCAGATCACGGATCGTTGCGAGAGCTGTGGCTTGAGTTATAAATGGGCGTCCCCGGATGATGGCCCTGCCTTTTTCTCGCTCTGCTTTGTCGCCTTCCCGCTCACATTTATCGGCGTTTGGTTCCAGGTTGCGTTCGACCCGCCGATGTGGGTTCATATGCTGACGACGATCCCGATGATGTTGATCGGGTGTGTTCTTCCGCTTCGCCCGCTCAAAGGTTGGCTGGTTGCGTCACAGTTCGCAAACAATTCACAGGAGGCGGGGACGGCGCAGCTTTGGGCTAAGCTCAATGAAACCGAGGCGAAGAAGAGCGATACGGATGAACGACCGCTGGATTCCTGATCTAACGGACATGGGTGGGGTGAAGTACGTCGCCATCGCCGACGCATTGGCGGACGCGATCGGCACGGGCGTCTTAAAGTCTGGCGACCGGCTGCCGCCACAGCGGCAACTCGCGGATCGTTTGGGCGTCGATCTTACGACGGTCACTCGCGCCTATGAAGCGGTCCGTTTACGCGGATTGATCGAGGGCCGGGGCCGCTCTGGCAGCTATGTGCGGGACGCATCAAGGATCGAAGGCCCGAGACGACAGGCCCATGACGCGGGTATGAACATGCCGCCCGAACTGCCCAGGGAAATCCTTGGCCGAGCAATCGCGCAGACGATCGGTGAGCTGATGTCGCACAACGCCGCGCCGAACCTGCAGTATCAGCCAGCCGGTGGCGCGCGCGAAGATCGGGTTGCAGGCGCGGAGTTGCTGACCCGAATGGGGGTTTCGTCGGTCGAGGACGATCTGCTCATCGCCTCGGGAGGACAGAGCGCGCTGTTTGCCATCATGAGCGCGATGTTCGAGGCTGGGGATGCGATCGCCTGCGGGTCGCATGTCTATCCGGGGTTTCGCACAATCGCCGATCGTCTTGGGCTGCGGTTAGTCGCGCTATTTCGGATGGACGCAGACGCGCTCCGTCACGCCTGTGCGCGGGACGCGATCAAAGGGCTCTACCTGGTCCCGACCAACGACAATCCTACTGCAGCGACCTTGACCGCATCGGACCGGCGGGCCCTGGCTGCGGTGGCCGACGAGTATGACGTCCGGATCATCGAGGACGATGCCTATGGCGCGCTTGCCACAGACCCGATTGCGCCTGTGGCAAGCCATGTTCCCCATCGTACATGGTACATCGCCAGTACCTCCAAGATCCTCTCGCCGGCGCTCCGCGTCGCGTTCGTGCGGACGCCGACCATGGCCGCGGGTCTGCGTGTCGCGTCCGTGCTTCACGAGACGACAATCATGGCGCCGCCCTTAAACGTCGCGCTGGTAAGTGCATGGATCAGCAACGGCACCTTCGACCAGATGTTGGGGAAGATGCGGGATGAGAGCGCGAGGCGTCAGAGGCTGGCGCGCGAACTTCTGGCCGGACTCGATGTCTCGAGCCATCCGGAAGGATATCATCTCTGGCTGCGTCTCCCGCCCCATCTTTCAGGAAGGGATATCAGCGATCTGATGCGCCAGACGGGGCTTTCGGTCATCCCGTCGGAGCGTTTTGCGGTAGCGGATAGCGGCCCTGAGGCCGTCCGGGTGTCATTCGGTGGCGGGATATCGCCCGATCGCCTGAGAAGTGCTCTGTTGAGGCTTCGCGGATATGCGGACGAGCCAAACCACGCGACGTACCTGGTATGACAAGGTCTAACGCCGAACAGGTGCGCGCGCTGGCAGCCCAGTTCTTCAAAGCGCGTGGACGCACAGCGGATGCGGCCATCGTGATCGCTGGCGGGGGTGACGATTTTCCCGAAGTCGAGCTCGCCCGTCTCGCGCTGGACGCTTCCCATGCCCATCGACTCCGCCTCGAACTGGCACTGCGATTTTATGCAGAGGCGGAGCATTGGGACAGCGATATTCCCGACGGGTCACTTGCCTCCCTGGATCGGGGAGACGTTGCCCGGGCAGCGCTTCAAGGCAAAGATCAGCTTGGATCGCACCGCGACTGAGTCAGGCATCCGCTCGGCGGGGTGGATGCAGGCGAATACTCCAAACGCCGTGCACGGGGCAGAGCTAGGCGTGGATTCGGATGGGTTCCGGAGCCTGTCCGCCGATGCTTCGCGCGCCGGGTCCCTGGCCGCTCCGCCCGCTGCCCGACCGTTTCAGCCGTGCTGACACAAACTCTAAGCCGCCCGCTTCTCCAGCGCCGCCGCCGCTTCGGCCATCAGCTGGGCGATGATGTCGGCGACGGGTTCTTCCTTGCTGACCATGCCGACCGACTGGCCCGCCATCAGCGAGCCATTGTCGACATCGCCCTCGATCACTGCGCGGCGCAGGGCGCCGGCCCAGTAATGTTCGATCTGCAGCTGGGCTTCGGCCATTTCGACCTTGCCCGCGTCGAGCAGCTGCGCGACCTCACGCTGCTTGGCGGTGAACAGCTCGCTGCCTGCATTCTTGAGCGCGCGCACCGGGATCACCGGCAGGCGCGGGTCAATCTGGACGCTGGAGATCGCGTCGCGCGCGCTGGCGCGGAAGAATGCCTTTTTGAAGTTCGGATGCGCGATGCTTTCGGTCGCGCAGGCAAAGCGGGTGCCGAGCTGGACGCCCGCAGCACCCATGTCGAGATAGCCGGCAATCGCCTCGCCGCGCCCGATCCCTCCCGCGACGAACACCGGCACCTGTTCGGATACTTCGGGCAGGATTTCCTGCGCGAGCACGCTGGTCGACACCGGGCCGATATGGCCGCCGGCCTCCATCCCCTCGACCACCAGCGCATCGACGCCGCTGCGGATCAGCTTCTTGGCAAGGCTCAGCGCCGGGGCGAAGCAGATCAGCTTGGCGCCATTGCCCTTGATCGCATCGAGCGACCCCGTCGGGGGCAGGCCGCCGGCGAGGACGATGTGCGTAACGCCATGCTTCGCGCACACGTCGATCAGGTCGAACAATTGCGGATGCATGGTGATCAGGTTCACGCCGAACGGCTTGTCGGTCAGCTTTTTGGTGCCCGCAATCTCCGCATCAAGCAGCTCGGGCGTCATCGCGCCGCACGCGATCAGGCCGAACCCGCCCGCGTTGGAAATGGCGGAGACAAGGTTGCGCTCGCTCACCCACGACATCGCGCCGCACAGGATCGCAGTCTCGCTGCCCAGAAATTCGATGCCGCGCGCCATGCGGCGCTGAAGGCGCTGTTCACCAATGCTCATTGCGCCCGCCTAGCCGGGGGATGCGCGGTTAGGCAAGCGGGAGCCGTCGCGCGGATTATGGCGTGGGCGCGACGGGGCCGTGCCGCAAACATGTTTCAAGTGACAGGTGAGCGCTTGGACAACGCTGTCAGATCCCTTAGGAGAGGCGCATGATGATCGATCGCCGCACCCTGCTTGCCGCCGCCGCCGTTGCGGCCCCGCTTGCCGCCTGTGCGCCGCGCGCCGCCGCGCCGCGCCGCCCATTGCGGGTGGTGACGTTCAACATCTGGCATGACGCGGGCAACTGGCCACTGCGGCTCAAGCTGATCGTCGAAGCGCTGCGGGCGGCCGATGCCGATGTCATCGCGATGCAGGAAGTGTTGCAGGATTCAAAGAAGAACCTGCCCAATCAGGCGGAGACGATCGCCGCCGCGCTGGGGGGCTACAGCGCCCACTTCATGTCGACCGCGCCGGTCGGCGCGGCCAATCGCTTTGGCAATGCGATCCTGACCCGCCTGCCGGTGGTCGAGACCGCCACGATCAAGCTGGAGCCGTTCAACGACTATCGCACCGCGCTGCGCGTGCGGGTGCGCAGCGACGGGCGGCTGGTCGACATCGTCAACACGCACCTCGCCTGGCAGCCTGAGGCTGGTCCGGTGCGGGCGCAGCAGATCAACGGCCTGCTCGGCTGGCTGCCGTCGGACGACGTGCCGCTGGTGCTGATGGGCGATTTCAACGCCCCGCTCGACGAAGCCGCGCTCGCGCCGATCGCGATCCGCGGGCTTGAGCCGGCGCTGGCGCCTGGCGCAACGGACACGACCCTGGTGGTCGAGCGCGGGCACAAGGCGCGGGTGATCGACCATATCTTCGCCGATCCGCGCGCGTTCGAGGTCAGCGGTGCGCGCCGCTTTGCCGAAGCGGTGAACGGCGAATTCCCGTCAGACCATTATGCCGTGATGGCGACGCTGACGCCGCGCTGAGCAAGCTCAGGCGGCGCCTTCCTCAGGCGCATCCAGGCCATAGGCGGTGTGCAGCACGCGGACGGCGAGTTCGGTCTCGTCCTCATGGATCAGCACCGACACCTTGATCTCGCTGGTGGTGATGGCGAGGATGTTGATGCGGCGTTCGCCCAGCGTGTCGAACATCGTTGCCGCGACGCCGGCATGGCTGCGCATGCCCACGCCGACGACGCTGACCTTCGCGATCTTCGTATCGTGGATCAGTTCGTCATAACCGATCGGCCCCTTCGCCTTTTGCAGCAGGTCGAGCGCGCGGGCGAGTTCGGCGCGCGGCACGGTGAAGGTGACGTCGGTCGACCCGGTCGCATGGGCGACGTTCTGGACGATCATGTCGACATTGATTCCGCCTTCGGCCAGCGGGCTGAAGATGTGCGCCACCGCGCCGGGCCGGTCGGGGACGTTGGTGAGCGTCACCTTGGCTTCGTTCTTGTCTGCGGCGATGCCGGTGATGAGCTGCCGTTCCACGTCGTTGATCTCCTCTTCGCCGACGATCAGCGTGCCGCGATGGCCTTCATCGTCATGCCTGTCTTCGAACGAGGAGAGGACGCGCACCCGCACCTTCTCCTTCATCGCCAGGCCGACCGAGCGGGTCTGGAGCACCTTCGCCCCGACGCTCGCCAGCTCCAGCATCTCTTCATAGGTAACTTTGCTCAGCTTGCGTGCGCGCGGCACGATGCGCGGGTCGGTGGTGTAGACACCGTCGACATCGGTGTAGATGTCGCACCGGTCCGCCTGCATCGCTGCCGCGACCGCGACCGCGCTGGTATCGGATCCGCCGCGGCCGAGCGTGGTGACGCGATTGTCGCCGGTCAGGCCCTGGAACCCGGGAATCACCGCGACCTGGCCCTCCGCCAGGCTGGCATTGAGCGCATCGGTATCGATCGTGCCGATCCGCGCGCTGGCATGCGCGCTGCTGGTATGGATCGGCAGCTGCCAGCCCAGCCAGCTGCGCGCCGGCACGCCCATCGCCTGCAGCGTGATCGCCAGCAGCCCGCTCGTCACCTGCTCGCCCGATGCGACGACCACGTCATATTCGCGCAGGTCATAGAGCGGCGAGGCTTCCTTGCAGAATCCGACCAGCCGATCGGTCTCCCCCGCCATCGCCGACACGACGACCGCGACCTGATTGCCTGCTTCCCACTCGCGCTTCACGCGCGCGGCGACGTTACGAATCCGCTCGATGCCCGCCATCGACGTGCCGCCGAACTTCATCACGATACGCGCCATCTGGTCCTGTCCCTGAAAGTCCCGGCTTGGGAAGCCGTGGGCGCGCTGATAAGAGCGGGTGATGGCGATGACAAGCAAAGCAACGATTGACCCGCGTGAAGCTGAACATTTCGGGCGGCTGGCGGCGGACTGGTGGAATCCGAAGGGTGAATCGGCGATGCTCCACCGGCTGAACCCGGTGCGGCTGCGTTATGTGCGCGAAGCGATCGACGCGCATTGGGGCAGCGATTCGCGCGATTTCGTGCCGTTGAAGGGCCGGAGCGCGCTCGATGTCGGCTGTGGCGCGGGGTTGTTGTGCGAGCCGCTGGCGCGGATGGGCGCGCACGTGACGGGCGTGGATGCCGCGCCCGAGAATATCGGCGCGGCGCGCGCGCATGCCGAAGCGGCGGGGCTGACGATCGACTATCGCGCGGGCGAGTTCGAGACCGAGGTCGCCGGTCGCCAGTTCGACCTGGTCACATCGATGGAGGTAATCGAGCATGTCGCCGACCCGGCGGCGTTTGTGCACGGTCTGGTCGCGGCGCTCGCGCCCGGCGGGCTGATGATCCTGTCGACCCCCAACCGCACGCCGCTATCGCGGCTGGCGATGATCACGCTGGGTGAGGGGCTGGGCATGATCCCGCGCGGCACGCACGATCACGCCAAGTTCCTGACGCCGGAAGAACTGACCGGCTTGCTCGAGGATGCCGGATTGGCCGTATCCGACCTGCGCGGGTTGAGCTTCTCGCCCGGCGCGGGCTTTCACCTGAGCGAGGATACCGCGCTCAACTATCTGCTGACCGCGCGGCGCGGGTAAGGGCACGGTTGTTACGGCGTATGCGTCGCCGAAACCATCTTGCCTTGCGCGATCCGGCCCAGCAGAGTTGCGGTTCAATTAGGGGGGATTCTATGTTGCTTGCAGTTCTGCGCGCGCTGATTGGAGCGACGCTGGCTATCGCCATGATCATCGCCGCACCGGCGCAGGCGGCCAAATTCTATATCGAGAGCAAACTGGGCGAAGTTGCCGCCGAGCAGCGCGCCAAGA
This sequence comes from uncultured Stakelama sp., assembly GCA_964393565.1. Classification (GTDB taxonomy): domain Bacteria; phylum Pseudomonadota; class Alphaproteobacteria; order Sphingomonadales; family Sphingomonadaceae; genus Sphingomonas. The sequence goes on along the minus strand of CAYMUJ010000026.1, from coordinate 19,145 downwards.
TCGAAAAGCCGCGTCCCGTGCAACTGATTTTCCAGTTCACCACCGACCAGAAGGCGAACCCCAAAGCGACCAAATACTTCAAGGAACAGGTGTTCAAGCTGGTCCGCGAGTCAGGGGCCTTTTCGGAAGTGCTGGAAACACCGGTCGAAGGCGGCGCGATGCTGGTCATTACGATTGACAATATCGTGCAGAAGAATGCGGCGGGGAAGGGGTTCGTTACCGGCCTGACCTTCGGCTTGGCCAAGACGGTGGTTCGTGACGGCTATCTGATCGTCGCGGAGTATAACGCGGCCGCCGGTGCCACGCCGATCCGGCGCGAAGTGACGCATGGCCTTTGGTTGACTATGGGCACCAAGGAAGTGCCGGGACCGGAGCTGATCCAGGTCAAGAATGCGGTGATCGGGATCGAGACGATCGTCCGCCAGAGCGTCGGGCACGCGGTGAATCAGCTCGCGTTGGACCCGGCGTTCGTCGGCACCGCGCCGGTCGCAGCCGCACCGGCCCAGCCCGGCGCATGAGCCGCCGGGATCTGTTGCTGACCGGATTGGCCGCAGTGCTGGCCGGGTGCAGTGCTACCGCTGCCCCGCCGTCCGCCTCGCCGCGCGCGGTGCGGGCGGCCAGCGCGCCGCAGATTCCGCCGCTCGCCATCGGCGCGTTCCGGATCGGCCCCGGTCTGTCGCCGGCGTCGGATCGCGCCGTCGGCCTGCGCGCCGCGCGCCTGTTGCCGCCCAACAAGACTTCGTTCGCCGCCTATCTCGGCGAGACGCTGGCCGAGCAATTGCGGTTGGCGGGCAAGCTCGATCCGAACGCACGCTTCAGCATTTCGGCGGAGTTGATCGAAAACTCGGCGAACCCGAAGATTGGCCAGGCAACCGGCGCGCTCGCTGCCCGCTTCCGCGTCACCGAAAATGGCGCGGTGCGAATGGACAAGACGCTGCGGGTCGAGGCGCGCTGGAACTCGTCGTTCATCGGTGCGGTCGCAATCCACGTTGCGGAGCGCGAATATGTCGCGCTTTATTCGCAGCTTGTGGAGAAGCTGCTCGAGGACGCGGATTTTCGTAGCGCCGTCGCCCGCTAAAACAGCCGCCCGCCATTGGGCACCGGCACGCTCGGGTGGAACAGCACAACCTTCCCCTCCGCATCGGGGAAGCCGAGCGTCAGGACCTCCGACATCATCGGCCCGATCTGGCGCGGCGGGAAGTTGACCACTGCGGCGACCTGCCGCCCAGGCAGGTCCTCCAGCGTATAATGTTCGGTGATCTGCGCCGAGGAGCGTTTGACCCCGATCGCCGGGCCGAAATCGATGGTCAGCTTGAACGCCGGCCTGCGTGCTTCGGGAAAAGGCTCGGCGGTGATGATCGTGCCGATACGGATATCGACCGCGAGGAACTGGGCGAAGTCGATCAGCGGCTCGGCGGGGGCGTCGGCGGCGTGGGTCATGTGCATTGCTGGGCGCGCTCCGGGCTGCCATCGCCTCATTTCTTGGTGGCGAAGGTCAGGTCCGTGATCCGTACGGCATGGAGCTCAAGCCGGTAGTCGGTGTTTGATACCTGCTGGGTCTTGATCCCGCTTACTTCGCCCGCCTTTGCCCAGCTTCCCGCACCCGTCGGGTCCGCGCCGATGGAAAAGCCGATCACGCCTCCGCTGCGATTGTCGATACGCAGCGTCGAGGTGCCGTTCTTGACGATCAGGGAGATCGTGACGCTGTTGCGCGCGGTCCCGCTGATCAGCGGCTTCACCTCGGTTACGCCATCGGCACCTGCCGCCAGAAGGACGCTGACCTTCTCGCCAGCCTTCACCACCACTTCGGTAACGGCATCGCCCAGTACGACTTCAGCCGATTGCGCGCGTTCACGCTCGATCCGGTCCCGCTGGTCGGGATCCTCCTGGCTATGGGTCGGCTTGCCTAGCCGCTGCGCCAGCGCCGGCGATGTGGCCAGGCCGACCGATAACAGGATCGAAACAGCAAAACGCGATACCGACATATCGACCCCCCTAAGATCAGTGATCATGCACCTGGCAATGGTCGCGCAACCCCCAATGGTTGGCAAGCATGTTGCGATGATTGACAGACGGTGCCGGCGCGTCACAGGCTGGTGTGGATGGTAACGCTGCACCCAGCCTGGCTTGCTCCGCTCCAGCGCGAGTTCGACAGCCCGTACATGGCCGATCTGCGCGCGTTCCTGCTGGCGGAAAAGGCGGCGGGGAAGCGCATCTTTCCCAAGGGCAGCGACTGGTTCCGCGCGCTCGATCTCACGCCGCCGGAAAATGTGCGCGTCGTGATCCTGGGGCAGGACCCCTATCATGGCGCGGGACAGGCGCATGGCCTGTGCTTCTCGGTCCAGCCGGGGGTGAAGGTGCCGCCAAGCCTGGTCAACATCTACAAGGAGCTGAAGAGCGATCTTGGCATCGATCCGCCGGGGCACGGCTTCCTCGAACATTGGGCGAAGCAGGGGGTGCTGCTGCTCAACAACTGCCTGACGGTCGAGATGGGGCTGGCGGCGTCGCACAAGGGGCGCGGGTGGGAGCGGTTCACCGACGCGGTGGTGGCACAGGTCAACGCGCTGCCCGATCCGGTGGTGTTCATGCTGTGGGGCAGCCATGCCCAGAAAAAGGCGGCGTCGGTCGATCCGCGTCATCTGGTGCTGAAATCGGTCCACCCGTCGCCGCTGTCGGCGCATGGCGGGTTTTTCGGCTCGCGCCCGTTTTCGCAGGCGAATGCATTTCTGGAAGCGAATGGGCGGGGGACGATCGACTGGGCCTTGCCGGCGATCCCATAACGCCGTTCGCCCTGAGCTTGTCGAAGGGCAGCAAGCCAAACGCCTGTTGGGACTCGCCCTTCGACAAGCTCAGGGCAAACGGGCGGGGGTGTCACCCCGGCCTGCGCCGGGGCGACGGGATTAAATCAGAAGCTCAGCCGCGCCGACACGCGGATGTCGCGGCCGGGAAGCGGCACGAAATCCTTGGTGAAGCTGGCGTGGCGGCGCGCATCGACGTCAAAGATGTTGTTGGCCGACAGGATGATCGCGGTCTCGCGCTGTTCGCCCAGCGGGTGCCAGGTAAGTGATGCATTGACGAGCGTGAAGGCCGGGGTTTCGGTCTCGAATTCGGCGACGCGCTTCTGGCGGATCGCATGCTCGACCTCGACCCGGCCACCGAACGCGCCCTGGCTGACATCGAGGCCCGCGAGCACGCGGAAGGGCGGGATGCGCGGCACCGCGCTACCGTCTTCCAGCTCGGCATTCACATAGTCCGCGACCAGATTGCCGCCGAGCGAGAAGCCACCCGGCCCGCCGTCGATGAACGTCGTCGAGACTTCACCTTCGACGCCCAGGTAGCGCGCATCGGCCTGCAGGAACTGGAACACCGGCAGCTCGTCGATCTCGTCGCCGGTCGCGGCTTCGTAGATATAGTCACTGAACCAATTGGCATAGCCTGCGATCTGGAATTTCAGCGGGCCGGCTGCGCCGCGCGCATAGACTTCGCCGCCCCAGCTTTTTTCGGTGCGGAAATTGGGGTTGCCGACTTCATAGGATTGGGTCGCGACGTGCGGGCCGTTGGAGAACAGCTCCTCCGCCGACGGCGCGCGGACGGCGCGCGAGACGTTGAAGCCGACCTTCACCTCGGGCGCCAGCGAATAGGACAGGCCGATCGCGCCGGAAAAGGCGTCGAAGCGGCGGTCGAACGCAGCGGTCGGGCCGTCTTCGACCAGGTCGAGCTTGACGGTGTTCGAACGGACGCGGGTGTGCTCGTAACGCAGCGCACCTTCGAGCCCGATCGCGCCGAGATCGACTTCCTGCAGCGTGAAGAAGCCATATTGGTCGGTCACATTTTCCGGCACGAATGCCTCGGCCCCGACCGCCGCGAAATCGCGCGTGAAGCCCTGGAACCCGGTCACGCCGCGCCAGCCATTGCGGTTGGCCTGCACCAGTTCGAGGCGGCCCTCAAAACCCTCGGCGTTGAACACGGTGCCGACCTCGTCGCCCTCGAACTCGGTATGTTCATAGTCCGAATAGCCGGCACGGACGCGCAGCGCGTCGATGAAGCCGCCGATCTTGACCTCGCCACGCATGTCGGCGCGGAACTGCTGCAGGCCGATCGTCACCGGACCTTCTTCCTCGACCGCACCGCCACCGGCACCATGGTCATGATGCGCGCCGGGACGCGCCGGCACGCCATAGTTGGTGTCGTAATAGCCGGCCGAGAAGCCAAGGCTGCCGCCATCGTTGATCAGCGCAATGCCGCCGCCCAGCGAATAGGTGCGCGTGCCGCTATTGGGCAGGCGGCCGCGGCGGTTGGCGTTCTCCAGCGCTTCGGCGGCTTCGTCGAGATGCCCTTCATCGGCTTCTTCTTCGGCGATCTCAAACTGTTCGGCACGCAGCGGCTCGCTCAGCACATAGCCGCCGACGCGCAGGTCGTCGCTCTTGCGATAGCTGCCATCGATATGCGCGACGATCTGGGGCGTGATCGCGAAGTCCACCGCCGCGCCGCCGCTGCGCTCGTCCGCAGCCGAGCCATAGGCGCCGATCGCGTCGACATGGAAGCCATTCTCCGGCACCGCGCGCGGGATGCGGCGGTCGAGCACGTTGACCGCGCCGCCGATCGCCTGGCTGCCGAACAGCAGCACAGCGGGGCCGCGCAGCACTTCGATGCGCTCGGCCGTCAGCGGTTCGATCGACACGGCATGATCGGTCGAGGTGTTGGACACGTCGAGCGTGCCGAGGCCGTCGGTCAGCACGCGCACGCGCTCACCCTGGAACCCGCGCAGCACGGGACGCGAGGCGCCCGGGCTGAACGAGGTTGCCGAAACGCCCGGCACCTGCGTCAGCGATTCGCCGATCTGCCCGCGAATGTCACGCACCAGTTCGTCGCCGGTCACCACCGACGTACCGGCGAGCAGGTCGAGCCGCTCGATACCCGGCGCGCTGATCACCACTTCCTCGACCGTCTCGCCATGCACCGGGTTGCGGCTCGACCGGTCGCGCTCGGCATGGTCGCTGGTCTGGGCCAAAGCGGGGGCGGCAAGCACGCTCGTGGCGAGCAGAAGGGTGGTGAACTTCATGATACGCAATTCCCTGAACTGGATTTGCGCGCTTTCTTAAGTGCTATGATACAACGTCACAAGTGGGAATTTGCTGCATTGCGATGCGATGGCGGGACGTGGCGGTCACAGGATGCTGGCGTCGAACTCCAGCGCTGCGTTGCGATACGCCGCGACCAGCGTGTTGCGCAGCAGGCAGGCGATGGTCATCGGCCCGACGCCGCCCGGAACCGGAGTGATCGCGCCCGCGACCGACGTTGCGCTGTCGAATTCGACATCGCCGACCAGCGCGCCCTCGACGCGGTTGATGCCGACATCGATCACCGTCGCGCCGGGCTTCAGCCACTCGCCCTTGACGAAGCCCGCGCGCCCGACCGCTGCAACGACGATGTCGGCGCGCGCGACATGATGGGCGAGGTCGCGAGTGCGCGAATGGGCGATGGTGACGGTGCAATTGGCGGCGGTCAGCAGCGCCGCCATCGGCTTGCCGACGATGTTCGACCGCCCGATCACGATCGCGTCGAGGCCCGACAGATCGCCCAGCTGATCCTGCAGCAGCATCAGGCAGCCATAGGGCGTGCACGGAACGAAGCCGTCCAGTCCGGTCGCCAGCCGTCCGGCATTGACCGGGTGGAACCCGTCGACATCCTTGTCCGGGCTGATCCGCAGCAGCACTGCGGCTTCATCGAGATGGTGGGGCAGGGGCAATTGTACGAGGATGCCGTCGACTGCCGGGTCGGCATTGAGCCGGTCGACCAGCGCGATCAGCGTATCCTGATCGGTATCGGCGGGCAGGCGATGTTCGAAACTCGCCATGTTCGCGGCGACCGTCGCCTTGCCCTTGCTGCGGACATAGACCGACGATGCCGGATCCTCGCCGACCAGCACGACGGCGAGGCCCGCCTTGCGGCCCGCCTGTGCTTCGAATGCTGCCGCAGCTTCGCCCACCCGGGCACGCAGGTTGGCGGCGAATGCCTTGCCGTCGATGATCTCAGCGCTCATGCCCGGCCCCATAGAGCGATGCGGCGATTCCCGCCAGTCTCTCGGGATCGCCCGCAATCGACAGGCGTTTCACCCGCGCAGTCTCACCGGCGATCAGCGTCACGTCGCGCCTGGCTACGCTGAACGCCTTCGCGACCAGTTCGATCAGCGCCGCATTGGCCGCCCCCTCGACCGGCGGCGCGGCGATGCGGGCGGCGAAATGCTCGGCCGTGCCGGGCAGCAGCGCACTCTTCGACGCGCGCGGCGTCGCGCGCACGGCGATGATCAGGCCCGGCGGCGCTTCCCGCCAGGGCAGGCTCACGCCGCCGGGCTGGCCAGCGCCATGGCGAGGTTGGGGATCACGGCATAGTTGATGATCGCGATCAGGATCAGCACCACGAACGGCGCGAAATCCATCGGGCCGGTATCGGGCAGGATGCGGCGGATCGGGCGATAGATCGGCTCGGTCAGCGTGTTCAGGCCGCGCCACAAAGCGCTGACGAAATCATTATAGGTGTTGATCACGTTGAACGAGATCAGGATCGACAGCACCGCCTGGATGACGATGACCCACCACAGTGCGTTGAGCAGGATCTGCACGATCCCGAAGAGCATGTTCAGAAACGGGTCCAATCGGGCCTCCGGTGTTGTGCCATTTTTCTAGCGGAAAATGGCGGATATCGGCAACTGTGCTGGCTATATAAGACGGCTCAGCGGTGGACCAAGGTGCCCGCGCCCTGCGTCGTGAAGATTTCCAGCAGCATGGCGTGCGGAATGCGTCCGTCGAGGATGACCGCGGCGTCCACCCCGGCATCGACCGCCGCGACGCAGGTCTCGACCTTGGGGATCATCCCTCCGCTGATCGTGCCATCGGCCTTCAGCGCCATGATCCGGCCGGGGTCGAGGTCGGTGAGCAGATTCTTGTCCTTGTCCATCACGCCCGGGACATCGGTCAGCAGGAAAAACCGCGCGGCGCCCAGCGCGCCCGCGATGGCGCCCGCCATCGTGTCGGCATTGATGTTATAGGTATGGCCGTCGGCGCCCAGCGCGATCGGCGCGATCACCGGGATGAAACCCTGATCGCTCAGCGTGGTCAGCACCGATGCGTCGACCGCAACCGGCTCGCCGACGAACCCCAGATCGACATGGCGCTCGATCCCCTGCAGCGGATCGGCGGCGTCGCGCTGCACCTTGCGCGCGGTGACGAGGCCCGAATCCTTGCCCGAAATGCCCAGCGCCTTGCCGCCCGCCGCGCTGATCCAGCTGACGATTTCCTTGTTGATCGATCCGGCCAGCACCATTTCGGCGATCCGCGCGGTTTCGGCATCGGTGACGCGCAGGCCGCCGACGAACTGCGATTCGACGCCCAGCCGCTTGAGCATCGATCCGATCTGCGGCCCGCCGCCATGCACGACCACCGGGTTGATGCCGACTGCTTTCAGCAGCACGACATCCTCGGCAAAATCGCGCGCCAGCTCGGGATCGCCCATCGCGTGGCCGCCATATTTCACGACGAACGTCTTGCCTTTGTAACGCTGCATATAGGGCAGCGCGTCGGTCAGTGTCTCGGCCTTGGCCAGCATGGCGGGATCAGGAGCGTGGTCGGTCATGCCGCGCCCCTTAGGCTGCGGGGGCGTTCCGGTCCAGATGGCGTCCCAATGCAACAAAGGCATAGATCAGCACCGGCACCAGCAGCGCGGACAGCGTGATCTTCGAAATCAGCTGGCCGATCAGCAGCGGGCCGATCGGGAATTCGCCGTAAAAGGCGAGGGTGATGAAGATCAGCGTATCGACGATCTGGCTGAGGATGCCCGCGACCCCGGCGCGCAGCCACAGCATCTTGCCCCCCTCGCCGCCGCGCATCGCGCTGAAGATGGTGACGTTCAGCGTCTGCGACACGCCATAGGCAACGATGCCCGCGCCCCAGATGCGCCACGTGGTCCCCAGGATCAGCTGGATCGCGTCGCGATATTCCGGCCCCATCTTGGGCGAAGGGGGCAGTGTCCAGACCAGCCAGGACAGCAGCATCGACACGAGCAGCGGGATGAAGCCGAACCGCACCAGCTGGTTCGCGGTCACCCGCCCATGCAGCTCCGCAATCGCGCTCGACACCGCGACCAGCAGCAGGAAGGCAAAGATCCCCGCCTCCACGGCCAGCGGCCCCAATGCCACCTGCTTGTTTCCCAGCACGCCCGCGATGCAGACCATGCCGCCGTAAAAGATCGAAAGGACGAAGAGCGAGCGCGTCAGCGGAGCCGGTGTGGTCATTGCGCTGCGTAACGCGGTTTCACGCGATACGGAAGCGTCTAGGGTTCGTTTCAGCAAGGCTGAAACGGTTGCGGCACCGGCCCGCTCCCCCACCCGGCCACCCAGCGGTAGCATGATATGGGTGGCCGGGTGGGGGAGCGGGCGGAGCAGCCCAAGGCTCCGGCGATGCGAAGCATCGACGGACAGGCTGCGGAGGGCGGTGCCGCGATTCAGCGCAGCTGAATCCGCCCTAGCGGCGACCGAAACGCACGCTATGGTGCGATCCCGAACGCTGCGCGCAAGACGCGGCACGAAGGGGTCTTTTCGTTGAACAATCTTCCGATCGGCATTCTCGGCATCGTCGCGATTCTCGCGATCGCCTTCCTGCTCTCCTCGAACAAGCGCGCGATTCGGCTGCGGGTGGTCGGCCCGGCCTTTGCGCTGCAGGCGGGCATTGCCTTCCTCGTCCTTTATGTGCCCGCCGGTCGCGCCGCGATCGAGGGGATGGCGAAAGGCGTCTCGGCGCTGCTCGGATATGCGCAGGCCGGAACCGACTTCATCTTCGGCCCGCTCGCCCGGCCTGAAGTCGGCGGCCAGAGCTTCGCGATTGCCGCGCTGCCGGTCATCATCTTCTTCGCCGCGCTGGTTTCGGTGCTCTACCACCTCAAGATCATGCAGTTCCTGGTCCGCTGGATCGGCGGCGCGATCGAGAAGCTGACCGGGGTCAGCAAGGTCGAATCGCTGTGTTCGGCCGCCAACATCTTCGTCGGTCAGAGCGAATCGCCGCTGGTGATCCGCCCCTATCTCGCCAGCCTCACCCCGTCGCAGCTGTTCGCGATCATGTCGGTCGGCATGGCGGGCGTCGCGGGCACGATCCTCGCCGCCTATGCCGCGATGGGGATCAATATCCAGTATCTGCTCGCCGCCAGCTTCATGGCGGCGCCGGGCGGGCTGCTGATGGCCAAGATCATGATGCCCGACGAGCCTGTGGTGACGTCGGAAGATACAGCGCTCGCCGATGGCGAGGCGTCGGTAATCCGCGCGGTCGAGAATGAGGTGGACGAGGAGCGCGCCGCCAACATCATCATGGCCGCGGCAATGGGCGCGCAGACCGGCGTCAAGATCGCGGTCGCGGTCGGTGCGATGGTCCTGGCGTTCGTGGCGCTGGTCGCGCTCGCCAACGGCCTGCTCGGCGCGGTCGGCGGCCTGTTCGGCTATCCCGAGCTGACCTTTCAGGGGATCATCGGCACCGCCTTCGCGCCGGTCATGTTCCTTGTCGGCATTCCGTGGAACGAGACGGCGGCGGCCGGCGGGTTGTTCGGCACCAAGATGGTGCTCAACGAATTCGTCGCCTTCCTCAACCTTGGCGAAACCCAGGGCTTGAGTGCGCGCAGCACCGCGATCATCACCTTTGCGCTGTGCGGCTTTGCCAATTTCAGCTCGATCGCGATCCAGATGGCCGCGACCGGCAGCCTTGCGCCGAACCAGCGCCCGATGATCGCGAAGCTGGGGATCAAGGCACTGCTCGCCGGCAGCCTCGCAAACCTGCTCAGCGCGGCGCTGGCGGGGCTGATGCTGCCTTGAGCGAACGGTTCGTCGCGCGCGTATCAGAGGGGAAAACGCTGGGACTTTTGCTGATTGCCATCGGTTTCGTCGCGGCTGGCATATGGTTTGTGGCAGACCCGGAGAGCGCGAGCAGCCGCCGTATGAGCGATCCTGCAATGACCTGGGCTTTCGGTTGGTTCACAATTCTGTTCTTCGGCGCTTGCGCGGCGACTATTGCCAAGCAGCTCTTCCGTACCGGACCAGTCATCGAGATCGATCAGAAGGGCATTCTGTGGCGGCGCTGGTCCGATGAAGTTATCCCGTGGAGCGCAATACTTCAGGCGGAGCAGCGCTCGGTTTACAGTCAGAAATTCCTGTGCCTGTGGCTGGATGCGCCCGAGCGCTATCCGTCGCGATCAACCCTCGGCAAACTGTCCGCGCTGAACAAGGGAATGGGGTTCGGCGATATCGCCTTGAGCACGCAGGGCACCGACCAGAGCTTCGAGCAACTGGTCGAGGTGGTCGATGCCCACTTAGCCTCGCGTGATCACCGCGTCGGCACCGGCTCCGCACCCGAATAGTCGTAAAAGCCGCGCCCGGTCTTCCGCCCATACCAGCCCGCCTCGACATATTTGATCAGCAGCGGGGCGGGGCGGAACTTGGGGTCGCCGGTCCCTTCGAACAGCACGCGGGTGATTTCGAGGCAGGTGTCGAGCCCGATGAAATCGGCCAGGGTGAACGGCCCCATCGGATGGTTGAGGCCAAGCTGGATCGCCGCATCGACATCGGGAATCGTCGCCACGCCTTCGCCGACTGCAAAGCACGCTTCGTTGAGGAACGGCATCAGCACGCGGTTGACGATGAAACCCGGCGCGTCATTGGCATGGACGATCCGCTTGTTCAGCGTCTTGCCGAATGCCTCGACTGCGGCGACGGTCGCGTCGCTGGTGGCAAGGCCGCGGATCAGTTCGATCAGGCCCATCACCGGCACCGGATTGAAGAAATGCACGCCCATGAAGCGTGCGGGATCGGGCGCAGCCTGCGCCAGCCGGGTGATCGGGATGGATGAGGTGTTGCTGGCGAGGATCGCGGTGTCGCTCAGCACCTTGCCGACATTGGTGAAGATGCTGCGCTTGATCTCCTCCCGCTCGGTCGCCGCCTCGATCACCAGATCGCAGGGGGCAAAGGCATCGGTCCCGCCGACGCATTCGATATTGGCGAGCGCCGCGTCGCGCGCATCGGCAGTGATCTTTTCCTTCTCCACCGCGCGGGCCAGCTGCTTGGCGATCCCCGCTTTGCCCTTCTCGGCGCGTTCGACGTCCATGTCGGACAGCAGCACGCGATAGCCCGCCTGAGCGGACACCTGGGCGATGCCGGCCCCCATCTGTCCCGCGCCGATCACGCCAAGTGTTTTCATCATCGTCTCCATCGAAACTGTCATGTGCCTCCTACCGTGTCGCCGCGCGAACCGCTAGGATATGTGCCATGCTGATCCTCGCCGCGCTCGCCTTCGCCCAGACCGCCCCTCAGCTCGGGCCGATCAACACCTATGGCGACTGGGTCGTTGCCTGCGACAATGTGCAGCGGTGCGAGATGACGTCGCTGCAGACGGAAAGCGCCGACTGGCCCGACGACCATTGGCAGCTGTCGGTCACCCGTGCCGCTGGCCCGGCCGGGGCATGGGTGGTCGAACTGTTCGGGGAGGATGCCCCCGCCGGCGTGACGTTCCAGATCGAGGGGGCAGCGGCGGTGTGGCGCGGCGACCGGCTGGTCGGTGCGGCCGCGCAATCGCTGGTCGATGCGATGGTCAACGGCAAGGCGCTCCTCGTCCGCGACCGGTCGGGCAAGGCGGTGGCGCGCGTTTCGCTTGCGGGATCGTCGGCATCGCTGCGCTTCATCGATGCGCAGCAGGGCAGGGCGGGGACGACTACCGCCGCCGTGGCAAAGGGGCCGCGCGGGGCCGCGACGGTCCCCGCCGCTGCGCCGTTGCCGGTGATTGCAGCCATCCGCGCAACCGGCACTCCGGCAAATTTGCCGCGCGCGCTGCGCGATCACATGTCGCGCCAATATGACTGCGCGTCGAATTACGACCCCGATTCGCTGCCCGATCTCGAACGCTTTGCGCTGGGTGGAGGGGCGACGCTGGTGCTGATGCCGTGCGGGGCGGGGGCGTATAACTTCTCTTCGGTCCCGTACGTCGTGCGCGCGGGCAAGGCACAGATCGCCCGGTTCGATACCGCCACCGGATTTGGCGAGAATGGCGGCCCGCCGATGCTGGTCAATGCCGGTTTCGATGCGAAGACGGGTGAACTGACCAGCTTTGCCAAGGGGCGCGGGCTGGGCGACTGCGGCACGGCGCAGAGCTTCGTGTGGGACGGCACCGGCTTCCGCCTGACCGAACAGCGCGTGATGGGCGAATGTCGCGGATCGACCAACTGGCTCGCCGTCTGGCGGGCGCGCGCCGTGCCGCGCTGATCACTTCCCGCCGGGCAGCGCGATTTCGAACAGTGACGGCCAGTTCTTGCCCGTGACATAGAGCTTCCCGCTCGTGTCGTCATAGGCGATGCCGTTGAGCACCGCTTCGGGATCGCGCACCGGTACGGCAGCGGCGAGCTCGCGCAGGTCGAGGATGCCGCGAATCACCCCGGTCGCCGGGTCGATCCGCACGATCAGATCCTGATGCCAGATGTTCGCTAGAATCTCGCCGCGTACATATTCCAGCTCGTTGAGCCGCCGGATCGGGCGGCCCTGATAGGTCACGGTGATGCGCCGCTGCTCGGCGAAGGTGACGGGATCGAGAAAGCGCAGCTCGGGCGTTCCGTCGCTCAGGATCAGGCTCTTGCCGTCCTGCGTCAGGCCCCAGCCCTCGCCGGCATAGCTGAACTCGCCGATCTTGCGCAGCGTCTTGCGGTCCCAGCGAAAGCCCTTGCCGTGTTGCCAGGTCAGGCTGACGATCGTGTTGCCCCAGCCGGTGCTGCCCTCGCCGAAATATTGCGGGTCGATCCGCGTCTCGCGTTTCGCCTTGCCGGTGGTCAGGTCGACTTCGCGCACCACCGATTCGCCATGCTGGCCGGTGCTCTCGAACAGCGCGCCATCGGCAAAGAACAGCCCCTGGGTAAAGGCGCTGCTGTCGTGCGGATAGGTGGCGAGGATGCGTGCGGCCTCGACCGGAACCTCTGCCGCGACCGGCGCGGTCTGGGTCTGCGCGGGGCCGGACACGACAGGGGCTGCCGCGGCCGTAATGGCCAGGGCAGCCCCTGCGATGATCCCCCGTCCGGCATGCCGGATCATGGGAAATTCCTTATTGCTGCGGCGTCAGGTTCACCGCGGCGTATTTGCCGCGACGGTCCACTTCCAGCTCGAACTCGAGCCGGTCGCCTTCGTTGAGCGTCGGCATGCCGGCGCGCTCGACCGCACTGATGTGCACGAACGCATCGGGCTGGCCATCGTCACGCTGGATGAAGCCGAAGCCCTTCATGGCGTTGAAGAACTTGACCGTGCCGGTCGCCTTCTCACCCGTCAGCTGACGCTGCGGGCCGCCCATGCCGCCGCCACCGGGGCCACGCTCGGGACGATCGCCACGCTCACGCGGCGGACCGCGATCCTCGACCGGCATCGGCTCGCCATCGATCTTGAGGTCGGTCGCGCTGATGCGCCCGCCACGATCGACCAAAGTGAAGCCCAGCGGCTGACCCTCGGCCAGACCGGTCAGGCCGGCCTGCTCGACTGCGCTGATGTGCACGAACACGTCTTCGCCGCCGTCATCGCGGACAACGAAGCCGAAGCCCTTCTGTGCGTTGAAGAATTTTACGACACCGGTGCCTTCGCCAACGACCTGCGGGGGCATGCCGCGGCCACCGCCGCCACCGCCACCAAAGCCGCCGCCGCCACCACCGCCGCGATAGCCACCGCCACCGCCGCCGCCGCCATAGCCGCCACCGCCGCCGCCGAAGCGATCGCCGCCGCCGAAACCGCCACGACCACCGCCGCCGCCGAATCGATCGCCGCCGCCGAAGCCGCCGCCGTCGAAACCGCCGCCGCCGCCGCCGTAGAAGTTATCGTCGCCGAAGCCGTCGCGCTTGTCTCTGCCACGTCCACCGCGCTCGCCGCGGCGCCCTCGATCAAAACTCATTGCCCTGTTCGTCTTCCCGGTTCGCCCAATTCGAAATCGAAGACCTGACGTCGGACGAAGACGCAGGCTTTCCGGCGTTCGCGACACGCCTATGGAACAGGACATAGACGAGTTCGATCGACAGCGCGAACATTTTCGTCGCGCTTTTGCCACCGTTTCGACGGATACTTGCGCGACTGCATCGACAACGGCAGAGAGGCGACATGGATATCGCAGCTTTGATCGTCGACCCGGCCGCCTGGGCCGCCCTCGTCACCCTGATCGTGATGGAGGTGGTGCTCGGGATCGACAACCTGATCTTCATCTCGATCCTGACCAACAAGCTGCCTGAGCATCAGCAGCAAAAGGCACGGCGAATCGGCATCGGGCTGGCGCTGGTGATGCGCGTTCTGCTGCTGTCGATGATCTTCGTCATTGTCTCGTTGACCGCGCCGGTGTTCGATCTGGGCATTCAGGGCGCAGTCGGCCCGACCGGGGAGCCGAGCTTCGAAACCGCCTTTTCCTGGCGTGACCTGATCCTGATCGCCGGCGGCCTGTTCCTGTTGTGGAAGGCGACCAAGGAAATCCACCACACGATCGATCCGGTGCCGACCGACCATGCGGTGCTCGACAAGAAGCAGGTCGCGACGATGAATTTCGGATCGGCGATTTTCCAGATCATCCTGCTCGACATGGTGTTCTCGGTCGATTCGATCCTGACCGCGGTCGGCATGACCGACGAGATCGTGATCATGTTCGTCGCGGTGCTGGTGACCGTCGCGGTGATGCTGGCAGCCGCCGACCCGCTCGCCAATTTCATCAAGCGCAACCCGACCGTGGTCATGCTCGCGCTCGGCTTCCTGCTGATGATCGGCGCGGTGCTGATCGCCGACGGCTTCGGCGTGCATGTGCCCAAGGGCTATATCTACGCCGCCATGGCCTTCTCGGCGCTGGTCGAGGTGCTCAACATGGCCTCGCGGCGTCGTGCCGAAAAGCGTGCGGGCGACGGCACTGCCTGACGCGCGCGGTTATTGAGCGTTAAGCCAGAACCGGCTAGGCGCGGGTAATGGCCGTTTACCTGCATGAAGAAGATTTGCCCGAGGGCGTGTTCGCCCCCGGCGCTGATATCGCCGTCGATACCGAGACGATGGGGTTGATCACCCCGCGCGATCGCCTGTGTCTGGTCCAGCTGTCCGACGGCGGCGGTGACGAGCATCTGGTGCGGTTCGGCCCGGGCAGCGACTATGCCGCGCCCAATCTGCGCGCGCTGCTCGCCGATCCCGCGCGGGTGAAGCTTTACCATTTCGCGCGCTTCGATCTGGCCGCGATCCGCCATTATCTCGGCGTCACCGCCGCGCCGGTCTATTGCACCAAGACCGCGTCGCGCCTGGTGCGTACCTACACCGACCGTCACGGCCTCAAGGAGCTGGTGCGCGAACTGCTCGGTCAGGAAATCAGCAAGCAGCAGCAATCGTCCGACTGGGGCGGGCCGGTGCTGAGCGACGCGCAAAAGGAATATGCCGCGTCCGACGTGCGCTATCTCCACGCGATGCGGGAGGAACTGGATCGCCGGCTGGCGCGTGAAGGGCGGACGGTGCTGGCGCAGGCATGCTTCGACTTCCTGCCGCACCGCGCCGATCTCGATCTCGCGGGATGGCCGGAGACGGATATTTTCGCGCATGTGTGAGTTTGGGTCACGGCTTCGGGAACGCCGGTGCCGCTCCACCGAAGGTGCAACAGAAAATGTCTGAAATCGCTGTCCAGGAACGCTCGCGGCGCAAGCATTGGGCGCGGCCTGGCAGCAGCCATGACCATATCGTGCGCACGCTGCTCGCGGTGTTGCCCGCCGGGATCGGGGTGCTCGGCGCGTTTCTGGTGACGGCGCCGCTGTTCATGGGCGGCGACGTGTCGTTCATGCTCGACAAGAATAAGGTCGATGTCGCGAGCGAGCGGCTGCGCATCCAGTCCGCGCGCTATCGCGGCGCTGATGCGAAGGGGCAGGCCTTCGTGCTTCAGGCCGGATCGGCGGTCCAGAAAAGTTCGGCCGAGCCGGTGGTCCAGCTCAACGACCTGACCGCCGGGATCCAGCTGTCCGACGGCCCGGCCCAGGTGAAGGCCGAAAAGGGCCGTTACGACATGGAGCGTGAACAGGTCGCGATCGACGGCCCGATCCAGTTCCGCACCTCCGACGGATACCGTCTCGACACGCGCGATTCGACCATCGATCTCAAGTCGCGCCAGCTCACCGGGACCGGCAATGTCGATGGCAGCACCCCGCTCGGCAACTTCAGCGGCGACAAGATGACCGCCGACCTCGACAAGCGGACGGTAAAAATAGAGGGCAATGCCCGCTTGCGGATCGATCCCAAGCGCGCAAATAGGTGACATCATGGCTCGTGCGCCCCGCCCCCTGCTGATTGCCGCCTCTGCGGCCCTTGTCACCACCGCCCTGATCGGCGGCGCAGCGGTCGGTCAGTCGCGCCATGACTCGAGCGCGCCGATCGATTTCGACGCCCAAAGCATCGAACTGGATGATCGCGCGAACCGCGCGATCCTGTCGGGCGGGGTCAAGATCACCCAGGCGAATCTGACGCTCAACGCAGCGCGGGTCACCGTCAGCTATAGCGGCCAGATCATCGACGGATCGCCCGCCGCAACGCGCTTCGATGCCTCGGGCGGCGTCACCGTGACCCGGCCCGACCAGTCGGCCCGCGCGCAATATGGCGTGTACGACATCAACCGCCGCGTCATCACCATGCTCGGCAATGTCAGCCTGACCCAGGGCGGCAATACCGTCAGCGGCGGGCGGCTGACCCTGGATCTCGATAGCGGGCGTGCGTCGATCGACGGGTCGGGCGTCGGCACCAGCCGCGCCCCGGACGGCACGGTCGTCCGCTCCGGCGGTCGCGTCACCGGGCGCTTCACGGTTCCCGAACGCAACTGACCGGACCATCGGGGCGGATCGTCGCCTGCATCCATGCATAAAACTTGCCAAGTGACTGGATGGTGAGGATTCGCTAAGCATCTCCTGCGATCAGGAAAGGCAGCATGGCAGACGTCGAGACACTGGAACCCGAAGCCGTCGACGCGGGCAATCCGCCCGCATCCGGGCTGGCCGTGGTCTCCATCGCCAAATCCTATGACAAGCGCGTCGTCCTGTCCGACGTGTCGCTCACGGTCGGGCGCGGTGAGGTGGTCGGGCTGCTCGGCCCGAACGGCGCGGGCAAGACGACCTGTTTCTATTCGGTGATGGGGCTGGTGAAGCCCGATGCCGGGCGCATCATGCTCGACGGGCATGATATCACCCCGCTGCCCATGTATCGCCGCGCGATCCTGGGCCTTGGCTATCTGCCGCAGGAAACGTCGATCTTCCGCGGGCTGTCGGTGGCGAAGAATATTTCCGCCGTGCTCGAACTGTCCGAACCGGACAAGGCCGCGCGCGAGGGCAAGCTGGAAAAGCTGCTCGACGAATTCGGCCTGACGCGGCTGCGCGATGCGCCGGCAATGGCGCTGTCGGGCGGTGAGCGCCGCCGCGCCGAAATCGCCCGTGCACTCGCCGCCGACCCGTCGATCATGCTGCTCGACGAACCCTTCGCGGGCATCGACCCGATCTCGATCGCCGACATCCGCGATCTGGTGAAGGAGCTGAAGACGCGCAACATCGGCGTGCTGATCACCGATCACAATGTCCGCGAAACGCTCGACATCGTCGATCGTGCCTCGATCATCTATGACGGTCGCGTGTTGTTCGCCGGGTCGCCGGAGGATCTCGTCGCCGACGCCAATGTCCGTCGCCTCTACCTTGGAGAGGGCTTCTCGCTGTGACTTTGGATTGCGGCACCGGCCCGCTCCCCCACCCGGCCACTCAGCGACAGCATCCTATGGGTGGCCGGGTGGGGGAGCGGGCCGGTGCCGCCTGAACAAACAAGATGAGCCTCGCGCCGCGCCTCGATCTGCGCCAGTCGCAATCGCTGGTGATGACGC
>CAYMUJ010000026.1:0-1136 GCA_964393565.1 uncultured Stakelama sp. | reverse complement strand
ATGAGCCTCGCGCCGCGCCTCGATCTGCGCCAGTCGCAATCGCTGGTGATGACGCCGCAGTTGCAGCAGGCGATCAAGCTGCTCGCGCTGTCGAACCTCGAGATCGAGACGTTCATCGCCGAGGAGCTTGAGAAAAACCCGCTGCTCGATGCCGCACGCGGCGATGACGAGCGCGGCGATGTTGCCGATCCCGGCGAGCCGTCCGAACCGCTTATCGAACGCGATGGCCCGGCGGATTCGAGCGAACTGATCTCGTCCGGCGACGCAACCGGCGAAGCCGCGCTCGACGTCGACCTGACCGCCGAGACCTTTCATCATGACAGCGCTGCCGATTCGGTCGGCGGGCTCGATGGCGGGCTGGGCATGGCCGGCACCGGGTCCGGCGGCGAGGACGGCCCCGATTTCGACAGCTTTTCCTCCCCCGACCTCAGCCTTGCCGAGCATCTGACGGCGCAGATCGGGGCGGTGATCGACGGCGCGGACCTGTTCATCGCCCAGCATCTGATCGACCAGATCGACGAGTGCGGCTATCTCACCGCCTCGCTGCTCGACATCGCCACCCGGCTCGGCGTGCCGCTCGCGCGGGTGGAGGCGGTGCTGGCGCTGATCCAGACGCTGGACCCGACGGGTGTCGGCGCGCGCGACCTGGCCGAATGCCTCGCGCTGCAGGCGAAAGAGGCGGATCGCTACGATCCCTGCATGGCGGCGCTGATCGCCAATCTCGACCTGCTCGCGCGCGGCGAGCTGGCGCGGCTGAAGCGCATCTGCGGCGTCGATGACGAGGATATGGCGGACATGATCCGCGAGCTGCGCAGCTACGATCCCAAGCCCGGCTGCCGCTATGGCGGGGAGGCG
Source organism: uncultured Stakelama sp. (assembly GCA_964393565.1). Classification (GTDB taxonomy): domain Bacteria; phylum Pseudomonadota; class Alphaproteobacteria; order Sphingomonadales; family Sphingomonadaceae; genus Sphingomonas. Next base: position 281 of record CAYMUJ010000026.1, on the reverse strand, counting down.
GTGCCGGCGGTGACGCCCGACATCTTCGTGGCGCAGCGCGGCACGGCCTGGGCGGTCGAGCTCAACAGCGCCACCCTTCCGCGCGTGCTGGTCAACCGCGCCTATTACACCGAAGTATCGGCCGGGCCGCAGGACAAGACGAGCAAGGCGTGGCTGTGCGACATGCTCGCCAGCGCCAACTGGCTGGTGAAAGCACTCGACCAGCGTCAGCGCACGATCATCAAGGTCGCGTCCGAGATCGTGAAGCAGCAGGAAGCCTTCTTCCGCCACGGCGTCAGCCA
>CAYMUJ010000025.1:25335-31158 GCA_964393565.1 uncultured Stakelama sp. | reverse complement strand
AGTTCCTGTCGGACACGCGCGGCACCGGCATCATGAACCGCCTGTTCGAGAAATACGGCCCGCACAAGGGCGTGATCGAAGGCCGCAAGAACGGCGTGCTGATCTCCAACGGGTCGGGCGAGGCGAATGCCTATTCGCTCAACAGCCTGGAGGATCGCGGCATCCTGTTCGTCGGTCATGGCGAGGCGCTGTATGAAGGCATGATCATCGGCGAAAATGCCAAGCCGGATGACCTGGAGGTCAATCCGATGAAGGCAAAGCAGCTGACCAACATCCGTTCGTCGGGCAAGGACGACGCGATCCGCCTGACCCCGCCGAAGAAGATGACGCTGGAACAGGCGATCGCCTATATCGACGATGACGAGATGGTCGAGGTGACCCCGAAGACGATCCGCCTTCGCAAGCGCTACCTCGACCCGCACGAGCGCAAGCGCCAGAGCCGCGCGAAGGCGGCCTGAGGGTAATCAGATCCGACTAAGTGGAAGCGCCGGGGGAAACCCCGGCGCTTTTCTTTTGTGGGTGTTGGTTCCTCAACACACCGCGCGGATCGCACCGCCCGCCCGGGTTCCGCGACAAGCTCCGGAACCTTTGCCGAAACGCAGACTTTGCTCCGCAGCCCGTAACGGGCTGACCAGTTTCAGGAGTATGTTCATGCGTTCCATCCATTCCGGCGCCCTCGCCCTCACCGCCCTGCTCGCTGCCACCGCGCCGACCGCGCTGGTCGCGCAGGAAACGCCGCCGCAATCGGCCGAGCAGGTCACGATCGCGGGCGCACCGCTGCCGCCGCTGGCGGAGCTGCCTGCCGGGCCGGACGTCGAGGGGATGATCTCGGCGCGGCGCGGCAATCAGATTCAGGTGACGACGGCGGATGGGACGCCCACCCTGATCGCGGTGAGCGCGGAAACCCGGATCCGCTCGACCGGCGGGTTTCTGGGACTCGGACGGACCAAGCGGGGCAGCGACGCGCTGCTCAACGGGCTGCCGGTGAGCGTGCAGACGCGCCAGTTCGGCGGCGGGCTGGTCGCAGCGCAGGTGAAGCTCGCCAACAAGGACCTCAAGACCGCTGCGATGATCCGCAGCGGCACCAGCCAGGGCTTTGCCGAGCAGACCGCCGCTACCGAAGCGCTCAAGGGGCGGGTCGCCGATATCGACCAGTATAACGTCAAGGGCACGACCAATGTGAACTTCGACACCGGCAAGGCGGTGCTGAGCGCGCAGGCCAAGGCAGAGCTGTGCAACGCGGCGAATCAGGCGAACGCAATGGAGAACGCGCTGCTGCTCGTGGTCGGCTATACCGACGCGACCGGACCGGAAGAGCTCAATCAGGAGCTGAGCGAAAAGCGCGCGAGCCGGGTGGTCAATCACCTGCAGCAGGCCTGCGGGTGGAAGCCCTATCGCATGCTGACCCCGACCGGCATGGCCGAGGCCGATCCGCTGGCGGACAACATGACCGAGGAAGGCAAGGCGCAGAACCGTCGCGTTGCGGTGAACATCCTGGTCAGCAAGGCGGTCGACGGGCTGTAGGGAACGACGCTAACCGACAGGCGATCCCCCACCGGCGCTCAACCAAAGTTGGCGGTGGGCGGATTGTACAGAGCGATGCTGTCCGCGATCTGCGCGGCCAACAGGCGACCGGACAGCCAGGCGCATTCGAGGCGGGGGGCCAGCAGCCAGTCGCCACATGCGCCGAGGCTGAGCTGCGCGTTCCAATATGCGCCGTCACTGCCGGGAGACGACAGCGCGTAGCGCCAGCGATGCGCGCGCGCCGAGAGCGGCTGTGTCGACAGGGCCAACTGACTGAGAAACGCGGTGCTGAGCTGTTCGGCGGCTGCCTCTGGCGTAAGGTCGAGATGGGCGGTGGACCAGTCACTGCTGGCATGCAGCACCCATGCCTCCCCTCCGTCACGCCCAGGCTTGGCGGAATCACGGGCAGCCCAGGCGATCGGGCCGATATCGCGCAGCACGTCGGCGGCCACGGGCAGCGGAGCGTCGAATGCAACCATCGCCGCCCAGCACGGATGCGAAGGCGATTGAACCGCGCGGCGGGCCAGCATGAAATCCTGTGTTCCGGCAAGTGCAGCAACCTGCTCGGCCGGCATAGCGAGCACCAGCGCATCGAACGGGCCGGTCGCCCACTCGGCCAGAGTCAGCGTCCAGCTGCCTGAGCGGCGCGCGACACTGTGCACATGGCGCGACCAGTGGACATCTAGATCAGCCGCCAGGTCGGCGACGATCGTCGCCATGGCCGGAACCCCGACCCAGGCGTCCGGGCCAGCCGCCTGCCAGCGCGCCGCGATGCCGCGCTGCTCCCACCGCCGCGCCTGTGCCAGGAAATCCGGGTGCCGTGCGGTGAAATATTGCGCGCCGACATCGAACGCGAAACGGTGTTCGCCAATGATCTGCTCGCGGCTGGAGGCACGACCGCCGGGACGACGCCCCTTGTCGAACAGGGTGACGTGGTGCCCATGATGGCGCAATGCGCGTGCACAGGCGAGCCCGCTGATCCCGGCCCCGACGATTGCGATCGAACAGCTCATCGGTAACCAAGCAGCGCCAGCAGCTCCGCCCGGCTGGAGCGATCCTCAAGAAAACAGCCCAGCAGCTTGCTGGTCACCATGCCGACACCCGGCGTGCGGACGCCGCGGCATGTCATGCATCCATGCTGCGCTTCGATCACCACGGCGACGCCATGGGGGTTGAGCGTGTCCATGATGCACTGCGCGATCTGAACGGTCAGCCGCTCCTGCACCTGCAGGCGATGGGCGAAGGCATGGACCACGCGAGCGAGCTTTGAGATGCCGACGATGCGCTCGCGCGGCAGATAGGCGACTGCCGCTTTGCCGATAATCGGGGCCATATGGTGTTCGCAATGCGAGTTGAAGGGAATGTCCTTCAGCACCACCATCTCGTCATAGCCGCCACTGTCGCCAAAGGTGCGGGCGAGCATCGCGGCCGGATCCTGCTCATACCCTTCAAAATATTCGCGATAGGCGCGGGCGACGCGATCGGGGGTGTCACGCAGCCCTTCTCGGTCGGGGTCGTCGCCAGCCCAGCGCAACAGCGTGCGCACGGCCTCCCGCGCATCCTCTTCGCTGACATGGGGCGAGGCGCCGGAATTGTCCTCACGCGGTGCATAATAGTTCATCGGCGCCTCCTTGATCTGGCGCCACAATCCTTCCGGTTAACGCGGCATACAACATGGCCAGAGGTGCAGGTTTGCGCTGAGCCCACCAAGCTGGCATGAGGTCGGCATGTCACCGTCCGAGATGATCGCCGGAAGCGCCGTGGCCGCCGTCATCAGCGATCCGCATCTGCCCGACACGCCCATTATCGAGTGCAATGATGCGTTCGTCACGCTGACCGGATATCCGCGCGATGAAATTATCGGCAGGAACTGTCGCTTTCTGGCGGGTCCGGGGACCGAACCCGAACTGACAAACGAAATCCGCATGGCGATTACAGCGCGCCGGACTGTGCTGGTCGAGATTCTGAACTACAAGAAGGACGGCACACCGTTCCGCAACGCGGTGATGGTCGCCCCGATCTTCGACGATCGCGGTGATCTGCGTTACTTCCTTGGTTCGCAGGTCGAGGTGCGCGGGCCCGTTCCTGAGGCCGCACCGCCATCATCGGCGCGGGCGCAGGTCGAAAAGCTATCGGCGCGGCAAAAGGCGGTCCTGCTGGGCATGGCGGCGGGACGGCTGAACAAGCAGATCGCGCACGAACTGGGCATCACCGAGCGGACGGTAAAGATGCACCGCGCCGCGATGTTCGAGGTTCTGGGATGCCGCACTGGCGCCGACGCGATCCGCATTGCAATCGAGGCGGGATACTGAACCTCACTTCCGGCGCGCATGGTCCAAGGTACAGGTCGTGCCGATGGACGCATGGCCCGATGTGCAATCTATGAGCGATGATGGGTTGAAGTCCGGTCCCGGCCGGCGCGTGCCGCGCGGGCGACTGGCCCGGCTGGGCGGCTTTGCGCGGCTGACAGCAGGGGTTGCCGCCAATGTCGCGCGCGATGGCGTCATGAAGATCGCGGCGGGCGAGCGCCCGGCCTTGTCCGACCTGATGCTGACCCCCGCCAATGCCGAGAAGCTGACCGCACAGCTCGCCAATCTGCGCGGCGCGGCGATGAAGCTGGGGCAGATGCTGTCGCTCGACAGCGGGGACCTGTTGCCGCCCGAGCTGGGCGCGATCCTGGCGCGGCTGCGTGACCGCGCCCAGCATATGCCGCCCGCCCAGCTCGATCAGCGGCTCAAGGCCGAATGGGGGCCGGACTGGCGCCGCCGCTTTCGCCGGTTCGAAGCCACCCCGATCGCCGCCGCATCGATCGGTCAGGTGCACCGCGCCGAGACGCAGGACGGGCGGATGCTGGCGATCAAGGTCCAGTACCCCGGCGTCGCCGACAGCATCGACGCCGATGTCGACAATGTCGCGACCCTGTTGCGCCTGTCACGCCTGCTCCCTGACAGCATCGACATCGCCCCGTTGCTGGCGGATGCGAAGGTTCAGCTGCATGAAGAGGCCGATTACCGGCGCGAGGCGGAGATGCTGGCGCTTTATGGCGACATGCTCGCCGACCGGCCCGAATTCATCGTGCCACGCGGCGATCCGGCGCTGACCACCGACCATATCCTGGCGATGGACTTCGTCGCGGGTCGTCCGATCGAGAGCATCGAGACGGCCACGCAGGATGAACGCAACCGCGTCGCCGCGCTGCTGATCGATCTGGTGCTGGACGAGCTGTTCCGCTTTGGCGTGATGCAGACCGACCCCAATTTCGCCAACTACCGCTACCAGCCGGAGAGCGGGCGGATCGTGTTGCTCGATTTCGGTGCGGCGCGGCGGATCTCGCCCGAGCTGATCGCGGGCTATCGGCTGTTGCTGGGCACGGCATTGTCGGGCGACCGCGTGGCCACCGAACAGGCGGCGGTCGATTCCGGCTTCATGGGGCAGCGCGCGCGGGAGCGACACCCGGCACTGATCGCATCGATGGTCGATGCGATCCTGACCGAACTGGAGCGCGGACCCGAATTCGACTTTGCCGACCGCGCGTTCCTCCAGTCGATCCGCCGCGACGTTGGCGACATCGCCGCCGACCGGTCGAGCTGGCACCTGCCGCGATCCGAACTGCTCTTCGTCCAGCGCAAGGTCAGCGGCACCGCTCTGCTCGCCGCGCGCCTGCGCGCCGTGATCGAGATGCGCGCGCGGGTGGGACGCGCAATCGCGACGGTTCGCGCCTGATTGCCAAGTGCGCCAAGTCGGTTAGGATATTCGCCGCACAGCAGGGGGACATGATCTTGGACAAGATATTGCGGCCGTGGCGGCATTATGCCGATTTCAGCGGGCGTTCGACGCGCACCGAATATTGGTTGTTCGTCATCATCTTCTATGTGGTGTTGGTGCTGCTGGCGTTTGCTGGCGGCATGTTCAGTGGCGCCGCACAACTCGACGATTCAGGCGATAGCGCTTTCACCGTGGCGATGATCCCGATGCTGCTCTGGGTCCTCGCATCGATCATCCCCGGTATCGCCGTGATGGTCCGCCGCCTGCATGACAGTGACAAGAGCGGTTGGCTCTACCTGCTGACGATCATCCCGTATCTCGGCTTTATCTTTACCCTCGTCTTCGGCTTTCTACCGGGAACGCGAGGCGAGAACAGCTATGGTTTCGACCCGCGCCGCGGCGATGGTGCGCCGGATTATGACGCGCCCGAAATTTTCAGTTGATTGGACAGAGTGACGGCTTGCGTCGTCACCCGTCAAACAATCCGTCCTGCGATCCGGCGGGCGGGTTGAGGCCGAGATGCTTCCACCCCGC
>CAYMUJ010000025.1:6402-25235 GCA_964393565.1 uncultured Stakelama sp. | reverse complement strand
ACAATCCGTCCTGCGATCCGGCGGGCGGGTTGAGGCCGAGATGCTTCCACCCCGCTGCATTCAGGCAACGGCCGCGCGCGGTGCGGGCGATCATGCCGATCTGGATCAGATAGGGCTCGATCACTTCCTCGATCGTGTCGCGCGGTTCGGACAGGCCCGCGGCGAGCGTCTCCACGCCGACCGGACCGCCGCGATAGATGTCGGCGATCATCGTCAGGTAACGCCGGTCCATCGCGTCGAGGCCGAGCGCGTCGACCTCAAGCCGGGTGAGCGCGGCATCGGCGGCGCGGGCGTGCACCACTGCCTCCCCCGCCACATTGGCAAAGTCCCGCACCCGGCGCAGCAGCCGCCCGGCGATGCGCGGGGTGCCACGCGAACGCCGCGCAATCTCCGCCGCACCATCCTCGGCAATGCCAAGGTCGAGCAGCGCGGCGGCGCGGGTGACGACGCGGGTCAGTTCCTCGACCGTGTAGAATTGCAACCGCACGGGGATGCCGAAGCGATCGCGCAGCGGCGTCGTCAGCAGCCCCTGCCGCGTCGTCGCACCGACCAAAGTGAAGCGCGGCAGATCGATGCGCACACTGCGCGCCGACGGCCCCTCCCCGATCATCAGGTCGAGCGCGCGGTCCTCCATCGCGGGATAGAGCACCTCCTCGACTGCAGGGGCGAGGCGGTGAATCTCGTCGATGAACAGGACGTCGCCATCCTCGAGATTGGTGAGCAGCGCGGCGAGATCGCCCGACTTGGCGATCACCGGGCCGGACGTGGCGCGGAAACCGACACCCATTTCCTTGGCGATGATCTGCGCCAGCGTGGTCTTGCCCAGCCCCGGCGGGCCGAAGAACAACACATGATCGAGCGCATCCCCGCGCTGGCGGGCAGCGTCGATGAACACGCGCAGGTTATCGCGCGCCGCACGCTGGCCGACGAATTCGTCGAGCGACTTGGGGCGCAGCGCCGCGTCGATGTCCTCCGGGCGGCGGGAGGCGGTGAGGATGCGGTCAGGGTCGGTCATTTGCCTAGGCCCATTCCATGATGCTGTGACTGGGGTTCCGGTTCTCTTTCGCTGAAACGCACTCGACGCCAGACACAGCTTTGCGGCGAATCCAGGCAATGCCCCAAGCGCCCCACGCTGGCTGGCGGCGAGCGAGGAATCTCAAAGACACCGGCTCTGCCGACCATCGGTCGAACGCTCGCATAGCCACGGATACGACCATTTCGGTCGGGTACTCCCATCGCAGAGACGCAACCCTGCCAATTCGGAGCAGGAACGGTGATGCGGCGCCCGCGGGGCAAGCTGCGGCTCCCCCTCAAGACGCGCATACGAAAGGCGATCGGTGTGGTCCCGCCTGAGCTGCGGACCAGGACCTCTTCGACTTCAAGCAGCAAAACCGTCTCCCCCGGTCGCGGGAGCGGTCGATCCTGAGACAGCGTATGCTCCTCGACGCGACATGCGAATGCAGGTGAGGCAAGGCTGCATGCGATCAGCCCGCTAAGTATCGCCCACTTCACTTCGCCGCCTTCCGCAACGCCAGCCGCACCAGCGCGTCCAGCGTCGCAGTCGGGCCGAGTTCGTCGCTCGCCGCGTTCACCGCGTTGCTCGCTTCGGCGGGTTTGAAGCCGAGGTTGAGCAGGGCCGAGACCGCGTCGTTCGCCGCGCCGCCGGCCGGTGCCGCCGCGCCTGGCGTGCCGCCGCCGATCGCGATGCCGCCGGCCTTGTCCTTCAGTTCGTTGACGATCCGCTGCGCCAGTTTCGGGCCGACGCCATTGGCGCGCGCGACCATCGCGGCGTCGGCGCGGGCGATGGCGGTCTGGATCTCGGCCGGCGAGAGGATCGAGAGGATCGCGAGCGCGACCTTTGCCCCCACCCCCTGCACGCCGGTAAGCAGGCGGAACCAGTCGCGCTCCTCGGCGCTGGCAAAGCCCATCAGGCGGATCGAATCTTCGCTGACCAGCATTTCGGTGTGGACGGTGACGAACGCACCGATCGCGCCGAGCGCCGCCAGCGTCCGCGCCGACGCGCCGACCAGATAGCCGACGCCATTCACGTCGATCACCGCATGGTCGATGCCGGTAGCGGCAAGGTGGCCGTTCAAATGCGCAATCATGCCGGTGTGCCAAATCCTAAGTTTACACTCGCTTTACACTATCGCGGGTGTTTTGTGCCGCTCATGACCCGGAGCTTGGAACCCGCCGCGTCCGCCCCCACTGGTACATAAGCGGAACGGGCTGTTGTAGGAAAGCGGAAAGACGCACGCCGGTCACTACGGCACTGTGCTGGGTGGGACTGCGGCACTTCGACGGGCTGGGCGCGGAGCAGCAGAGGATTGCGCGTGGGAAATCAATCGTTAGGCTCGAGCGCGGGGAATTTCTGGGGGAAATCATATCATGGCGTTCTGGAACATCGATCTGACGACCGAAGATGGCGCGTTGGGCGCGGCGAGCAATGGCGCCTATGCCTGTTTCATCGCCGCCGTGCTGACCGCGATCAGCGGCCTGTTCTTCGGCGGGATGACGTCGGACATGGGCGAGCGAGGCGCCACGGGCCTGATTGCGCTGGTCGCGATCGGCCTGTTCGTCGTTGCCGGACTGCGGCTGCGCAACGGAAAGGGCGCGTTCTGGGGTAGCGTTGCGGTGGCGTGGCTGATCCTCGAACTCCTGGGAAAGTTGATCGTCTTCAGCATCCCGGGACTGGTCGTGAACATCGTTCTGCTGATCGTCGTGATCAACGGCGTGCGCGGCGCATGGGCATTACGCCAGGGCATTGTCGATGACGCGGGTGCAACCTTCGAATAGCCATTAGCCCGATCGCCGCCTGGTCAGGGGATCCGGCGCGCGCTCGCCAGATGATGCGCGTGGCAGATCGCGACCGCGAGGGCATCGGCGGCGTCGGCTCCGGCGATCTTGGTGCCGGGGAGCAGGCGGGCGATCATCGCGTGGACCTGAGCCTTTTCGGCGGTGCCGGTGCCGACCACCGCCTTTTTGACCAGGCGCGGCGCATATTCGCCGACGTCGAGGCCGGCGCGGGCGACGGCACAGATGACCACGCCCCGCGCCTGCCCAAGTTTCAGCGTCGATTGCGGGTTGGAGTTGACGAACACCTCCTCGACCGCCGCGCCATCGGGGGCGTGATCGGCGACCAGCGCGGCAAGCATCGCGTCGAGATGCGCCAGCCTTTGGGGCAGCGCCGCCTTGGCATCGGTCTTGAGCTGGCCGTTCGCGACATGGCTCAGGCGATTGCCTTCGGCGCGGATCAGGCCCCAGCCGGTGGTGCCGAGGCCGGGGTCGAGGCCGAGGATCAGGCGCGTCGCGCTCATCGCGTTACCGCGAGTGGTGCGTGACGTAACGTATTTCTACTGGTTTCCTGACCTCTAACCATCCCCGCGCCCTAAAAGACAAAAGGACGGTGCGCCAGCCTGTCCCGGCATCGCGGCGCTGCCGTCCTGTCGCCCCGGAGCATGAAAGCCGTTTCATCGTGTCCAATCTCGATCAGTTCTTTGCCGAACATCGCCGTTTGCGCGCATGCGCCGAAGAGATGGCGGCCATCGCGCGGCAACCCGATCCGCCAGACATTGACAGATTGAACGACACGCGCTGGCGGTTCTGCCGGGCGCTGCTGAGAACCCTGACCCTCAAGGATCGCATGATCTACCCACGCCTGCGCCTGCACGCCGCACCCGATGCACGCGCGGCGGCCGAGCGCTTCTGCCATTCCACGACAGCCGATTATGAAAAGTTCGCGTCGCACACCCGGCGCTTCCCACCCGATGTCGTGCTCAGTGACTGGCGCAGCTATGCGGTCGCGGTGCGGCTGCGCATCGCCGAGGTCATCGACCGGCTGGATCATGAGGAGCGCGAGTTGTTCCCCTGGCTGGAGGACACGCCGCGCCTGGCATCGGTCCCCTTTTCGCAAGGCACCAACTGGGCGGCCGATGCCTGGCGCATCCGGGCGATGCTGGGGATCGATGGCGCAGACGACCGGGCGGCCTGAAGGCTGAAAGGCTGTCCGGGGCCGATCGCTGGACTCGTGTTCAGTAGGCAGCACCTGACCGGATACGGGGATGGTGACGGAGCGACGGGCTGGATCGTCAAACGCCTTGCCGTGTCTGGCGCGGCGCGAACCTTTCCCTTGTGGCGGACCACACGCGCTGGCGAAAAAATCGCCGCCCGCGCATTTTTTTCCTAAAGCTCTCCGACAAAGCGTCGTTTTTGCGGTTGTCCGCAGAAAAAGGGTCGCAGACATGGTGGATCCAGTCGGCTTCAAGCCTGCATCTCTTGCCCCCCGGCTCACGCCGGTGGCCGCTGCTGCGCCCGTGCGGCAGGCGGAGGGTGCGACCGAAACGGCGACGACCAGTGCCGCGGCGACGCTGACCCAGTCGGCCGCCGCCAGCGCGCCGGTCGATGCCGAGCGGGTCGCGCGGATCAAAAAGGCAATTGCCGATGGCAACTTCCCGCTGGTCCCGTCAACCATTGCCGACCGGCTGCTCGCGCTCAAGCTGCAGTGGAATCCGAATGACCAGGCATGACGCCCTGATCCGCGTGATCGAGGCGCTGCATGCCGAGATCGCCGCGCTGAAGGCCAATGATGTCGCCGCGCTTGAACGGGCGACGCGCGAGAAACTGATCGGGATCGAAGCGGTGGGAGCGGCCAATGACGATGATGCCGCGCTGTCGGGCGAGCTCAAGGCGCTGGCCGAGGAAGCGCACCGGCTGAACGAAAGCTGCCGCATCTATGTCAACCTGATGGCCGCCAATGTGCGGCGGCGTCTGACGGCGCTGACCGGCAATGATTTGCCGTCCTACCGGCCCGGATTTGCCGCTGGCTAATTGCTTGCCCGTCACCCCAGCGAAAGCTGGGGTCTCCAGAGCCAAAAGACCCCAGCTTTCGCTGGGGTGACGCCTGCATGATAATATTGGCACGCCTTTTGCTGATCTCCCCGGACCCAAGGGGATGAAAAGCAAGGCCTATGACCGTAACTTCGATCGGAGCCAGAACGAACGTCACCACGGCGATCGCGACGGCGAGCCAGAAGACCGGCATCGACTTCAACTATCTGCTCGGCCAGGCTCAGGTCGAAAGCGGCATGCGTGCCGATGCGCGCGCGCGCACCTCCAGCGCGACGGGCCTGTATCAGTTCATCGAACAAAGCTGGCTCGGCGTGATCAAGGATCATGGCGAGAAGCACGGCCTGGGCTGGGCGGCGGACAGCATTCGCCAGACCGCCACTGGCCGCTACACCGTGTCCGACCCGGCGACGCGCCAGGCGATCCTGTCGCTGCGCAACGATCCGCAGGCCGCATCGCTGATGGCGGCCGAGCATGCCAGCGACAACAAGGACGCGCTGGAAGCATCTTTGGGGCGCGAGGCGACCGGCACCGACCTGTATATGGCGCATTTCCTGGGTCTTGGCGGCGCGCGCAAATTCCTGCGCGCGATGGACGCCGACCCGACCCGTAGCGCGGCGAGCCTGTTTCCCGCCGCCGCGCGCGCCAATCGCAACATCTTCTATGCCGCCGACGGGTCGCAGCGTTCGCTGGGGCAGATTTATGAGCGCTTTGCCGGCAAGCTCGATCGCGGTGCCGCTGCGGTTGGCGCGACCGGCGCGGCATCGGGCAGCCTCGACGCGAAGTTCCAGACGCTGGTCGCCTCGCTGGGCGAAGATGTCGAAGTGGTGCTGGGCAATGACGCGGTCGGGCAGGATCGCGGCTGGCTGACCACGCTCGACCGGCTGGAGAATGCAGGACGGCTCAAGGCATCGGCGCTGCCGACCGTCAATCCGCTGCGCCCGACGCCGGAAACGGCGCGGCTTGCCTATCTCATGCTCGCGCAGATGGGGGCCTGATCCGCGATGAACGCAGTTTCGCTCAAGGGCAACATCCTCCCGGGCCTGCGCAGCTTCGCGCTGCCGATCGCCATCCTCGTGCTCGTCGCGATGATGGTCGTGCCGGTGCCGACCTTCCTGCTCGACGCCTTTTTCATCATGAACATCATCATCAGCCTCGCCGTGCTGATGGTGGCGCTGAATGCGCAAAAGCCGCTCGATTTCTCCGCCTTCCCGACCGTGCTGCTGTTCGCGACCCTGTTCCGCCTCGGCCTCAATGTCGCCTCGACCCGCGTCGTGCTGGGCCATGGCCATGAGGGCGAGGCGGCGGCCGGCCATGTGATCGAGGCGTTCGGGACGTTCATGATCGGCGGCGATTACATCGTCGGCCTGTTCGTGTTCGCGATCCTGATCATCATCAACATGATCGTGGTGACCAAGGGGGCCGGGCGCGTGTCCGAAGTGTCGGCGCGCTTCACCCTCGACGCCTTGCCGGGCAAGCAGATGGCAATCGACGCCGACCTGAATGCCGGCCTGATCACGCCGGACGAAGCCAAGGCGCGCCGTATCGAGGTTTCGACCGAAGCCGATTTCTATGGCGCGATGGACGGTTCGTCGAAGTTCGTGAAGGGCGATGCGGTCGCCGGCCTGCTGATCCTGTTCATCAACATCATCGGCGGCATGATCCTCGGCCCGATCAGCCATGGGCTGACGCTGGGCGAAGCGGCGCAGACCTATGTGCTGCTCGCGATCGGCGACGCGCTGGTGGCGCAGATCCCGGCACTGCTGCTCTCGATCGCCGCCGCCGCGATCGTCACCCGGGTCAGCGCGGACAAGGATCAGGACCTGACCGGCCAGATCAGCAGCCAGTTCGGGAGCCACCGCACCTGGACGCCGGTTGCGGTCATCACCGGTCTGCTCGGCCTGCTGCCCGGCATGCCCGCCTTCATCATCCTCCCCGCCGCCGCCGGATCGGGCTTCATGGCGTGGAAGATGTGGCAGGCGAGCAAGCTGCCCCCGCCCCCCGCTGCGGTCGAGGCGGCCGAGCCGGTCGATCCCGCGCGCATCGGCTGGGACGAGGTCACCGACAATATGCAGGTGATGATCGACATCGGCTATGGCCTGGTGCCGCTGGTCGACGAACGCCGCGGCGGCGCGCTGATGGGCCGGATTACCGGCGTGCGGCGCCAGCTGTCGAAGGAGCTCGGCTTTGTCGTGCCGCAGGTGCGCGTGCGCGACGACATCAACATGGCCCCCTATGCCTATCGCATCGTGGTTGGCGGGGTGGTGATCGGCGAGGACAGCGTCTCGCCCGACGAGATGCTGGCGCTCGACACCGGCCAGGCGGTCGGGACGCTGCCCGGCAAGCCCGCCAAGGACCCGACCTTCGGGCTCGACGCGATCTGGATTTCGCCCGCCGATGCCGATGCCGCGACCGGGCAGGGCTGGCTGGTGGTCGATCCCGGCACGGTGATGGCGACGCACCTCAATCAGGCGTTGATCCAGAATGCCGCCGACCTGCTCGGCCCGGACGAGGTGCAGGCGCTGCTCGACGGCCTGCGCGAACGCGCGGCGCAGTTGGTCGCCTCGCTCTCGCCCAACCCGCTGCCGATCACGACGCTGACGCAAGTGCTGCGCGGGTTGCTGGCGGAGAATATCCCGCTCAAGGAATTCCGCCGCATCGCCGCCGCGATCGCGCTTGCCGCGCAGAAGACGGCGGACGCCGACGAGATCATCGAACTGATCCGCCCGGAGCTTGGCCCGCTGATCATCCAGCGGCTGTGCGGGGTGCGCGAACCGCTGCGCGTGATGACGCTGGAAGGGCAGCTCGAAGCGCTGCTGGGTCAGGCGATCCGCTCCGACCCGTCGAAGCGCCACACGATCGAGCCGGACCTTGGCCGCCGCATCGTCGATGCGCTGCAGCGCGCCGCCCAGCCGCTCGTCGCCGAGGCCAAGCCGTTTGCGCTGGTCGTTCAGCCGACGATCCGCATCGCAATCCGCAAACTCGTCCGCACCGTCCTGCCCGACACCCCGGTGATGAGCTTCTTTGAAGTGCCGGAGGACAAGTCGGTCGAGGTCGTCGCCGTGATCGGCGCACCGGAGGCTCTTGCCGCATGACCTATCAGCCTGCTCCGAACGAATTCGCCATCACCTATGATCGCCGTGGCGATACGCGGCGCGACATGGACGCGCTGGTGCGCAAGCATATGCCGCTGGTGCGACGGCTTGCCTGGCATGTCCATGGGTCGATGAGCACGCTGATCGATGTCGAGGATCTGGTGCAGATCGGGCTGGTCGCCTTGGTCGAAGCGGCGGCGAGTTTCGAGGATCGCGGCCTCGTCAGTTTCGACCAGTATCTCCACACCCGCGTGCGCGGCGCGATGATCGACGCATTGCGGCGGCAGGCGACGCTGACGCGCGGCGCGATGAAGCGGCGGCGTGCCTATCAGGATGCCGTGACCGCACTCGCCGCCGATGGCGCGCGGCCCGACGAGGCGGCGGTCGCGTCGAAGCTGGGCGTGACGGTGGAGAAGCTGCGCAGCGATTATGCCAGCGCCGAGGCGGTGCGGTTCGATTCGATCGACGATGTCTATTCGGACGAAGGCCCGTGGTTCATGGCCGACGAACCCGACGCCTTCGACCAGCTTGCCGAGGCCGACCAGCGCGAGGCGCTGATCGCGGCGATTGCCGAGCTGCCCGAAAAGGAACAGCTGGTGATCCAGCTCTATTATGTCGAGGAACTCAACCTCGAGGAAATCGGCCAGGTGATCGGCGTCGGCGCGGCGCGCATCTGTCAGATCAAGAAGAGCGCGCACGACCGGCTGAAAAAGGGGCTGATGCGGCGATTGGGGTGATGCGCTTTTTGCGAGACAGTCGCGACTGGCGTGCTACGCAAGCGGGGTGCGTCGCCATCTCTATCTGATCGCCGGGTTTCTGTGCCTCGGCCTCGCGGTGATCGGGGCGTTGCTGCCGGTGATGCCGACGACGGTGTTCGTGATCATGGCGGCCTATTGCTTCGCGCGCAGCTCGCCCGCGCTCGAACGCCGCCTGCTCGAACACCCCCGCTTCGGTCCGCATATCGCGCGCTGGCGGAAGAATGGCGCGGTCAGCCGCGGCGGCAAGATTGCCGCGAGCATCGCCTTTGCCGTCAGCATCGTGCTGACCTTCGCGCTTACCGCCATGCCCTGGCCGCTGATCCCGATTCTCGCGGCTGTCTTGATCGGCGGCTGGCTGTGGACCCGGCCCGAAGCCTGATGCCTTGCCCTCGACGCAGGCCCCGTTAGGGTCGCTTGCGTCCAATCGAGGGGTTTCCATGAAGCGTATCTTCGCCGCCGCACTGCTTTGCACCGCGCTCGCCGCGCCTGCCTTGGCCCAGACCGCCGCACCCGCGCCGATCACCAGTGCAGCGCCAGCAACCGACTGGACAGTAAAGCCCGAATGGATTTCGGCGCATCTCCGCTTCCTCGCGGGACCGGAGTTGCAGGGGCGCGGCAGCGCGACGCGGGACGAGGCGATTGCCGCCGCCTATGTCGCGGCGCGCTTTCAGGGCTATGGGCTGCAGCCCGCGCCGGGCAGCGATTCCTATGTCCAGAAGATCAAGGTGATCCGCCCCCGGCTGGAGGGTGCACCGGCTCTGACCGTCGCGGGCAAGGCGGTGAAGGGCGCGACGCTGATCCTGGGCGGTGCCGATCGCGTGACCGGCACCGCGACCGTCTATGCCGGTGCAGACGCCGCCGGGGTTCCGGCAGGCGACGTGCTGTTCGTCTCGAATGCCGCGCTGTCGCCTTCCGCCGCGATCCGTGCCGCGCGCGGCAAGGGCGCGAAGCTGCTGGTCCTGCGCGCGAGCGCGGCGACCGCGAAATTGTGGGAGCAGATCGGCAAGCAGCCGCGCCTGACCGCCTACCTCGCCGGCCAGCCGCCCCAGGCCGGGCTGTCGGTGATCATGCTGCCCGCCAAGGCGTTCGACACGGCGGCGAAGGCGGCGGGCAAGCCGGTCGCGATGCAGGTCAACCTGATCCGCGAAGAGGTCGAGACGACCAACGCCATCGGTTATCTGCCCGGTACCGATCCCAAGGCCGGGGTAATCCTGCTCGCCGCGCATGTCGATCATCTCGGCGTCCAGCCCGACGGGACGGTGATGTATGGCGCGAATGATGATGCATCGGGCGTCGCCGCCGTGCTCGAACTTGCCCATGCGCTGAGCAGCGGCAAGCGGCACAAGCGCGGCATCCTGTTCGCGGCGTTCGGGGCGGAGGAGATGGGCGGCTTCGGATCGCGCGCCTTTGCCGCCACGCCGCCGGTGCCGCTCACCGACATCGTCGCCAACCTCGCCTTCGAGATGATCGGGGCGCAGGATCCCAATCTGCCCGCCGGCACGATGATGATGACCGGGTTCGAACGCTCGACGCTCGGCCCGGCGCTGGTCGAACGCGGCGCGCTGGTGGCGAAGGACCCCTATCCCGAGCAGAACTTCTTCGCACGATCGGACAATTATCAGCTCGCGCTGCGCGGGGTGGTGGCGCACACCATTTCGGGCTGGGCAGTGACGCCGACCTATCATTCGCCGCAGGACACGATCGCCAATCTCGACATCCCGTTCATGACGCGCGCGGTCCAGTCGCTGATCGGGCCGGTGCGCTGGCTTGCCGATGGCGACTATCGCCCCGACTGGACCCCCGGCGGAAAGCCGGGCGAATAGGCACGGGTGACGCCCCCTCCCCTGAGCAAGATCAGGGGAGGAATGGCCCCCTTACCCCAGCTTGGCCATCACCTCGTCCGAGACTTCGTAATTGCCCCAGACGGTCTGGACGTCGTCGTCATCGTCGAGCGCGTCGATCAGCTTGAACAGGGTCGCGGCATCGTCCTCGCTCACCTCGACCATCGTCTGCGGCTTCCACGCGAGCTTCGCGCCCTCAGCCTCGCCCAGCACGGATTCGAGCGCCTTGGCGACTTCGTGCAGGTCGGCGCTGGCGGTCCAGATTTCATGGCCGTCGTCGGTCGAGGTCACGTCCTCCGCACCGGCTTCGAGTGCGGCTTCGAACACCTTTTCGGCGTCACCGACGCTCGCGGGATAGGTGATCAGGCCGACGCGGTCGAAGGCGTGGCTGACCGAACCGGACGCGCCAAGATTGCCGCCATTCTTCGACACCGCGGTGCGGACATTGGTGGCGGTACGGTTGCGGTTGTCGGACAGCGCCTCGATGATCAGGCTGACGCCGCCGGGGCCGAAGCCCTCATAGCGGATTTCCTCATAATTCTCGCCATCGCCCTTGCTCGCCTTGTCGATCGCGCGCTGGATATTGTCCTTGGGCATCGACTGCGCCTTGGCGGCGTTGACCGCCGCGCGCAGGCGCGGGTTCATGTCGGGATCGGGCAGGCCCATCTTGGCCGCGACGGTGATTTCGCGGCTGAGCTTGCTGAACATGCCCGAGCGCTTCTTATCCTGCGCGCCCTTGCGGTGCATGATGTTCTTGAATTTGGAATGGCCTGCCATGGATCGCTCTTCTGGAATCTGGTGCGGCGTCTCTAGGGCAAGGGCGGGTTTGGGTGCAACCGGGGGTTTTGGGTCAGGCGGACATAGGCAGGTGAAGCAGGAGAAGATTTGTTCACGCTAAGGCGCGAAGGCGCGAAGATGTCGGTCTTTGGCGTGCAGCGCATGCGTGATTTCAACGCTTCGGCGCGCCGCAGTGCGGGAAGACAGGAGCGCCGCTAACGCAGCGAGGCCACCTCTTCGCGTCTTTGCGCCTTAGCGTGAACCAAACTCAAACCCCGCTGAGCGTGACTGCGGTACCCGAGGCGGAGACCATCAGCATCGAGCCGTTCTTGCCGATCACTTCATAGTCGAAATCGATACCGATCACGCCGTTCGCGCCCAGCGCGCGGGCTTCGTCACGCAGTTCGTCGAGCGCGGTGCGGCGGGCGTCCTTGAGCGGACGTTCATAGCTGGCCGAACGTCCGCCGACGATGTCGCGGATGCCGGCGAACAGGTCGCGGAAGATGTTCGCGCCGATGATCACCTCGGCGGTGACGATGCCATGATAACGGATGGCGGCATGGCCATCGACGCTGCTGGTGGTGGTGAGAATCATGCAGGCCTCCTGTTGGGAGGGGCATGGTAGGCGTGTGGGGCGAGGCCGGGAAGGTGCAGCCTCATTCCTCCCCTGAGCTAGCTCAGGGGAGGAATGGGGATCACTGCATCCCCAGCGCGGCGCGGTAGGTTTCTAGCAGCGCGTCCTGCTCGTCGAGCTGGTGCTTCTCCATTTTCCGCAGGCGGATGATGGTACGCATGATCTTCGCATCGAACCCGGTCGCCTTGGCCTCGCCATAGACGTCCTTGATGTCGTCGCTGATGCCCTTCTTTTCCTCTTCCAGCCGCTCGATCCGCTCGATCAGAAGGCGCAGCTGCTCGGCCGAAATCGAGTCGCTCATGTCCCGCTCCATAAATGTGGTGAACGGGGGCGTTTAGCGGCTGTGCCGGGGGGTGCAAGGGGGCGGTGACACGCGGTTGTGGATAGCCGGCGCGCATCCGTGCGGGGCAAAGCGATGATTGCGGCGGTGTGGAGGATGTTGCCACCCATAAGGGGTGGCGCGAGTGACGGGGCTCGAACCCGCGACCTCCGGCGTGACAGGCCGGCGCTCTAACCAACTGAGCTACACCCGCATGACCCTGGCGCCGAAGCGCAGTCCCTTGCGAGAGCGCGGCACCTAACCGGGCGGTCCGGGGCTGTCAACACCGGTTTCGCCGATATTTTGCGGACGCGGTGCCGCGGGGTTGCCGCGCGCCACCAGCGTGCCGTGTTCGAACAGGAACCCGGCGATATCGGGCTTGCCCGCCGCGTTCAGCACGGTCTGGATGATGATCAGCAGCGGCACGGCGAGCAGCGCGCCGGGCGTGCCCCATACCCAGCCCCAGAAGGACAAAGAGATCAGGATCATGATCGGATTGATCGTCAGCCGCCGCCCGACGATCAGCGGCGTGACGAAATTCGCCTCGATCATGTGCAGCCCGATCATGATCGCGGCGGGCAGCAGCGCAGTCCATACGTCCTGGAACGTCATCAAGCCGCCAACCGCGAGGAAACCGGCGGCGAAGATCGGGCCGAGATAGGGGATATAGTTGAGCAGCGCGACGATGCCGCCCCACATCAACGGCGTCGGCATGTCGATTAGCCACAATGCGCCGGCGACGAGCAGCCCCAGCGTCACGTTGATCATCGTGATCGTGCCGAGATAGGCCGAGGTATCGTCGACCACGTCCTGAATCACCCGCGCGGTGGCCATTGCGCCGCCGAAGCTGGTGCGGCTGGTGATCGCGTTGCGGCGCAGCCGGGTCCAGCCCGACAGGAAGAAATAGATGACGAGCACCGCGAAGAACATTTCGATGAACGCCGTCGGCGCGCTGGTCGCCGCGAGTTCGAGCAGCGAGCGCGGCGGCGCCTGCCCGGCCGAATCGGCTGGCTGCATCGGGCGCGACTGGGCCAGGTCCTGAATCGTCTTGTTCACGAAGTTTTCGAAGTTCGAATAAAAGTCGATCAGCGGCTTCAAGTTGGACTGGATATTGTCGATCCGTTCCGGAAGGATCGACAGCCAGCCCCAGGCGGGGACGACGATCGACGCGAGCGCCACATTGGCTGCGGTCAGGAACAGCAACAGACAGATCAGCGCGGCGAGCGGCGCGGGCACGCGATGCCGCTCCAGCCACTCCAGGATCGGCACCAGCGCGATCGCGATCACGATCGCGGCGGTGAGCGGCAGGAAGAAAGGCGATCCGGCCTTGAGCGCGAAGGGGATGGCGAGGACCAGACCGATCCCGGCCATCAGCGTCAACCCGGCAAGCAGGCGGTCGCGGCGATTCTCCGCCTCGGTCTCATGATCGGCGGGCGGCACGACGGGGACGACATGCGACGGCGAGTCGGACGTATCGCCCTCCCCTTCGCCGCGCCGTTCATTCGCGAAAACTTCGCCCACTCTTTCTACCTTTCGAGCGAATCCTAGCGTGATTTGCGTGGTTTGTAATCTGCGCTTTGCGCTGCGGCAGCGGGCCGGTGCCGCTTCCGCAAACGCGGAAAATTGCTAACCTGCGCGCCATGGGAGAGATTCTGCTGGTCATCGACGAGGGGACGACCTCGACCCGCGCGATGCTGTTCGCCGCGGACGGACGCTGTATCGACAGCGCGTCCGCGCCGCTGCGCCAATGCTATCCCCGCCCCGGCTGGGTCGAGCATGATGCCGCACAGATCTGGAATGATTCAGCGCAGTGCGCGGCGGCGATGGTCGAGCGCGCGGGCGGGCCGGATGCCATCGCCGCGATCGGCATCACCAACCAGCGCGAGACGATCGTCTTCTGGGACCGCGAGACGGGCCAGCCGCTCGCCCCCGCGATCGTGTGGCAGGACCGGCGCAGCGCCGATCTGTGCCGCACCCTCAAGGATCGTGGCGAGGAACCGGGCGTGCAGGCGCGTACCGGATTGCTGCTCGATCCCTATTTCAGCGGGACAAAGATCGCCTGGGCGATGGCCAACTGGCCGCAACTGCGCGCGGCCGGCGACCGGCTGGCGATCGGGACGGTCGAAAGCTGGCTGGTGTGGAAGCTGACCGGCGGGCTGCATGTGACGGACGCGACCAATGCGTCGCGCACCTTGCTGATGGGGCTGGGCAGCGGCGGGTGGAGCGACGGGCTGCTCGACCTGTTCGATTGCCCGCGCGGGGCGCTGCCCGAAATCGTCGATTGCGCCGGGCGATTCGGTGAGACGGGCCTGTTCGGCGGGCGCATCCCGATCTGTGGCCTTGCCGGCGATCAGCAGGCCGCGACGATCGGGCAAGCATGCCTGGCGCCGGGCGAGACCAAGGCGACCTTTGGCACCGGCGCGTTCATGCTGACCAATGCCGGGGAGCGCCAGCCGACGTCGCGTCACCGGTTGCTCTCGACGGTGCTGTGCCAGCTCGACGGCAAACGCACCTATGCGGTCGAGGGGTCGGTGTTCGTCGCGGGCAGCGTGGTCAAATGGCTGCGCGATTCGCTCGGCCTGATCGCCGATGCAAGCGAGACCGAGGCGCTGGCGCGCAGCGTCGCGGACAATGGCGGGGTGTATTTCGTGCCGGCCTTGTCAGGGCTGGGTGCGCCCTATTGGGAGCCGGAAGCGCGCGGGGCGATCAGTGGCCTCAGCCTCGCGAGCGGCAAGGCGCATGTCGTGCGCGCCGCGCTGGAGGCGATGGCGCACCAGAGCCATGACCTCAAGACCGCCTTCGCCGCCGATGGCTGTGACTGGTCGCGGCTGCGCATCGACGGGGGCATGGTGGCGAATGACTGGATCGCACAGGATCTGGCCGATGTACTGGGGGTGAGCGTCGAGCGACCCGCGTTCACCGAAACGACCGCACTGGGCGCGGCGATGCTGGCGGGCGTGGGCTGCGGGCTGTTTTCCGGGCTGGAAGAAGCGGCGGCGATGCGCGGGCGGGTCGAGATGTTCGAACCCGCGATGGATGCGGACGCGCGGGCGGCGCGGCTGAACGGCTGGGCGAAGGCCGTGGCGGGGGTTCTCGCCTGACCCTCCCCGTCGCCCCGGGCTTGACCCGGGGCTGGGCTATTCTTGATCGACGTTGGAAGAAGAAGAAGCCCTGTCCCGGGTCAAGCCCGGGACGACGAGAGGGTGGGACTAAGCCACCCCCTCCTCGACAAACAACGCCTTCAAATCCTTCTTCAGGATCTTCCCGTTCGCGTTCCGTGGCAGCGTCTCCGCGACGAATATGATCGCGACGGGAGTCTTGAAGATCGCCAGCCGTTCGCGGACCCAGGCCTGCAACTCCGCCTCGGTCGCCTCCATGCCCGGCGCGAGGTGGACCACGGCGGCGGGTTCTTCGCCCAGCGTCTTGTGGGGCAAGCCGATCAGCGCGCAGTCGGTGACGGCGGGGTGGGCGTAGAGCACGTCCTCGACCTCGGACGAGTAGATATTCTCACCGCCGCGGATGATCATGTCCTTGGCGCGGTCGACGATGTAGAGAAAGCCTTCTTCGTCCAGCTTCGCCAGATCGCCGGTGCGGACCCAGCCGTCGCGGAAGCATTCGGCGGTCGCCTCGGGCTTGTTCCAGTATCCCTTCACGATCATCGGACCCCTGGCCCAGAGTTCGCCGACTTCGCCGACGGGGAGTTCGTTGACGCCGTCCGCGTCCATGATCTTGAGGTCGGCGACCGGCACGGGCGGGCCGGCGCTGGTCGGGCGGTTGAGATAATCTTCGGACGAATGGGTCGTGACGGTCGCCATCGTCTCGGTCATGCCCCAGCCATTGCCGGGCAGCGCGCCGATTTCGGTGAAGATGCGCCTGACCAGTTCCGGCGCCGCCGGTGCGCCGCCATAGGCGATCGATTCAAGGCTGGAGAGGTCGTATTTCTGGCGGTCGGGATGTTCCAGGATCTGCCAGGCGATGGTGGGGACGCCGCCGGTCAGATTGACCCCTTCGCGCTGGATGATCTCCATCGCAGCGACCACATCCCATTTGCGCATGAACACAATGGTATTGCCCGCCGCCAGCGTCCCCATCAGGCTTGCCGAACAGGCGGTGACATGGAACAGCGGGATGACGAGCAGGCCGACTTTGGGCTGAGGTTCGGGCGGCATTTCGCCACGGCGCAGAAATGCACGCGCGGCGGCATAGGCGCTCGACATGATATTGGTGCACAAATTGCGATGGGTGCCAAGCGCACCCTTGGGCGAGCCGGTGGTGCCGCTGGTGTAGAAGATCGTCGCGTCATCCTCTGGCACCAGGGTCGGTTCGGCGGGCAGGGGGATGTCGGGCAGCGCCGCCCAGTCATCGGGCGCGCCGATCAGGTCTTCGAGCGTGTCGACCCCCTCCGGCAATTCACCGTCCCAGCGGCTGACGATGGTGTGCCGAAGATCGGGCAGATCGGGCAACCGCTTTTGCAGCCGCGCAAAACGCTCTCCATCGAGGAACAGGATCTTCGCGCCTGAATCACGCAGACCATAATCCAGCTCCCCGCCGGTCCACCATGCATTGAGCGGCACGAGGATCGCGCCGATGCTGACCGCGGCAAAGAAGATCACCGGCCATTCGGGCAGGTTCCGCATCGCCAGCGCGACGCGGTCCCCCTTCACCACCCCCATTGCGCGCAATCTGGCCGCGAGGTGGGCGGTTGCGCGGAAATTCGCTTCGAAGCTGACGCGCTCATCGTCATGGATGGTGAAGATGCGGTCGCCATGGCTGCGCGACAGGTGCAGCAAGGCCGCGAGGTGCGGCGGCGCATATTTCCATACCCGCGTGCGGACGCCACGGATGTCGACTTCCTCAATCTCCAGCTTCTGCCCGGGTGCGGTCATCAGCGCCTGGGCTTGCGCCAGCGTCATCTTCGGCCAGGATGGGTCGAGCGGCACGAGCGGTTCGGGGGCCAAGGCAGGTCTCTCCAATACGGTCATCATGTCGTTGTTGAATGTCCGGTCTGGCCAATCCCGGGGGCGCCAGACACACTTCATTCTTGATTCATTAGACGCACAACGCAATAGGGAAGCGACAGCGACGCAATCGTTCGGGGATGAGGATTCGAATTCAAGGTATGGACCCCAGCGACTTCACCCGTGCGGCACAAAACGGCTTCGACGCCGGGCGGCTCGCCCGCATCGATGCGTTCGTCAAGTCACGCTACCTCGACTCGGGGAAACTGCCCAACGCCCAGTTGTTGATCGCCCGCGACGGACGGATCGCGCATTTCAGCCATCAGGGCGCAGCGCGGGAGGGCGGCGCGGCGGTGGACGAGCGCTCAATCTACCGCATCGCATCGATGACCAAGCCGGTGACGTCGATCGCGTTCATGCAATTGGTCGAACAGGGCAGTGTCGCGCTCGACACCCCGGTCCATCATGTCCTGCCCGAGTTCAAGGGAATGGGCGTGTATGATGGCGGCGGCGGCGGGGTACCGTTCGTGACCAGGCCGACGACCGAGCCGATGCGGATGATCGATCTGCTGCGGCATACCTCCGGCCTGACCTATGGTTTCCAGAATCGCGGCAATGTCGATGCCGCCTATCGCGAGGGGCGGATCGAGAATTGGCACGGCCATCTCGACCTTGACGGATTCGTCGCGGCGCTGGGCAAGCTGCCGCTTGAGTTTTCGCCGGGTGAAGCGTGGAATTATTCGGTCGCGACCGATGTGCTGGGCGCGGTGGTGGAGCGGGTGTCGGGGCAGAAGCTCGATGCCTATTTCGCCGAGCACATCTTCGCGCCGCTCGGCATGCGCGACACCGGCTTCTGGGTGCCGGAGGACAAGATCGACCGGCTGACCGACTGCTACACGTTCAAGGCCGGCGAGGGCCGGGTGATCTATGATCGCGGCGCGCAATCGGCGTGGAGCCGCAAGCCGACTTTGTTGTCGGGCGGCGGCGGGCTCGTCTCCACCGCGCTCGACTATCACCGCTTCTGCACGATGCTGCTCAATGGCGGGACGCTGGACGGCGCGCGCATCATCGGACGCAAAACGCTCGACCTGATGGTGATGAACCACCTGCCCGGCGGCAGGGATTTATCGAGCCTGTCGCGGTCGCTGTTCAGCGAGACGCAGAATGCCGGCACCGGCTTTGGCCTGGGCTTTGCGATGAACATCGATGTCGCGCGATCGATGATCCCGGGCAGCGTCGGGGAGTTTTACTGGGGCGGGATGTTTTCGACCGCCTTCTTCGTCGATCCGGTCGAGCGGATCACCATGGTGTTCATGACCCAGCTGACGCCCTCGGGGCTCTACCCGATCCGGCGCGAGCTGAAGACGATGATCTATTCGGCTTTGACATGATGCGCGGGGCCGAAACCCATTTCATCGTCACCCCCGCGAAAGCGGGGGCTCATCTCCTGACTGTGCCGCTGGGTACAGCGGCGGGAGATGGGTCCCCGCTTTCGCGAGGGTGGCGATTTTGATTGCAGGAGAGAGATCAATGACTTCCCCCATCACCACCGAAAAACAGGGCGATATCCTTGTCATCACCTCGAACAACCCGCCGGTGAACGCGC
>CAYMUJ010000025.1:0-6302 GCA_964393565.1 uncultured Stakelama sp. | reverse complement strand
GAAAAACAGGGCGATATCCTTGTCATCACCTCGAACAACCCGCCGGTGAACGCGCTGGGCGCGGCGGTGCGGCAGGGGCTGGACGCGGCGATCGGAGAACTGAACAGCGACGACAGCCTGAAGGCGGCCGTGATCCGCTGCGACGGGCGCACCTTCTTTGCCGGGGCCGACATCACCGAATTCAGCAAGCCGCTGCAGGAGCCGGCATTGCCGGCCGTGGTCGACACGATCGAGGCGAGCGCGAAGCCGGTGATTGCAGCGATCCATGGCACCGCGCTTGGCGGCGGCTGCGAAGTCGCGCTGGCATGCCATTATCGCATCGCCGTCCCCTCGGCCAAGTTCGGCCTGCCCGAAGTCAAGCTCGGCATCCTGCCCGGCGCGGGTGGCACCCAGCGGCTGCCGCGCGTCGCGGGCGTCGAATTCGCGCTCGAACTGGCGGCGAAGGGCGATCCGGTCCCGGCCAAGGTGGCGCTGACCGCCGGGCTGGTCGATCGCATGGCGGGTGAGGACAGCCTGACCGCTGATGCCATCGCCTATGCCAGGGAAGTGGCGGACGCCCGCCCCCTGCCCCGCGCCAGCGAAAAGCCGGTGAGCGTCGAACCGGGCGTGTTCGACGCCTTCCGCAAGACCAACGCCAAGCGTTTCCGCGGCTTCGACGCGCCGGCCGAGATCATCGCGGTGATCGAGGAAACGGTCGACAAGCCCTATGCCGAGGGCGTGGTGCGTGAACGCAACGGCTTCATGAAGCTGATCATGGGCACGCAGAGCGCGGCGATGCGCCACATCTTCTTCGCCGAGCGCAAGGCCGCGAAGATCGACGATGTGCCCGAAGATACGCAGCTGCGCGCGATCAAGAAGGTCGGCGTGATCGGCGCCGGCACGATGGGCGGCGGCATTTCGATGAACTTCCTGTCGGCCGGCATCCCGGTCACGATCGTCGAGATGCAGCAGGAAGCGCTCGACCGCGGCACCGGGGTGATGCGTAAAAATTATGAGGCGAGTGCCGCCAAGGGCCGGATGAAGCCCGAACAGGTCGAAGCAGCGATGGGCCTGCTGACCCCGACGCTGAACATGGACGCCCTGGCCGACTGCGATCTGGTGATCGAGGCGGTCTATGAGAATATGGACGTCAAGAAGGACATTTTCGGCAAGCTGAGCAGCATCTGCAAGCCGGGCGCGATCCTGGCGTCCAACACCAGCTACCTCAGTATCGACGAGATTGCGGCATCGACCAGCCGCCCGGGCGATGTCGTCGGCATGCACTTCTTCTCGCCCGCCAATGTCATGAAGCTGCTGGAAATCGTGCGCGGCGCACAGACCGACAAGGACGTGCTGGCGACGGTCATGGACGTCGCCAAGAAGATCAAGAAGGTCGCGGTGGTCGCGGGCGTGTGCCACGGCTTTATCGGCAACCGCATGTTGATGCCGCGTCAGGTCGAGGCGATGAAGCTGCTGATGGAAGGCGCGAGCCCCGAGCAGGTCGACCGCGTCCATGTCGAATTCGGCATGCCGATGGGTCCGTTCCAGATGAGCGATCTGGCCGGTGTCGATATCGGCTGGCACCGCGACCCGACCCGGATCGAGAATATCCGCGACGCACTCGCCGCCGAGGGCCGCTGGGGCCAGAAGAAACAGGCCGGATTCTACGACTATGACGACAAAAGAAACCCCTCGCCCAGCCCGCGCGTGGCCGAGATCATCGAGGATTTCCGCAAAAAGACCGGCGCGGTGCAACATGACGTGACCGATCAGGAGATTGTCGAACGCACGCTGTACCCGATGGTCAATGAAGGCGCGCTGATCCTGCAGGAAGGCATGGCGCAGCGCGCGTCGGACATCGATGTGGTGTGGATCTATGGCTATGGCTGGCCGGTCTATCGCGGCGGCCCGATGTTCTGGGCGGACACGGTCGGTCTCAAGACCATCGTTGCGGGGCTGGAAAAGCATGGTTTCGAAGTCGCCCAGCTGCTGAAGGACAAGGCCGCGAAGGGCGAGCGCTTCAATGGCTGAGCCTGACGCTCCGGCACTGGCGCGGGAAACCGACCGCCGGGCCGGAGCGTCCGCGCGCGACATCGCCGCCGCAATCGCGGCGGGCGAGGCGCGCGCGCGCGAACAATGCGAAGCCGCCATCGCGCGGATCGCGGCCGGGGACGGCGTGATCAATGCGGTGGTGGTGCGCGATTTCGAGCGTGCGCTGGCGGCTGCGGATGCGGCCGATGCCGCAGTGGCACGCGGCGAGCGCCGCCCGCTGCTGGGCGTGCCGATGACGGTCAAGGAGGCGTTCGACGTCGCCGGCCTCCCGACCAGCTGGGGCTTTGCGGAAGCGGCTGGCAACATCGCGACATCGGACGCGGTCGCGGTGCAGCGGCTCAAGGCGGCGGGCGCGATCATTCTCGGCAAGACCAATGTGCCCAAGGCGCTGGGCGACTGGCAAAGCGTCAATTCGGTTTATGGCCGCACCAGCAATCCGCACGACCCGAGCCGCACGTGCGGCGGCAGTTCGGGCGGCGCGGCGGCGGCGCTGGCGGCCGGATATGTACCGATCGAGCTGGGCAGCGACATTGGCGGATCGATCCGGGTGCCGTCGCACTTCTGCGGCATCTGGGGGCACAAGCCGAGCTATGGCGCGCTGAACGGCCATGGCCACCGCTTCCCCGGCAGCGACGGTGCGGAGACAGTGCTGAGCGTGATCGGGCCGATGGCGCGGCATGGCAGCGATCTGCCGCTGCTGCTCGACCTGCTCGCCGACCTGCCCCTGCCGCGCGCTGCGGCGCCCGCCCGGCGCGTGCTGGTGCTGACGGCGCATCCGGCAACCGCGACCGCTGCGGCGGTGATCGACGGGGTGGAGCGCGCGGCCGAAGCACTGGCGCGCGACGGAGTCGACGTGATCCGCGCCCACCCCGCTCTGCCCGATCTGATGGCGCAGCATGCCGGCTATACCGCGCTGCTCGGCACGGTGTTTGCCCGGTCCGACCCGATACTGCACGACACGCTCCCGCGCCTGCTCCCCTATCTCGCGATGCTCGACGCGCAGGCACGCAATAGCCGGGCCTGGGCAGCATTATTTGCCGATATCGACGCTGTGATCGCGCCGCCCGCCGCGACCCAGGCCTTTCCGCATGACAACCGCCCGCAGGCGCAGCGGACGATCGCCATCGACGGTGTGGAGCGCGGCTATGACGCGCACCTCGCCTGGGCGGGGCTCGCCACCTATCCGGGCCTGCCCGCCACCACCTTCCCGGTTGGCTTCGCGAACAGCCTGCCGACCGGGGTGCAGGTGCTGACCGACCTCAATCACGACCATCGTGCGATCGCGACCGCGCGCCGCATCGCCGCTTTGCTGGACGAGGAGCCATCATGACCGATCTCGACACATTCCGCGCGGAAACCCGCGCCTGGCTGGAGGCCAATGTCCCGGCGTCGATGCGCCGGCCGATGCGCGGCGAGGGCGACGCGAACTGGGGCGGGCGCAAGGCAGATTACAGCAGGAACCCGGACCAGAAATTGTACATGGACCGCATGGCCGCGCGTGGCTGGACCGTGCCCGACTGGCCGACGCAATATGGCGGTGGCGGGCTTTCCCCGGCACAGACCAAGATCCTGCGCGAGGAGATGGCGGCGTTGAGCTGTCGCAGTCCGCTCACCAGTTTCGGCATCTCGATGCTCGGCCCGGCGCTGCTCAAATACGGGACCGAGGAGCAGAAGCTGGAGCATCTGCCCCGGATCGCGCGCGGCGAAATCCGCTGGTGCCAGGGCTATTCGGAGCCGAATGCGGGGAGCGACCTGGCCGGCCTCGCCACCAGCGCGGTCAGCGATGGCGACGATTATATCGTCAACGGGCAGAAAGTGTGGACCAGCTATGCCGACAAGGCCGACTGGATCTTCTGCCTCGTCCGCACCAGCAAGGACAGCAAACAGGGCGGGATCAGCTTCCTGTTGTTCGACATGGACTCACCGGGCGTGTCCACCAAGCCGATCCTGCTGATCAGCGGCTATTCGCCCTTCTGCGAAACCTTTTTCGACAATGTCCGCGTGCCCAAGAAGAATCGCGTCCATGACGAGAACAAGGGCTGGGACGTCGCCAAATATCTGCTGGGTCATGAGCGCGAGATGATTTCGGCCATGGGCCTGACCACAACGGGTGGCAATGCGCTGATCGACGGAGCGATCGCGACCATCGGACGCGACGCGCTGGGGCGCCTGGCCGACCCGGTCCTGCGCGCCCAGCTTGCGCTGTTCGAAGTGCGATCAAAGGCGTTTGCGGCGATGTCAGAGCGGTTCATCGACCAGTTGAAGGCCGGACAGGTACACCCCGCCCAGCCATCGATGATGAAATATTATGGCACCGAGCTGAACAAGGACCGCCACGAACTGGTGATGGCGAGCGGCGGGTCCGACACGCTGGAATGGGAAAGCGAACGGTCGAACGGCGGCGCCAAGCCGCGCGCGTGGCTGCGGACCAAGGCCAATTCGATCGAGGGCGGGACCAGCGAGGTTCAGCTGAACATCATTGCCAAGCGGATTTTGGAACTCCCCGCCTGATCGTCACCCCCGCGAAAGCGGGGGCCCATCTCCCGCACCGTGGAGCTGGGCGACACCGACAGGAGATGGGTCCCCGCTTTCGCGGGGATGACGAAGGAATGGATTAATGCCACTCTACCTCAACGACGAACAGACCATGCTCCGCGAGAGCGCACAGCAATTCGTGGCCGAGGCCGCGCCGGTCCGCCATATGCGCGCGCTGCGCGATGCAAACGACGCGACCGGATTTTCGCGCGAGCTGTGGAAGCAGTTCGCCGAAATGGGCTTTACCGGCATCCTGATCCCCGAAAGCGACGGCGGCCTGGGCCTCGGCCATGTCGAGGCGGGGGTGGTGCTGGAGGAGATCGGGCGCAACCTGTCGCCCTCCCCCTTCCTCACCACGGCGGTCGCGGCGGTGGCGGCGCTCAAGGGCAATGCTGCACGCGAACGCTGGTTCCCCGGCATATTGTCGGGTGAGACCGTCGCGGCGCTGGCGATCGACGAGCGCGCCAAGCATGGCGACGCGATCGGGATGAAGGCCGAACGCTCGGGCAATGGCTTCAAGCTGACCGGGGCCAAGCAGTTCGTGGCGCACGGCCATGTCGCCGACCTGCTGATCGTCGCCGCGCGCACCGCCGGGTCGCCCGAGGATGCTGATGGCGTGACCCTGTTCGCTGTGCCGAAGGACGCAGCGAAGCTGACCGCCGACCCGCAGCGGCTGGCCGATGCCAGCCTCGCCGCGCGCATGACCTTTGACGGGGTCGCGGTCGATGCCGATGCGGTGATCGGTGAGGTCGATGGCGGCCGCGCGGTGCTGAACGCGCTGCTCGGCGCCGGGCGCACGGGCGCGGCTGCGGAGATGCTGGGCGTCGGTGGCGGGGCGATGGACATGACCGTCCAGTATCTGAAAGAACGCAAACAGTTCGGCGTGCTGATCGGGAGCTTTCAGGCGCTGCAGCATCGCGCGGCGCATCTTTATTCGGAACTGGAAGTCGCGCGCGCGGCGGTGCTCAAGGCACAGCAACTGCTCGATGCCGGCGATGCCCGGGCGGACGAAGCGGTGGCGGTCGCCAAGGCGATGGCCGGCATGGCTTCGACGCTGGCGGTGCAGGAAGGCGTGCAGATGCATGGCGGCATCGGCATGACCGACGCATATGATATCGGCTTTTACATGAAGCGCGGGCGCGTGCTGGCCGAACTGTTCGGCGACACCAATTACCACGCCGATGCGCTGGCGCGGGCGGCGGGGTATTGAGGCATAAAAGCCCCTCCCCTTTAGGGGAGGGGCTTAAGGAGGAAGAATGACCGAACAACGCGCCGAAACCGCCGCCGAGCAAGTAACCCAACTCGTCGAACTGCTCGATGTCGAAACCATCGATGTCGACCTGTATCGCGGCGCACGCAAACCGGGCGGGATCGGGCGCGTGTTCGGGGGACAGGTGATCGCACAGGCGCTGCAGGCGGCGCAGCGCTCGGTCGAGGGCAAGGACGCGCACTCGCTGCACGCCTATTTCATGCGACCGGGCAATGAGGATTTCCCGATCATCTATCGTGTCGTGCGGGACTTTGACGGGGGCAGTTTTGCCAATCGCCGCGTCATCGCCCAGCAACAGGGCGTTCCGATCCTCAACATGATCGCATCGTTCCAGCGGCCCGAGGACGGGTTGTCGCATCAGACCGATATGCCCGATGTACCCGGCCCGGACGGTTTGCGATCAGAGGCCGAACTGCGTGCGGAAATGGCGGGCAGATCCGGCAGCGCATTGCCGCGACCGCGACCG
>CAYMUJ010000024.1:0-31753 GCA_964393565.1 uncultured Stakelama sp. | reverse complement strand
AAAACGTCATGGGCCCGCTCAACGGCGGCGTCGGCGTGCTGATGAGCGGCCTCGACTACGAACGCACCGTGCTCGCGGGCATTCAGCTCGGCATCATGCAGGCGTGCCTCGACGTCGTCCTGCCCTATCTGCGCGAACGCAAGCAGTTCGGCCAGGCGATCGGCAGCTTCCAGCTGATGCAGGCCAAGGTCGCCGACATGTATGTCGCGCTCAATTCCGCCCGCGCCTATGTCTATGCCGTCGCCCGGGCATGCGATGCGGGCAAGACCACCCGCTTCGACGCGGCCGGCGCGATCCTGCTGGCATCCGAAAACGCCTTCAAGGTCGCGGGTGAAGCGGTTCAGGCGCTGGGCGGCGCGGGCTATACCAAGGACTGGCCGGTCGAACGCTTCCTGCGCGACGCCAAGCTGCTGGACATCGGCGCGGGGACGAATGAAATTCGCCGCATGCTGATCGGACGGGAGCTTGTGGGAGCCGTATGACTGAAATCGCCGCACCATCGGATGAGGTGAGCCGCCGCCAGCGCGGGTTCCTGGGCTTTGTCGAGCGGGCGGGCAATTTGCTGCCCGAACCGACGATGATCTTCGTCTACCTCATCATCGCGCTGATGGCGGTCAGTGCGATCGGCGACTGGGCGGGATGGTCGGCATCGCTCCCCTATAGTGGCGATGAAGCGCCGACCGGCGCGACGCTGGAGGGCGGGGTCCTCACCTACACCGCCGCCAGCCTGTTTTCCGAAGCCAATATCGGCCGCCTGCTGGTCGACATGCCGCGCACGATGAGCGGCTTTGCCCCGCTCGGCCTGATCCTCGTCATCATGCTCGGCGCAGCGGTGGCGGAGCGGTCGGGCATGTTCTCCGCCCTCATCCGCGCCAGCCTCGCCAACGCGCCGCGTGCGATCCTGACGCCGATCGTCGCGATCATCGGCATGGTCTCGCACCACGCCTCCGACGCCGCCTATGTCGTGTTCATCCCGCTCGCCGCGATCGTCTATGCCGCCGCCGGACGCCACCCCGTCGCAGGGCTGGCTGCCGCCTTTGCCGCCGTCTCGGGCGGCTATGCCGGAAACATCACCCCCGGCCAGATCGACGTGCTGCTGTTCGGCTTCACCCAGGAAGCCGCGCGGATCGTCGAGCCGGGCTGGACGATGAACCCGGTCGGCAACTGGTGGTTCATCCTCGGCATCGTCGTGGTGTTCACCCCGGCGGTGTGGTTCATCACCGACAAGGTGGTCGAACCGCGCCTCGGCAAATGGGGCGGCGGCGCGGATGCGGAGATCGAGGCTGAACTCGCCCGTTCCGAAGTCACCGCCGACGAACGCCGCGGCCTGCGCCGCGCCGGCCTCGCCGCGCTGGCGGTGATCGCGCTCTACCTCGTCCTCACCCTCGCCCCTGGCTACACCCCGCTGATCAACGAAAAGGTTGAGGGGACGGCGCAGCTTCAGCCATTCTACGGCGCGCTGATCGCCGGTTTCTTCCTGATGTTCGTCAGCTGCGGCATCGCCTTCGGCACCGCGACCGGATCGATCAAGTCCGCCGACGACGTCACCCGCATGATGCGCGAAGGCATCGCCAGCCTCGCGCCCTATATCGTCTTCGTGTTCTTCGCCGCGCATTTCGTGGCGATGTTCAACTGGTCCAATGTCGGCCCGATCATCGCGATCAACGGCGCGGAGGCGCTGCAGGCCTTCGCGCTCCCCGCGCCGATCCTGCTGGTCAGCGTGCTGCTGCTGTCGTCCTTCCTCGACCTGTTCATCGGCTCGGCCAGCGCCAAATGGAGCGCGCTCGCGCCGGTCGTCGTGCCGATGTTCATGCTGCTCGGCATCAGCCCGGAAATGACCACCGCCGCCTATCGCATGGGCGACAGCTACACCAACATCATGACCCCGTTGATGAGCTATTTCCCGCTGATCCTCGCCTTTGCGCGGCGCTGGGACGGGGCGTTCGGCGTCGGCTCGCTGCTGGCGTTGATGCTGCCCTATGCGCTCGCCTTCATGACGCTCGGTATCTCGATGGTCATCGCCTGGGTCGCGCTCGATCTGCCGCTCGGGCCGGGGGCAGGGGTGTTCTACGCCCCGCCGACAGGTGAAGGCGCATGAGTGATCCGCTGCTCGACCTCGGCACCGAGCTGTTCGAGGACCTCTACCGCCCGCTCGACAGCGGCCGCTGGTCGCTAGGCGCGCCGACGATGGTGCTGACGCGCGGCTATTGGAGCCCGCCGGCATTGGTCCCCGATGTCCGCGCGCTCACCCGCGATGGCGAGACCTGGATGTCGCTGACCCCGCTCGAACTCGAAAGTCAGGCGATCGGCGTCCACTATGCCAGCGGCCATGTCGCGATCTTCGGGCTCGGCATGGGCTGGGTCGCGGCGGTCACGGCGATGCGCGACAGCGTGGCGCGGGTGACGGTGGTCGAGCGCGACCCCGACGTGATCGCGCTCCACGCCGATCTCGACCTGTTCGCGCGCCTGCCCGGCGGGGCAGGGGACAAGATCCGCATCGTCGAGTGCGACGCGCTCGCATGGCGCCCCGATGCCGCGGTCGACCTGCTCATGCCCGACATCTGGCTCCCCTTGGTCAGCGACGGCCGGGTCGAAGAGGTCCGCCGGATGCAGGCCAATGTCGCCGCCGCCAAAGTCTATTTCTGGGGGCAGGAAATGGAAATCGCCCGCCACGCCCGCGCCTCCGGCATCGCGCTCGACGCGGCGGGCGTGAATCAGGTCATCGCCAACTTCGGCCTCCCGCTCGTCGGCAACGACCGGCCCGACTATCCCGACCGCATCCGCGCCGCCGCCGACGCCTGGATGCAGGGCCGCTGGCTGCCCGACCTACAGGAGAATACAGAGTGAGCGGTCCCGTCCTGAAATCGCTCGTCAACGCCGAAGACGAAGGCTTCCGCACCAACGCCGCGCACAACCGCGCCCTGACCGAAAAGCTCCGCGCCGATGTCGCGCAGGCCGCGCTGGGCGGCAACGAAAAGTCCCGCGAGCGCCACACGGCACGCGGCAAACTTCTTCCACGAGAACGGGTCGAGCGCCTGCTCGACCCCGGCGCGCCTTTCCTCGAAATCGGCCAGCTCGCCGCGTGCGACATGTATGACGGCGAGGTTCCGGGGGCGGGGATGATCGCCGGCATCGGTCGCGTCTCGGGCCGGACCTGCATGATCGTCTGCAACGACGCGACGGTGAAGGGCGGCACCTATTACCCCATGACGGTCAAGAAGCATCTGCGCGCGCAGGAGATTGCGGAGGCCAACCGTCTGCCCTGCATCTACCTCGTCGACAGCGGCGGCGCGAACCTGCCGCATCAGGCCGAAGTCTTCCCCGACCGCGACCATTTCGGCCGCATCTTCTTCAATCAGGCGAACATGTCCGCCAAGGGCATCCCCCAGATCGCCTGCGTCATGGGCAGCTGCACCGCGGGCGGCGCCTACGTCCCCGCCATGTCCGACGAAAGCGTGATCGTGCGCGAACAGGGCACGATCTTCCTCGCCGGCCCGCCGCTGGTGAAGGCCGCGACGGGCGAGGAAATCAGCGCCGAGGATCTCGGCGGCGGAGACCTGCACGGGCGCAAATCGGGCGTGGTCGATCATGTCGCCGACAATGACGAACACGCGCTGACCATCGTTCGCGACATCGTTTCGCATTTGCCCGCCGACCGCAAGCCCGACATCGCGCTGCTCGACCCGCGCCCGCCCAAATACGACGCGCAGGACCTGTACGGCATCGTCCCCACCGACGTCCGCGCCCCCTATGACGTGCACGAAGTCATCGCCCGGCTGGTCGACGGCTCAGAATTTCACGAGTTCAAGGCGCTCTACGGCAGCACGCTGGTCTGCGGCTTCGCGCATATCTGGGGCATCCCCGTCGCGATCCTCGCCAATAACGGCGTGCTGTTCAGCGAAAGCGCGGTCAAGGGCGCGCACTTCATCGAACTCGCCTGCCAGCGCCGTATACCGCTGCTGTTCCTCCAGAATATCA
Organism: uncultured Stakelama sp.; assembly: GCA_964393565.1. Taxonomy (GTDB): domain Bacteria; phylum Pseudomonadota; class Alphaproteobacteria; order Sphingomonadales; family Sphingomonadaceae; genus Sphingomonas. The sequence goes on along the minus strand of CAYMUJ010000024.1, from coordinate 27,775 downwards.
GCGGCTTCATGGTCGGCGGAAAGTACGAGGCAGAGGGCATCGCCAAGCACGGTGCCAAGCTGGTGACGGCGGTGGCCACGGCGAGCGTGCCCAAGATCACCGTCCTGATCGGCGGCAGCTTCGGCGCCGGCAATTACGGCATGTGCGGCCGCGCCTATTCCCCCCGCTTCCTGTTCAGCTGGCCCAACAGCCGCATCAGCGTGATGGGCGGGGAGCAGGCCGCGAGCGTGCTGGCAACGGTCCACCGCGACGCCGCCAACTGGTCGCCCGAGGAAGCCGAAGCCTTCAAACAACCGATCCGCGACGATTACGAAGCCCAGGGCAACCCCTGGCACGCGACAGCCCGCCTATGGGACGACGGCATCATCGACCCGGCGCAGACGCGGGATGTGCTGGGGCTGGCGTTCGCCGCAACGCTGAACACGCCGGTGGAGGAGGGGACACGCTTTGGCGTGTTTCGGATGTGATGATGACCGGGACGCTCCTCGACGTTTTTGAGATTTCCGGGCGAGGTTGTGTCGTGCTGGTCGATTTCGAAGAAGGCGCGTGCAGGGTCGGCGACACCTTTGCCGCTGGATCAGGGCGGTGGGCGATCTCGGGAATCGAGATGGTCAACTACCGGCCCGAAACGCTCGAACGTATTCGCAACGGTTGGAAACCACCGACGGGACTGTTGTTGCACGGCGCGACGAAGGATGAACTGACGCCATTGATCGGTCAGCGATGCGGTGCCGAAGAGGAAGCGGAAGCGTGAGCGAGGCTATCTCATTCCTCCCCCAGCTTGCTGAGGGAGGGGGACCGCCGCGAAGCGGGGGTGGAGGGGCCGCCGCGCAGACGGCGGAACCGCTTGCCGCAGATACCGCCCTCTGCGGGGCGGCCCCTCCGTCAGCGCTGCGCGCTGCCACCTCCCCCGTTGGGGGAGGAATTGCACCTCTCGCGCGTCGCCTGCGCGATATGCGTGAGAACTCCGCTCAGATTGTTCAGAACCTCGCTCGCCGGAACCCGCAACGTCACCACCCCTTGCGCCGCCAGCCAGGCATCCCGCCGCGCATCCCGCTCGGGCCGGTCGCCATATTCATGCGCCTCGCCATCCACCTCGACGCACAGCTTCGCGCGGTCGCAGTAGAAATCGAGAATATACGGTCCCACCGGATGCTGCTTGCGCCACTTGTCGCCCTCGCGCCCGCGCAGCTCACGCCACAACAGGCCCTCGGGCAGCGTCAGCTCGCGTCGCGCCTGTTTCGCGCGGCGGTACGACTTGCCATTGCCTTTCAGCATGTGACGGCCCTTTCGCGCTTCGCGCGCCCCTCCACCATGCTTCGCATGGTCCCCCTCCCCCAGCAAGCTGGGGGAGGAATTTTCCATTCCTCCCCTGCACCGCAGGGTAGGGGGACCAGCCGCAGGCTTGTGGAGGGGCCGACGCCGCAGGCGACGGAAACCCGTCCGCTTCGCGGTCCGCCTGTTGAGGAAACCCCATGATCACCTCCCTCCTCATCGCCAACCGTGGCGAGATCGCGTGCCGCATCATCCGTACCGCGCGGCAACTCGGCATCCGCACCGTCGCGGTCTATTCCGACGCCGACGCCAACGCGCTCCACGTCCGCAGCGCGGATGAAGCGGTGCATATCGGCGCCTCCCCGGCGCGCGACTCTTACCTGGTCGGCGAGCGCATCATCGCGGCGGCCAAGCAGACCGGGGCACAGGCGATCCACCCGGGCTACGGATTCCTCTCCGAAAATGCCGAATTTGCCGAGGCGGTTCAGGCCGCCGGCCTCATCTGGGTCGGCCCCAACCCCGACAGCATCCGCGCCATGGGCCTCAAGGACGCGGCCAAGAAATTGATGCAGGACGCCCGCGTCCCCGTCACCCCCGGCTATCTCGGCGAAGACCAGTCGCCCGAACACCTGCAATCCGAAGCCGACCGCATCGGCTACCCCGTCCTGATCAAGGCGGTCGCGGGGGGCGGGGGCAAGGGGATGCGCCGCGTCGACGCCGCCGCCGACTTCGCCGACGCCCTCGCCAGCTGCCAGCGCGAGGCCGCGTCCGCGTTCGGCAACGATCAGGTATTGCTCGAAAAATACATCCTCGCCCCGCGCCATATCGAGGTGCAGGTGTTCGGCGACAGCCACGGCAACATCGTCCACCTCTTCGAACGCGACTGTTCGATGCAGCGCCGCCACCAGAAGGTGATCGAGGAAGCCCCCGCACCCGGCATGGACAGCGCCACCCGCGCCGCCGTGTGCGAAGCGGCGGTCAAGGCGGCCCGCGCGGTCGACTATGTCGGCGCCGGCACGATCGAGTTCATCGCCGACGCCTCCGAAGGCCTGCGCGCCGACCGCATCTGGTTCATGGAAATGAACACGCGGCTTCAGGTCGAACACCCGGTGACCGAAGCGATCACCGGCGTCGATCTGGTCGAATGGCAGCTGCGCGTCGCCAGCGGCGAACCGCTACCGAAGCGGCAGGAGGAACTGGCGATCCATGGCTGGGCGATGGAGGCGCGGCTCTATGCCGAGGATCCGGAGAGGGGGTTTCTGCCGAGCACCGGCAAGCTCGAATATTTCCAGCGACCCTATCTGCGCCGCGGCAAGACCTGTCGGGTCGATACCGGGGTGGAGCAGAGCGACAGCATCTCGCCATTCTACGACCCGATGATCGCCAAGCTGATCACCCACGCGGACACGCGCGAAGAGGCGATCAAAAACCTGCGCGAGATGACCGAAGGGACCAGCTGCTGGCCGGTCAAGACCAATGCGGGCTTCCTCAATCTGCTGTTGTGGGACGGCAGTTTCGAGGCCGGGGTGCTGGATACCGGCCTGATCGCGCGTGAGGGCGACGCGCTCATTCCCGACGCTGAAGCCCCGGCCTCGGTGCTTCAGGCGGTGGCCCATCTGGCGCTGGACAATGCTCTGGGCGGTCGTGCGACCGACATCCGCGAAACCTGGCTCGCGACCGACAAGGGGCCGTGGTCCAATCGCGGCTTCCGTCTCAATCGCGCGGCTGCGCCCGTGACGGTTCGCCTGAATGACGGACTGCAGGACTATGAGGTCCGGTTCGCCGACGGCTCGATCGATCATCTGCCTTTGGTCCAGCGCATCGACGCCGGTTGGGTCGTGACCCAAGATGGCGTCACACGCGTGTTCAACCTTGCGCGCAGCGGCGGCGATGGTGCCGCTGCTGCCGGCGACGGCGCAATCCTCGCCCCCATGCCCGGCCGCATCGTCTCGGTCGAGGTCGCCGAGGGGCAGGCAGTTACCGCAGGGCAGAAGCTGCTGGTGCTTGAGGCGATGAAGATGGAACAGACCCTGCTCGCCCCGTTCGACGGCGTGGTCGAAACGCTGACCGCGGTCGCAGGCGCGCAGGTTCAGGTCGACGCCCTTCTGGCGAAGGTGGTGAAGGCGGAATAGCCCCCCAATTCATCACGCCCGAAAAGCCAACCGTCGCCCCCGCGATCTAGCCGTCACCCCCGCGAAAGCGGGGGCCCATCTCCTGTGCTGGCCACAAAATTCGTCGGTGCGTTTTGCTGCGGCTCCGGGAGATGGGCCCCCGCTTTCGCGGGGGTGACGAACAACGTGGGTCACTGCATGACCAGTCGCCTGCAAAGCTCCGACATTCCCGCCGCTCAAAGACACATCGCGCCCAAGACCCACGGCGCGTTCCCCCGCGACATGTTCGCATCGCCGGTTCAACCACCCCGCGCCGACTCACCCCGCCACGCTGACCAACCGGCCCAAACACCCTGCCTGCAAACGTCAAAAACCCCCAGAAAACTACGCCCTACAGCTCCACAGCTTTCCTACAAGAACCCATTTGGCTAAACTGCATTCTCATAAACAAACCGGAAATGAGAATGTCCACACATGTCGCCTATTCCCGCCAGCTGGTATCCACCCGGTCCACCAGCCGCACCATCGCCGCAAAGTCCGCCGCGCCCGTGCCGCCCGGAACCTGTGCCATGTGCAGGTCGCGCTGATGCACCCCGACCACCTCCGGCGCGACGGTCAGCGGCTTGCCCATCGACAGCGTCGCCAGCTGGATCTCGCATGCACGCTGCAGCGACCAATGTTTGATGAACGCCTCGGGCAGGGTTTGCCCCATCGCGATAATGCCGTGGTTACGCAGCAGCATCATGCGCTTGTCGCCCAGATTCGCGACCAGCCGCTCGCCCTCTTCGTCGCGCACCGTCACGCCCTCGAAATCATGATAGGCGATCTGTCCGGCAAAATTGCAGGCGTAGAAATTGATCGGCTGCAACCCGCCCTCCAGGCTGCTCACCGCCATACCCGCCGTGGTGTGCGTGTGCATGATGCAATGCACATCGGGCAGGTTGCGATGGAACACCGCATGCTGGACAAACCCAGCGCGGTTCACGGGGTAGGGATTGTCGTCGAGCTTGTTGCCGTCGATGTCGATCTTGACCAGGTTCGATGCCTTCACCTCGCTGAAATGCAGGCCGAAGGGATTGATCAGAAATGCGTGATCCTCCCCCGGCACCTTCAGCGTGATGTGGTTGTAGATCATCTCCGACCAGCCAAGATGATCGAACACGCGGTAACAGGCGGCAAGCTGCTGCCGCGCCTCCCATTCGGCATCAGTCATCGTGCGGGGTGCGACAGCGGCGGTGGCCATGATCCTCTCCATTTTTCGTGGTTGCGGTATGTATGCCATGACCAGGCGGGGCGCGGCAACTTGCAAGCTGCGCGCGAAGCGGTTAGGGGCTACGTCAGTCATCTGGGGAGTAGCCAGCCGTCTTGCGACGGGCCTCCGCGTCAACATACTTGGTCGAGAGGCCATGGCGCGAAGGGGGATGCCGTATTATGCGGCGCTCGGGCGAGACCAATGGCGCCATGCTTTCCGTCCGGCCGGGCGGGAAGGCGTGGTGTCGTTGGAACTTCGCATCGCCCGGCCTGGAGACTGTCTTGGAACCTTTTCTCACCTCAACCGCCGTGGTCGCGCTCGCCGAAATCGGCGACAAGACGCAATTGCTCGCGATCCTGCTGGCGACGCGGTTCAAGCGGCCCTTGCCGATCGTCGCGGGCATTCTCGTCGCGACGCTCGCCAACCATTTCCTCGCGGCTTTGGTGGGGCAACAGGCGGCGGCGCTGCTGCAGGGCGCATGGTTCCGCTATCTGATCGCGGCCTCCTTCATCGCGATGGCGGCGTGGACCCTGGTCCCCGACAAGATCGACGATCTGGAGGAAAAGCCCGCGCGCTTCGGGCCGTTCCTCACCACCACCATCGCCTTCTTCCTGGTCGAGATGGGTGACAAGACCCAGATCGCAACCGTCGCGCTCGGCGCGCGCTTTGCCGAAGTCGGCTGGGTTACGGCGGGCACCACGCTCGGCATGATGCTGGCGAACGTCCCCGCAGTCTATCTCGGCAACGAACTGGTCAAGCGCGTGCCGATGAAGACCGTGCGGATCGTCGCGGCATTGCTGTTCCTCGCCATCGGCATCTGGGTGCTCATCCAGACGCTTTGGGCCTAATCGAGGAAGCGGATCGTCGGGCCATATTCGTCGCGGACGATCCGCACCTGCACGTCATACAGCGCGGACAGCGTCTGCTCGCGCATCACCTCGGGCGCGGGACCGGCGGCGATAATCCGTCCCTCCCGCACCGCAACGACCTCGTCGGCAAAGCGGAAGGCCAGGTCGATGTCGTGGATCGCCATCACCACCGTCCGCCCGGCATCGGCCCGCGCACGCAGCCGCCGCGCGGCGTCGATCGCGTGGCGCGGGTCGAGATCGGCGGTGGGCTCATCGACGATCAGCAACTCGGGATCGCCAACAATCGCGCGGGCAAGCAGCACGCGCGCCAGCTCACCCCCCGACAGATCGGTCGCGGGTCGCTCACGCAGCCCGGTCAGGTCGCACTCCGCCAGCGCGCGGTCGATCGCGGGCAGCAACGCCGCAGGCAGTCCGCCGAACGCCGGAAGCTGGGGCAGCAGGCCCAGAGCCACGACCCGCTCCACGCTGATCGGCCAGTCCACGCCGACCCGCTGGGGCAGATACGCCCGCCGCAGCGCCAGCTCCGGTCGCCGCAGCGCGCTCAGCGCCGTATCGCCCAGCCGCACATCGCCGCGCTCGGGCTTGAGCAGCCCTGCCGCAACCTTCAGCAGGCTGGACTTGCCAGCACCATTGGGGCCGATCACTGCAGTCAGCCGCCCCGCCGCGAACGCGACATCGACACCATCCAGCGCCAGCCGCCCGCCACGCTTCAGCGTGATCGCTTCAAGGGTCAGGGCGGTCATGGCGTCCGGCTCCGCATGCGCAGCACCAGCCACAGGAAGAAGGGCGCTCCGACCAATGCGGTGAACACCCCCAGATGGATCGGGCTGTCGAGCCGGATCAGCCGCGTCGCGATATCCGCCGCCGTCAGCAGCGCCGCGCCTGCCAGCGCCGCCGGCACCAGCGTCGCGCCCGGGCGATGCCCGACGAATGGCCGCACCAGATGCGGCGCGACCAGCCCGATAAAGCCGATTGTCCCAACCACGGCTGTGGCCGCGCCTACCCCCAGCCCGGTCCCCGCAAGCGCGAGCAGGCGGGTCCGCCGCACATCGACGCCCAGGCTCTCGGCCTGCAACTCGCCCAGCGCCAGCGCATCGAGCGACCGCGCGGTGGCCAGCAGCGCGCCACCACCAACCACGATCAACGGCGCGGCGAGCAGGATCTCCTCCCACCCGCGATTGGCGAGCGAGCCCATCAACCAGGTCATGATCTCATAGGCCGCATAGGGATTGGGTGCGAGGTTGAGCGCAAGGCTTATGCCCGCTCCGGCGAGGCTCGAAATCGCAGCGCCAGCGAGGATCAGCGCCAGCGTCCCGCCGCCCCGCGCCAGCAGCAGTGCCGCAAACCCCGCCGCCATCGCTCCGGCCAGCCCCGCCAGCGGCGCGGCGAGCGGCGCAACCGCCGCCAGCCCGTAATAGATCGCGATCACCGCGCCCAGCGACGCGCCGCCCGAAATGCCGAGTAGCCCCGGCTCGGCCAGCGGATTGCGCAGCAATCCCTGCAGCACCGCACCCGACAGGCCCAGGATCGCCCCGGTCAGCACGCCGAGCAGCATCCGGGGCAGGCGGATCTCGGTGATGACCACGCCGGTCAGCCGCGCGGTGCCGCTGGTCTCTCCGCCCAGCCATCCGGCATAATCGAGCCCCAACGTGCCGATGCCGAGCGAGATCAGCCCGAGCAGCAGCGTCAGCACCACCAGCACCGGGATCAGCAACCGCCCGCTCATTGCGCCGCCTCAAGTTGGTCGCGCAGGTCGGCCGCCGCCTCGGCGATCAGCGGCGTGCCGCAGATATAGGCGCGCGGGCTGACGCTGACCTGCCGTCCCGCCCATTGCCTGCGCACCAACGGATGCCGCGCGACGCGGTCGCGCAGGCTCTGGCCCACCACGCCACCGGCCGGCGCGACCAGAATATCGGGGTTCAGCGCCAGCAGCGCCTCGACATCGGTGCCCGCCACGCCTTCCTTCACCGCATTGCGCGCACCCGCCGCGTCGAGCACCGCGTCGTACAGCGCGCCCTCGCCGCGCGAGAGCCCGTCGCCGCTCCACGACGCCACGCGCAGGTTGAGGGCAGGGCGGCGCGCCAGTTCGGCAAGCCGCGCGTCCATCCCCGCGATCAGTGCTTCACCGCGCTCGACGGTGCCGAACTGCGCGGCGAGCGTGCGGACGGTGGCGCGGATCTCGTCGAAACTCTGCGGCTGCGCGACCTCGATCATTGGAAAGCCGAAGCGGCGCAGCGCCGCGCGGGTCGCCGCCGATCCAAAGCTGTCGGCGACGATCAGGTCGGGCTGCTGCCGCACCACATCCTCGATCTCGCCGCGATTGACCGGCACGCCGCGCGCCCGCGCCGCCATCAGCGACAGCAGCGGATCGCGCGACAGCCAGGTGACCGACGCGATCCGCTCGGGCGGCAGCAGCATCAGCACCAGCTGGTCGGTGCACTGGTTGATCGACATCACCCGCATCGGCAACGCTGCTTGCGCACGCGGCGGCGGAGCGCTGCCGGCCGAAACCGGCAGCGCCAGTGCCGCGATCGCCAGCAGGATGCCGGCGCGTCGCATCACAGCTTTACGCGCACACCGACGAACGCGCCGATGCCGGGGGTCGCAAAGCTGAACACCTCTTCGTAATCGACGTCGAACACATTCTCGACGCGCCCGAACAGCTGCACCTTCTCCACCACGTCGAACGCGATGTTGATGTTCACCAGCGTGTACGGCTTCAGCGACACCCGCACCGGGATATAGCTGGGGTCGGTGAAGGCAACGTCGGTCATCCGCCCGTTATGCCGCACGGTCAGCGTCGTCGAAAGCCGCTCGTCGCTGGAGATATAGGTCGCGTTGAAGCTGGCGATGTCGCCCGGACGGCGGACTTCCTCGACGCCGTTCTCCTTGGCATTCAGATGCGTGTAGCTCGCGTCGAACCGCAGCTGCGGGATCGGACGCGCGCTCGCGAACAACTCGACGCCATGCTGCTTGGACAGCGTCGTGCGGTTGGCTGGCGTCGCTACAAAGGTCGGGGCGGGGTAGCTGGTGTAGATCTCCCCCTTCAGCGTCGAATCGAAATAGGTCGCGCCGAACGTGATGGTCTCGTCGGCAACGCTCTGCTCGATCCCTGCTTCCCAACCTTCGGACTTTTCCGGCTTCAGGTTCGGGTTGCCGATGTAACGGCCGTCCGAATAGCCATAGAGCTCGTAATAGCCCGGGTTCTTGACGCCGGTGCCATAGGCGCCGCGCACGCGCGTGCCGGTGGGCAGGCGATAGCTGCCCTGCACGCGCCAGGTGGTGGCGTCGTCGAAGCGGTTATTGTCGTCATGCCGCACCGATGCGCCGGCCGCAAAGCCGCCAGCGGTCAGCTCATATTGCGCGACCAGGCCGAGATTGTCGGTGCTGCGCTTGCCGGTAAAGGCGTCCCACGGCAACCCGGTGCCGGGCGTCGTGTTGCGGAATTCTTCCCGCTCGACATCGACCGCGCCGGTCAGGCGATGGGTGATCGCGTCGGTGCCAAAGCGCAGGCTCGACACCAGCGAACCCTTGTAGCGTTGCGACTCGCTGCCGAAATCGACATCGCCGTCGCGATACATGGTGCGGTCACTGTCGGCGAACTGACCCGACAAGGTGGTGGTCCAGCGCCCGTCGAGCGCGGTGAACGCGGCGCTCAGCAGGCCATAGAGGCCGAAATTGCGCTGGTGCATGCCGGGCGTGTCGACCGTCAGGCCGAATGTCGGGCTGGCGGGGTCGTCGCCGGTGCCATTGGCGTTGGAATCGCTGACGCTGTAGCGCAGCACGCCGGTCAGCGTCAGGCTGTCGCTCGGCGTCCAGTTGAACTTGCCGCTCAGCGCGCCGACTTCCGACCCGACATTGCGGGTGCCGCCGCGCGCGGTGGGGGTGCCATCGGTGACGTAGCCGGTGGCGGACAAGGCATAGTCGAAGTCACCCGATACACCCGCCGCGCGCGCCGCCGCGCTCACCGTGCCGAACGAACCGCCCTCGATCCGCGCGGTGAACCCCGGGGCCTCGCGCCCCGACAAAGTGAGGTAATGGATCACGCCGCCGATCGCGTCGGAGCCATAGAGCGACGATTGCTGGCCGCGCAGCACCTCGACCCGCGCCGCGCTGTCGGCAAGCACGCCGCTGAAATCGAACTCGCCCTGGAACGGGTCGGACACTTCGATCCCGTCGATCAGCGTGAGGACATGGTTGCCCTCGGTCCCGCGGATGCGGATCTGGGTCAGCCCGCCGATCTGGCGGCTGACCGCGATGCCCGGCACATCGCGCAGCACGTCGGAGAGCGTGCGCGTCTGGCGCTGCTCCAGCGCTTCTGCGTCGATCACGGTGACGGATGCGCCGACCTGATCGACCGGAACCGCTTCACCCGAACGCGATGCGGTGACGACCACCGTCTCGATCGCCTCTTCGGTGGTGACGGTCTCGCGCGCAAAGGCGGGCGATGCCGCAGCGATTGCGAGCGTGGAAACGGACAGTAACTTCAACATGGGAAAATTGACCCCCGGCGCCATGCAACGAGGGCAGGGGCCTGCCGTCCAGTCCGAACGGCCGGTAACCATGCGCCAGCCGGGCGCAAAAACGCCTGACGCACGATACCGACGCGGCCCCCGCCGCTTGGTTCGTCGCTCAGACGGAGGACCGTGCCGCGGCCATTCCCTGGACCAAGGCATGAGCGACCATGCGCCGGCAGGTCTCCTGGCTCGCGGGTCTGGGCTTGATGCACGGCCTTCCCGGGCAGATGCCCAGTGGCTGTTCCCTCGAACGGGGAACAAGTGCATCGCGCTCGCCGCTTACAGTTGCAGGGACAGCTGCGGATTTGGGCAGTCAGACTGCCCGCACCGCATTCCCGTTTAAGCCCCTTTCGGGGCACCGGCGCGATCATGAAACACGGGGTCGCCCCCATATTCCGCGCCGGTCTCTACGCCTGCATAACTGCGCCGGCAAGCATTATATAAAGAATTCTTTATATCCCTTGGGCTGTGTTGCCGTCATTCCGGTGCGTGCGCGCGATCAGGTCGATCAGCCAGCGCAGCCCCGGATCGTTGCTGCGGGTCACATGATATTGCGCCATTTCGATCAGCGGCGGGATCGGAAGCGGTGGCGCAACGGCCACCAGCGGAAAGTTGCGGGCCAGTTGCGCCGCCAGTCGCCCCTGGATCAGGGCCAGCCAGTCGGTGTCCTGCAATAGCCAGGGCAACATGCCGAAATTGGGCGCGATCATTGCGATGCGACGCTGAACACCCATTCGATCGAGATAGCCGTCGCCGAAACTCGGCAGTCGTTCCTCGCCGATGGCGACATGGACATGCTCATAGGCCAGCATCGCAGCCAGAGTCGTTCCTCCGCGCAGTGCCGGGTGTTCCGCCCGCCCGACGAGCCGATATTCGTCTTCGAACAGGCGTTCAGACGGCAGTTCCGGCGCGACATATTCCCGTAGTGTGATGAGCAGGTCGATCCCGCCGCTGTCCAGCAGTTCGATCCGTCGCGGGCTTGGCAGTAGCAGTTCGATCCGCACGCCGGGCGCGGTTGTGGCAAGGCGGGTGACGATCGGGAACAGAATGGATGTCGCGATATAGTCTGACGTCATGATCCGGAACGTCCGGTTCGATGTCACCGGATCAAAGTGGCGCGATGTGGCGATTACGCCTTCCATGGTTTCCAGCGCACGCCGTACCTGGGGCAGCAGCGTTTCGGCGAAGGGTGTTGGATACATGCGCTTGTTGCGCGCGATCAGCAAATCATCCCCGAAATAGCTGCGTAACCTGGCCAGTGCGTTGCTGAGTGCCGGCTGACTCAGGTTCAGGCGCTGCGCTGCGCGTGACACGCTGCGATCAGTCATCAGCGCTTCGAACGCCACGATCAGATTGAGGTCGAGTCCCTTGAAGCGCATTGCCAATCCATCACCAAGATCAATTAAAATGGATCAGAACTATAAGTTTTTCAATCATCATTGCGGGCGGTAGAACCCGTCCATGGATGCCGCTGTGCGGCAGTACAGGCGTTTCGGGAGCAGGATGGATGAGCAAGGTAAGCGAGATTCGCTATGTCGGTTATGCGGTAACGGCGCTTGAGGAAGAGCGCGCCTTCTACACCGATGTCTGGGGTCTGGAACCGGTCCCATCGGATGACGGCATGGTCTATTTCAAGGCATTGGGGCATGACGAGCATCATGTCGTGCGGCTGCGGCCGGCGGATACCAAGCGGATTGACATCATCGCACTGGCCGCTGACAGCCGCGCCGATGTCGATGCGTTGCACATCCGAGTGCAGGACGCGGGATGTCGGATCATCCACGCCCCGCGTGAGCTGACCGCGCCGGGCGGCGGTTATGGCTTTCGCTTCTTCTCAGCGGATGGCTTGCCGTTCGAGATTTCGAGCGATGTCGCGCGCGGATCGAGCCGGCAGATGGAGCGCTGGGAAGGCCTGCCGCAGAAGATCAGCCATATCGTGCTGCACTCGCCCGATCATCAGGCGATGGTGAAGTTCTTTGTCGATGTGCTGGGTTTCCGGGTCAGCGACTGGCTGGGCGACTTCATGTGCTTTCTGCGTTGCAACAATGCGCATCATCGCATCGCGATCCTGCCGGGGCCTGCATGCCTCAACCATGTTGCCTATGACATGCTGACGGTGGATGATATGATGCGTGGCATCAGCCGCCTGCACAAAAAGGGTACCGACATCCGCTGGGGGCCGGGGCGTCATACTGCGGGCAACAACACCTTCAGCTATTTCACCACGCCGAGCGGTTTTGCCGTCGAATACACGTCCGAGCTGGAGGAAGTGGACTTCGACACCCATGTCGACCGGGTTCTTCCACCCGGGCCGCAGATCATGGATCAATGGGGTGTTGGCGTGGGTGGCCCGCACACTATGCCGCATCCTGAGGTCGATGCAGGTCTGTTCCAGGCGGTGGAGGTCTGACCCATGGCATTGTTCGAATATTTCCCGAATTACATCTGGAACCTGTCGGTCGCGATCGCGCTGGAAAGTGGCGGCAAGATCGGCGAGATCGTCGACATGTGCCAGCCAATCCGTGACGCTGCCGCGTCGGGGGCGGATGCTGGTACGCCACAGTTCATGGCCAAATGGGTCGAGATGGGCGACAAGCTGATCGACCTGGCGGACGAAGATGAGGCGGCGGGACGTGGCTTTTCCGCTTCAGACAAGCTGGAGCGGGCGTCGCTTTACCTGATGGTTGCCGAGCGGATGCAGGGTCATGGCCATCCCGGTCGCGTCGAAACCTATGCCCGCGCGCTTGACGCCTTTGCGCGCTCGACCCGGCTGGGGTCGATCAACCGCGAGCGTGTGGAAATCCCGCTGACCACCGGCACCATGCCCGCGCTCTACACCCGCGCCGAAGGGGCGGGGCCGCATCCCGTGGTCGTCTATTGCAACGGCCTCGATAGCTGCAAGGAGCTGCTCTACTGGTCGCGCCTGCCCGAGGCGCTGGCCAAGCGCGGCATCTCGACCCTGTGCGTCGACCAGCCCGGCACCGGTGAGGCGCTGCGCCTCCAGGGCCTCCCCGTCGATCCGCATAGCGAGAATTGGGCGAGCAAGGCGGTCGACTGGCTGGAAACCCAGCCCGACGTCGATCCGAAGCGGATCGGAATGACCGGCATTTCGCTCGGCGGCCATTTCGCGCCGCGCGCGGTCGCCTATGAACCCCGCTTCGCCAGCGGCGCATGCTGGGGCGCGAACCATAATTGGGCCGAGGTGCAGCAGAAGCGACTGAAGCGTGAGGGCGAAAATCCCGTCCCGCATTATTGGGCGCATGTCATCTGGGCGTTCGGTGCCAAGGACATGGACGACTTCCTTGCCAAGGCGCAGGACATGAACCTCAACGGCCATATGGGCGGGGTGAAGGTGCCGTTCCTCGTCACCCATGGCGCGAAGGATCGTCAGATCAGCGTCGACTATGCACAGGATTGCTACGATCAGTTGATCAACTCGCCGCGCCGCGAACTCAAATTGTTCACCGATCGCGAGGGCGGGGTCGAACATGTCGGCGCCGACAATATGAGCTTTGGCCGCGATTACATCGCTGACTGGTTTGCCGATACGCTCGGTGGGAGCTTGTCCTGATGCGCCTGGCAACGCTCAAGCATGGCGGCCGCGACGGCACGTTGGTAGCCGTGAGCCGTGACGGCGCGCGCGTCGCTCCGGTGGCGGGCTACCCGACCTTGCAGGCCGCACTCGACGATTGGGATGCGGCGCAGGGATCGCTGCATGCGGCCGCGATGGCTGCTGAAAACGGGACGGACGCCCGTCCGGGCGACTTTGCCGCACCGCTGCCGCGCGCCTGGCAATGGCTCGACGGGTCGGCCTTCGCCAATCATGGCGCGCTGATGCAGCGCGCATTCGGTCTCCCACCGATCAAGACTGATGGGCCGTTGATGTATCAGGGAATGAGCCATTTGTTCCTTGATGCAACAGCCGATGTGCCGCTGCCCAGTGAGGCCGATGGCATTGATTTCGAGGGTGAGTTCGGCATCGTCACCGGCGACGTTCCGATGGGGTGCTCTGCCGCTGATGCGCTCGCCCATGTGCGGCTGGTGCTGATGATCAACGACTGGTCGTTGCGCGCGATTGCCCCGGTCGAGATGAAGACGGGATTTGGCTGGATCCAGGCCAAGCCGGCATGCAGCGTCGCGCCTTTTGCGGTGACGCCGGACGAACTGGGCGATGCTTGGCGCGATGGCCGTGTGCATCTGCCGTTGACGGTTGAGGTCAACGGGAAATGGTTCGGCAATCCGAATGGCGGTGTAATGGACTATGGGTTTCACGAGCTGATCGCGCATGCCGCGCGCACCCGCTCGCTGCCGGCTGGCACGATCATCGGATCGGGCACCGTATCGAACGCGGAGCATGAGACGGTCGGTTCGACCTGCCTCTCCGAACGCCGCGCGATCGAGATGATTGCCCATGGTGAGCCGCAGACGCCCTTCCTGTCCTTTGGCAGCCGCGTCGCGATGCGGGCAGGGGAGGGCACGTCGCCCTTCGGCATGATCGATCAGCGCGTGGTGAAGGGGTAACTTGCCAACCTCCGTTTGTGCTGAGCTTGTCGAAGCACCATTCCTGCACCCGACAGGGTGGGTGGCGACCCTTCGACAGGCTCAGGGCAAACGGACGTTAACTCCCGTCCGAAATTAGTGTCCCGCCATCGACCACGATCGTCTGGCCGGTGGTGAACCCGCCGGCGTCGCTGGCCAGGTAGAGTGCGGTCGCTGCAATCTCGTCCGGCGATCCGGCGCGGCGCAAGGGGGTCATCCCTAGCCGCCGCGCGGCCCGCTCGGGGCTCGACAGGATCGCGCCAGCCCAGTCGGTCTCGATCAGACCGGGTGCTATCGCATTGGCGCGCACCCCCGATGGCCCCCATTCGACCGCCAGGTTGCGCGCCAGCTGCGCCAGTGCCGCCTTGGTCATCCCGTAATGGCCCAGCATCGCATTGCCGCGCAGTCCGGCGATGCTCGACAGCAGCACGATGCTGCCCCGCCCGCGCGCCGCCATTGCCGGGGCGATATTGCTGCAGAGCCGGAGCGGGTGGAGCAGGTTGATCGCGTAGAGGCGCTCACGCTCCGCTTCATCCAACATGTGCATCGGCAAGGCTGGCCCGGCGACGCCGGCATTGCAGACAAGGATGTCGATCCCCCCGGTCCGCGCTTCGGCCTGTTGTGCCAGGTGCGCGATGGCCGCCGCATCTCCGACATCAGTCGGAATGGCGATGCCACCCAATGTGTCTGCAAGCGCATGGCATCCTGCCGCGTCGATATCCGCCAATATCAGCCGGGCCCCGGCACTTGCAAACAGCTGTGCGATGGCGCGCCCGATGCCGCGTACCGGACCCGTAACCAGCGCGTTGCGCCCGTCGAGCCGGAAGGAGGCCAAGGGGTCAGAGGTCGGCAAGCACAGTCTCGACCAGTTGGCTGAGGGTTCCGTCATGCCGGAACCCGAGTGCCTCAGCCCGAGGGGTGAGGAGGACCGGGTGGCTGCCAAAGGTCGCGCGTGTCCCCGGTTGCTCCTCAAAGCGCAGGCCGGACACGTCGCCACGTTGCGCCAGTTCGGCGACCAGATCCGCAATCGTCACGCGCAGCGCAGGGAGTGTTACCGGCTCTGCTGCGGCCCGGTCGCCAAGCGTTGCCGCAACAAGGTTGGCGGCGCAGCACCGGACCGACATGAGCCAGCTGGTTGCGTCGGGCGCTACCGGAACGCGGAGCAGAGTTCCGGCCACGGTCGCGTGGAAAATGTCGCTCAAAAACGCCGATCCGAACCCGGCCGCCGCAGAAGGGCGGGCCACGATGCCGGGCAGACGCAGGGCAAAGCCCGTTACGTCCTGGCGCCGCACGGCATCGGTAAAGGCGAGTTCTACCATGCGTTTGTGCGTTCCATAGACGCCAGCGGGGATCGCCACGGTTGCATCGTCGACAATGTCGGGAAGGGTTCCGCCAAAGACCGCAACCGATCCCGCGATAACCAGCCTGCGGCCGCGCATGCCTTCGATCAGTGCCAGGGGTGCGTCGAGATTGATTGCGCGCGAGCCGGGGGGATCGCGTTCGGCCGCGCCCCCCGGCAGGGCGGCGAGGTGCAATACTGCGTCAATGCGCCCTGCGGTCAGCGCGGTGATCACGGCCGGGTCGGTCAGGTCGCCCTCAAGCGCTTCGTGTCCGTCGAATCCGTGCAATGCTTGGTCGGTTAGCAGCAGATCGACTTCAGGGTGATGCGTGCACAGATGGCGGACGACCGCCCGGCCGACGAATCCCGAAGCCCCGGTGATCGCGAGCCGCATTACCCCCTCAGCTCGGGCGCGAATTCGCCATCGATCAGGATGAAGGCAATCCGGCAATTGGCATTGGACCGGTTTGACCAGCCATGGTTGGTTCCGCGCTGGATCACGATATCACCGGCGCGGACAGTCGTTTCGCCTTCGTCCATGATCAGTACCAGTTCGCCTTCGAGAACGATACCATAGTCGATGGTTTCGGTACGATGCATCAGCGCATGTGGACTGCCATCGCCATGATGCGCCGATGCGTCGCCCGCACCAATCTCTGCAAAGTGGGCCTGCGCCTCTTCGGGCGACATGGTGCGGATCTCATCGCTCTCCGGCGGGATGTCGAGCACGCGGATGCGCGTGCCGCCCTTTGGTGGGGCGAGCTTGATGCCGTCCTCATGCGGTTCCCCCGATGCGGCGTCGATCAGGACGGGGGTGGCCTGCGTGTTCCAGATTTCATGGAACATGGGGCCGGCGGCACCGCCAATCTGCTGGACACGCGGTGCAGCGCCATCCTCCTGGATGATTGCGCGACCGCTGGCATTATGGCCGGTTACGACACGGCGTACGGGCTTGGTCATCAAACTGCTCCTTGGGTTTCCGGGTTGCGGCGCAGCAGCGCGACGCCCGCGCCGATCGCTGCCAGTGCCGCGAAGAAGAGGAATACGCCTGACAGGCCGCCAAGCAGGCCGGATAATGCAACGGCGACGATCGGCGCGACGAACTGGGCAAGGAAAAAGGATCCGGTCCACATGCCCGTCCCGCGCCCGCGTGTTTCGGGCGGAAGGCGGCGCAGAACCCAGGCCAGCATCGTCGGAAGCATCAGTCCGTTGCCAACGGAGATGAGCACCGCACAGGCCGCTGTAAGAATAAAGCTGTTTGACAGGGCAATGCCGACATAACCTGTGGCGACCAGCGGCAGGCCCAGTGCGAGCAGCGTTTCTGCCGACCATCCCTTGAGCCGCCCGAACAGCATCGATCCCGCCATCACGCCCAGATTCGCTGCTGCTCCTGCAAGGCCGATTGTCGCGGGCGATGTCACTCCGGTCGCTTCGATCACTGGGCCTAACTGGACGATCAGCGTGTAGAACAACATCCCGACGCCAAAGGTGATCGCGATCAGAGCTGTGATCCCGTGTGCGGGACCGGATTGTGTCTGAATGGGGGGCGTTGAAGTGTTGCCGGGCTCGAACAGGATCACGGCAGCGGCAAGCGCCACGGGCAGTGCGAGCAGGTACAGCCAGAACGGCCCACGTGAGCCCAGGGTTTCGCCCAGCGCCCCGCCAGCAGCGATCAGCACGATCGCGCTGACGCTGGCGGTGGCGATCTGGATCGATACCCATCGTTCGCGCTGTTCACCGGTGAAATAGTCGCCGATCAGTGCGGTGGCGACGGTCATGATCATCGCTTCGGTCACACCCAGTACTACCCGTGCTGCAAGGATCAGGCGCAGATCGTCAAGCAACAGCGGAAGCAGCCCGAATACCGCATAGCCCGCCAGCGAGCCGACCAGCAGCCGCTTGCGCCCCAGCCTGTCCGACAGCCATCCCGCGACGGGTGAGAATAATGCGACGCACAGTGCAGGCACGGTGAGCGCCATCGGTACCAGCACCGCAGAGCCGGGAACTGCCGCGAATTCGCGCAGCAATAGCGGCAGCACGGGTACCAGTGCGATGATCGCCATGGTCGGCATCACTGCGGCGAGCATCAGGACCACGCCATGGCGGGTCGTCGCTTTCGAGGTCATTGGACGCTCCTCAGATTGGTTGTGCGACGACTTCGAACATGTCGTGCGTTGCCTTGGCGTTGTCCACCGGCGGCCCTTTGCCGATCTGGCCCATGCAGATCGCCAGGCTGGAGCGGACGATATAGGCGCAGCGGTCGAAGCGGCGGTTGCGATAGGCGGTCAGTGCGGTTTCGACATTGTCGTGGCGTGCCAGTTCATCTGCCAGCACCAGGCTATCCTCGATCGCCATGCCTGCGCCCTGGCCCAGATGCGGGGTCGTCGCATGGACGGCATCGCCCAGCAGCGCGATCCGACCGCGATGCCAGTCGCCCTCGACCATCACGCCTTCAAGCGGGCGATAGACGACGCCCGCATCGTCAACAACAAGCTCGGAAAGTTCGCGGATATAGGGCGCACAACCCGCCATCTTCGACCGCATCACTGCTGCCAGTCCCTCGCGCGGGTAACGCGGATTGTCCGGCTCGGGTGTCGTCACATAGATGTACATCAGTGCTTCTGAGACTGGTACCAGCCCGACCCCGGTCGGCCCGTTATAGGCCTGCAGCGCGTCCAGATCGGCTGGGCGGGGCAGGTTGTAGCGCCACACCGCCTGGCCGGTGAACTGTGGCCCGGCAAGCTCGGGAAACAGCGTTGCGCGCGTCTGCGAATAGACGCCGTCCGCCCCGATCACGAGGTCGAAACGTGCGCTCTCGCCGTTGGAAAGGGTCACATCGACGCCCGCGCCATCGTCGTTCAGCGCCGTTGCGGTCACGCCCAGCAGCACATTGGCCCCGCTGGCGATCGTGCGGTCGCCGAGAATCTTGTGCAGTGCCGGCCGGCTGATTCCCATGTTTGCCGGATAGCCATCGACCAGCCGTGGGGTCGGCACGCGCGCAACCTTTTGCCCCGTTGGCGTGAAAATCTCGACCGCGTCGAACCCGACGCCCGATGCGACATATTCGTCGATCAGACCCAGCTGCGCCATCGCGCGGATCACGTTCGACTGCTGGATGATGCCGACGCCATAGACCGACCAGTCGGGATCGCGTTCGATGACCGTGACGCCGAAGCCCTTGGCGCGTAGCGCGATAGCGGCAGTCAGGCCGCCAATGCCTCCGCCGATGACAAGAATGGTACCGGATTGCATATCTGTTCTCTCAGAAACGGTCGAGGTCGTTGGCGAGGGTGATCGGTCCGGCAAAACGCGCCCGGACCTGTGTGATATAGCCCTGGGTGCGGGCGGGATCGGGGGTGCCGCCTGCGAAGTGCGTGATGACCACCGCCTTCACCCCGGCGCGTGCGGCAAGATCGCCGACCGCTTCGGGCGTCAGGTGATGTGTGGACAGATGCTGCTCCAGCTTCTGCCTGGCCGGGGCGGGCATGTTCGGCGAATTGCGCGCGACCGTCGCCATCGTCGCGGTCATGTCGATCATCTCACTGACCAGCAGGTCTGCACCCTTGGCCAGCTTTTCCACCGCCGCACTCGGCCCCGTATCGCCGGTATAGACGATCGACCGGCCGGGCAGGTCGAAGCGCAGTGACAGCGACTTGTAGTTGCGGTCCTCGTCGCTGCCGGGCGCGAAATCGTAATGGCTGTTCTGCGCCGCCGTGACGGTCATTCCGTCCACGGTCATCTTGTCCCCGTCGGTCAGCTCGATCACGGTCACGGTATCGGCGGGCGGTGCCCAGGGCTGGCCCGGAATGCCATAGCCGACCCGCGCCGCAGGCTGCATCGAGGCGACGATCCCTGCGACCAGTTCGCGTGTGCCGGGCGGACCATAGACCGTGATCCGTTCAGCCACATTGGTCTGGTTGCGTAGCCCCAGCACCGCCGACAGACCGCCGGTGTGGTCCGTGTGGAGGTGGCTCAGAAACACGGCGCGCAGCCGAGGCAGCGGATAGCCCGCCCTGGTCAGTTGTTGCACAGCGCCATCCCCGGCATCGACCAGATAGACGCGCCCTTCATGGACCAGCGCGTTGGCGGGCTGGGACCGATCGCGGCTCGCCACCGGTCCACCCATGGTTCCAAGTGTGATGAACGCATTGCCCTGGGGCGGCGTTTGCTGCGCTGTGGCTGGCAGCGCCGCGAGTGCCGTCGCAACCGCCAGCCCCAGAAGCGGTGCGTGCATCAGAATTCGAACCCGACGCGGACGCCATAGGTGCGCGGCGGGCGCAGCGTGCCAACCGGCAGGTCCAGGATCGGACGGGTTCCCGCACGTGCGAGTACCTCTTCGTCGGTGAGATTGTTGACGAAACCGGTGATGCTCCACCCCTGCTGGCTGCGCAGCGTCACGAAGGCGTCGGCAATCACGAACCCGTCCTGCTTTTCTTCGGGGCGGTAGTTTGTGTTCATGAATCGGCTGCTCTCGATATTCGCCCGCGTACCAGCGATGAAATCGAGGTCGCCGGTCAGTTCGAACGTCCGTTCATAGCCGACATTGATTGCCCATTCCGGCGAGTTGACCGTCGGCTTGCCCGAACAGTCGATGTCATAGAAGCGGGCGTTGTTGATCCCCGGATTGGCCGCGCGGCTGCCGAGCGTGGTGCAGCCCGTGGTCACCGGCGCGCCGGTCGGCGAGAAGTTCGCCGTCTGCAGGCTGTCGTATTTGCCCTTCAGATACTGGACGTTGAGGTTGAACAGGTCGTTGCGGCTGGGTGCGAAGCGCGCTTCGAACTCGGCGCCGTAAATGTGCGACTTGCCTGCGTTGACGGTGATCGACCCTTGCGCGAACACGCCGGTGCCGGTCGGAACGCCGCCGACATAGGTGATCTGCTGGTCCTTATAGTCCCAGTAGAATGCCTCGAAATTCAGCTGCAGCTTGTTGTCGAAAAAGCGGTTTTTCGCGCCGATGGTGTAGGCGGTCAGCTCTTCCGGCGCGAACGTGTTGTTCGGCGGCTGGGCAACGAAGAATCCGCCCGATTTGAAGCCGGTGGCGACGTTGGCATAGACCAGAGAGGCTGGCCCTGCGTCAAACTCGACGCCTGCCTTCCAGGTGAACTTCTCGAAGCTGAGGCTGCCGGTGAACGGCACACTCAGCGGAGGCAGAACCGGACCCGGCAGGCCGCCCGACGCGGTCGAGGTAAGCTGTTTCTTGTCCTCCCGCGTGTAGCGCCCACCTGCAACGAGGCGGACGGTGTCGGTGAGGTCGAAGGTCAACTGCCCGAATGCGGCAACGCTCTCGGTATTGAGGCGCGGGGTAAAGCGCGTGGTCGAGATATTGCCCTGGCGGAAGAAGTTCAGCGTCTCCTGATTTTCGCCGAAATAGAACCCCCCGATGACATAGCGCAGCCGCCCGTCTTCATTCGACGACAGCCGGATTTCAAACGAAGTCTGTTCCGCGAGATCGGTGATGCTTCCGGCAAAACCCGGGACATAAGTGAGATAGTTGACGTCCGAACGCCGCCACGCCGGGACCACGGTGAGCGTGCCGAAGCCGAGGTCTCCGGTCACTGTCGCGCTGACGCCGATGAACTGGTTGTCGAGGAACCCGTCCGAGCCTGCCAGTGCGACACAGCCGCTTGTCACGAAGCCACCGGTGCCCCCGCAGAAAGGCGGAGCGAACAGCGTCGACGCGAGCTGACGGATCGCCGTGTGCGCCCGGGCATCTGAAATGCTGACGCGATCTTCCAGTGCCGGAACCGTGTAGCGCGCCTCAGGTAACAGAACGGCGCCCGCGCCCTTGCCGTGCTGATTATAATAGTCGGCAACAAGGATCATCGACCAACGGTCGGATGGTTCGATCAGCAGCGAAGCGCGCACTGCCTCACCCTTGTCGTCGTCATAGCCGTCAGAGATGTAGCCGCCACGATCGACAATCTGTCCCGCGACGCGCAGTGCAACCGTGTCGCCGATCGGCACGTTCAGCGCCAGAAAGCCCTTCTTGCTGTCATAGTTGCCGTATTCGAGAAGCGCTTCGCCAGAAAATGTACCGAGCCGAGGCTTTTTCGGGAGCACGTTGATCGCGCCGCCTGTGGCATTGCGGCCATAGAGCGTGCCTTGCGGTCCCTTGACGACCTCGACCCGCTCCAGGTCGTAAAAGGCGCCGGCGGGTGCGGTCGGACGGCCGACATAGACGCCGTTGAAGTTGAACGCGACGGCGTTCTCGGCGAACGAATTCTGCGAATTGGTGCCGACGCCGCGCAGGAAGAAGCTGGTCGTGCCACCGGTCGGTTGGACCACCAGCGACGGGACGAGCTTGCCGAGATTGGCGGTTTCGGTGATGCCCGACTGGGCAAGGTCGTCGCCGGTCACGGCGGTCACGGCAACGGCGGCGCGCTGGAGCGATTCCGACCGGCGCTGCGCGGTGATGACGATGTCCTGCAGGCCTTCGGTTTCTTCGGCTGCGGGCTGTGCAGCAGGGGCCTCCTGCGCGAACGCGGCGCTGGCATGGGCGACGAGGATCGCAGTCCCCGCGAGAAGCAACTTTTTCATCAGACAATCCTCCCGTTGACGCCGCTTCGGTGAGCGCGTCTCTGCATTGAGGATGGTCAAAGCCGATCAATTATCATAACGATTTGTTTCTATGGTTTTGCACAAACGGAATTGATGGATGCGGCTGGATCAGTTCGATCTCAACCTGTTGATTGCGTTCGATGTCCTGATCGAGGAGCGCAGCGTCACCCGCGCGGCGCAACGCCTGAATCTCACCCAATCGGCGATGAGCGCGGCGCTGAAGCGGCTGCGCGAATCCTTTTCGGACGAAATACTGGTCCAGCATGGCAAGCGCATGGTGCCGACCGCTGCAGCCCTCTCGCTTGCACCCGACATTTCCGGCGCTCTGCTCAACATGCGGGGGATCCTTGCCAGCGGGATGCGGTTCGACCCTGCGCACTCACAACGGACATTCCGCATCGTCGCATCGGATTACATCACAACCGTGCTGCTCGGCCCGGCGCTTGGCGTTCTCCACCGTGAGGCGCCGCATATCCGGATCGAGATCACGCTGCCGCGATCCGACATCCTTGAACTGCTCGATGATGGTGAGATCGATCTGCTGATTTCACCCGAACAGTTTCTCAGCCCCGAACATCCGCGCGAATTGCTGTTTGAAGAACGGCATGTCGTGGTTGGCTGTTCGACCAACCCGGCAATGCATCGCCCGCTCGATTCAGAAACCTATTTCGCAAGCGGCCATGTCGCGACCAGCGTGTCGCGCGATGGAACCTTCATCGACAACTATCTGCGCGGACAGGGCGAGCAGCGGCGCGTCGAGGTCGTGTGTGCCGCATTTTCCCAGGTTCCGTGGATCCTGTCCGGTACCACGCGCCTTGCTCTGATGCACGAACGCCTGGCACGCGAACTCGCGCCCCGTCTCGATCTGCTGATCCAGGAGCCGCCCTTCCCACTGCCGCTGATGCGGGAAATGATGCAGTTTCACAGCGCCCGGAAGATGGATCGCGGCCTCTCCTGGCTGTGCGAGCGGTTGCAAGCGGTTGCCCATATGGATTCTGCTGCGAATATGACGAACGTCAGCGCGCGGGGGCAGGGGGCCGCCGAACCTCATCCCGGGCGACATGGCCCGGCGGCCGTCCGGCGCTTCACCTGATCTGACGACGGCACGTCCCTGAGATCGCACGAAAACGCGGTTCGGCATCACACTCCCCGAACGATCCTGCCAGGGTCAATCGCGAGCGCCGCATCCTGTCACAGATACAATTTGGCGGGAGGCAAAATGCCCCCCGCCGGAGTTTCACGGTTTAGAACCGGGCGCGAAGTTCCACGCCATATTGCCGTGGGGCCCCCCATGTCGCGAAACGGTTGCCCAGGAACGATGTCTGCGCCAGCGAGCTGTAATAGACCTCGTTGGTCAGGTTCCTGCCATAGGCGCGAACCGAGTAATTACCGTTTTCGCTGGTCCATTGGATGCTGGCATTCAGCACCGTATTGCTTTCTTGAGAATCCCTGACGTCCCCGAATTCACGGAAGAAGATCCGTGACTTGAACGACAGGTCGCCACGGAACGTCAGGCTGCCGCCGGCAATCACCGGCAGTGTTTCGTAGCTGATCCCGGCATTCGCCGAATAGTCGGGCGCGTTCGGCAGCGGCTTGCCAGCAAGATTCTGGCTGACGCCGCCAAGGCCATCGAGAATGTCTCCGTTCGAAAACTCGGTGAACCGGGCATTTGACAGGGTAAGGCTTGAATTGATCGTCAGACGATCGACCGGACGAATTACGGTTTCGAATTCTGCGCCGTAGATGCGTGCCTTGGGTGCGTTGGCGAGAATGAAGTTGAAACCGTTCAGCTGTTCAACCTGCAGATTCTTGTAGTCGTAATAGAAGGCCGAGGCATTCAGTGAAAACCGGCCATCCATCCAGACGTTTTTCGATCCGACTTCGTAAGCGGTTAGTTCTTCCGGCTGGTAGGTTGCGCCAATCCCGGTTCGATAGTTGTAACCGCCAACCTTGAAGCCTTTCGACAAGGTTGCGTACAGGGTGTTCTTCTTCGACAGATCGATCTGAATGCCCGCGCGCGGTGTCCAGGAATCAAACGACATGCGGCTTGTGCGGTTGAACACGGCCGAACCTGGCCCAGCCGTCACGATGAACCGCGCGCTGCCATCCGGTGCCGGTGCGGTTGGCGTGCCGACCGGGAAGAATGCCAGGGCGAAATTGGGAAACATGAAGTAGGAATCCTGGGTGATCCGCTGATTGTCCTTCGAGTAT
Source organism: uncultured Stakelama sp. (assembly GCA_964393565.1). Classification (GTDB taxonomy): domain Bacteria; phylum Pseudomonadota; class Alphaproteobacteria; order Sphingomonadales; family Sphingomonadaceae; genus Sphingomonas. The sequence goes on along the minus strand of CAYMUJ010000024.1, from coordinate 3,104 downwards.
CGCAGGCCGCCGATCAGGCGGATATTATCGGCAACTTCGAGCGTAACGTCGCCAAACAAGGCCAGCGACTTGCTGATATAGGGCTGCGCACGCTGTTTCAGCCCGGTGCCCGACGGTGCTGCGGCCTGGATCGGCGAACCCACCAGCCAGGCGCCGTTGGGGAATACAAAGTCGAGGAAGAACTCAAAGTTGTCATGCATGTAGAAGCCGCCAAGAACGGCCTGTACATTGCCCTTGTTGATGGCGACGGTCAGTTCCTGGGTGAAGGTTCTGGATAGCTGATCGGTACGGCTGGGAGCCAGGCTGAGCTGTGTGGCGTCAAAGTCGGCCTGGAAATTGTCGCGGAAACGCTGAAGGGCCGTGGTCGACTTGATGGCGACATCCCCCATATCCCAGTCAAGGATCCCCGCCACTGAAGTGTAGCGGCGTTGCTGTCCGACGGGATCATTGATGGCAACGGTCATCGGCACGACGGGGATCGTTGCCGTGCTCAGGATCGGATTCTGAGCTACCGCCTGGGCGATCGGCTGGTCGATATTGGTGTAGTAGACGAAGGTGCCATCGCGCTGGGCATAGGTTGCAATGATGCTGGCCTTAAGCGCCGGAGTGATGTCGGCCTCCAGATGGCCCCTGACATACCATGAATGACCGACTTCAAGCTCGGGGCCGTTGGGTGCAACATTCTCGATCCAGCTGTTGCTGCGCTTCCAGCGATCACCGGTAACGCGAAAGCGGACATTGTCGCTAATGGGCACATTGATCGCGGCCTGCAGACGATATTCGTCATAGGATTGGTAGCTGGCCAGGGCATAGCCGCCAAATTCTGTTGTAGGTGCTTTGGTAATGAAGTTGATAACGCCGCCATTGGAATTGCGACCGTAAAGTGTGCCCTGGGGCCCGCGAAGTACTTCCACACGATCAAGATCGATCTGGGTCAGTTCACCCATTGACGGACGCGGCTGGTACACGCCGTCCACATGGACGGCCACACCAGGCGCGCTTCCCGTAACAGTCAGGCCGACGCCGCGAATGGCAATCTGCGTATCGCCGCGCAGCTGGCCGATGTTCATGCTGGGCACGATGGACTGAAGGTCGGTGGTCTGCGCCACCCCGCGATCCTGAAGATCGTCGCCCGAGATCGCATCGAGCGCACCCGGAATCTCGAGCAGCGTCTGGGATCGTTTGTTGGCGGTAACAACGACATCCGCCAGCTCGACATCGTCTTTAGTCGTGTCTGCGGATGTCTGTGCAACTGCCGGCATAGTGGTAACAGTTGCGACTACCATCAAGGCGGCAGTCGATAGATACACCTTTCTCATACGCATCCCCTCCCCAAATTGAGCTTTGTTATTTTACATACCGGAGCATTGTTGCCCTCATTTGTAAGGGGAACACATTGCTGGATCGCCGTCAACTATGTCCATCTTGAATGCGGAAGGAGTTTTGACTTGTGCTGGATCACATCTGATCTGGTAAAATTTGTACCTATATTATTTTGTTGAAATTCACCGCCTTATGATGTGAAGTATAGATGAGCGGAGGAGGGGAAATGATGCGCTTGAAACGCATGGCGCAACTGCGGGTGCGCGCAAGGCCGGCCGGCCAGCGCTCATACTGGAGGGGGCATGCCGCAGCTGCACAGGAGCAGGCGCCGGCATCGGCATGGCAAATGCCTGTAATTCATTGACTTGCCTGTAGCGCGCCCGAGTCGCGGCGCGACTCGTTAGGTGCCGTGCCGTGGAGTTGCTCGTGACGTTAGCTGGAATTAAGTATTATGTCCCCGGAATTCTTTCTTGCCGCCGCTCGCTGCGGCCAACGCCGCAGCGTCCTACGGGCGAGCGGCTAATCGGCAGAGCCGTATCGGGACCGGCTTCGATGTGTCGATCCGCCCCATATCGTCAGCCCGCGCATTTGCCTTCTCCGCGGCATCCCACTCCTTGGCGTGGTCGCCCGGCAGCCAGAACTCCACCTGCACCCCAGGATAATGATCCTGGATCAGCCTCCATGCCACCACGGTCCTGATCGCTTCCGCATCCCTGCCGTCGGTGACCATCACGGTCGTCGTCTGCATGTCCTTCTCTAACGCAGCTTCGATGTCGCCTTCTCGCGAGGTGATATAGCGGATATACTCCTCCGACTTCCATGGATCGTTGGTGGCGATCGCCGCGATTGCTCCCCGCCGGATAAGCATGCTGGTTCTGCCGCCGCCATTGGTGCCGCCGAAGAACAGCACCCGTTCGGGATCGAGCGAGTGGAGGCATCCGTCCGCGGCGCCTCTCGGGCATTTTGCAATGCCCGCCAGAGCACCGATCGCATACATGTCGAGCGGCGATATCCCGCCATCCCGGGCTGCGTCGTCGAAGACCATGCCACTCGTGCCGAAGCGCGGCTCATCTGGAGATCCGTGCCACTGGGGTTCGGCCGGATCGATGTTTTTGTTGAAGATGCCGGCATTGGCGAGACGGAGCAGAGGCTCATCATCATCATCATCCCGTGACCAGCCCAGTTCCACGAGAACCTGCTTCTTGTACATGGCGTGGACCATCGCACGATAGGCTCCCTCCAAGTCAGACCGCTCGACTCGGACCAGGCTTCGCGAGCATTCGGCGCCGGGCCACAGCGGAGGGCCTTCATCCGCCGGGGCTTCAGTGATCCCCGACGACGAAGCCGGCGAGCCAAGGACAGCCGCGACCAGCAACATCGACAGCCAGACCTTGCCGGGCCCCCAGCTGAACACCGTCCTCATCTCCTCGCTTTAGCGTTCATTTGCGAACGGATCAGTCCGATCCGCATAGAGTCCCGTGGCTTGTCATAATTGCGGTTGTCCAGGAGAGCTACAATATCTCCCCATCGGCCTCCAGCGGCTTGATTGATCACATTGAGAATTACGGAATTACGGTGAATTACGGTGACAGTTTACTAAATACACAAAACTCGCCACACGCCCGCCATGGCCCGTCTTCCTCGCCTCGTGCTGCCTGGCTATCCGTACCATGTCACCCAGCGTGGCAATCGGCGTCAGCAGACCTTTTTCGAATTCCGGGAACAGAATACTTAATTACCCAAGTTCGGCCTGGGCCGCGGTCTGCGTTTCGCCCGGCGCT
>CAYMUJ010000023.1:0-34249 GCA_964393565.1 uncultured Stakelama sp. | reverse complement strand
GCCCCGCATCCGGCGGACCGCGCGGAATAGGGCCATGGATCGCGCGATGCGGGCACGGGTCGTTCAGTCAGGCGGCACCGGTCATGTGTCGAACTCAAGATGGAAATGCTGCGGGAACGGCGTCCCCGCCTTGTCGATCTGCCCGCGCGCGCCCTCGGCCCGGCGCAGATTGGTCTGAGCGAGCAAGGGCTTGAGCATCGCGGGCAGCACCGCGCGGTTGATATGCGCGCCGAAACAGGCGTGCATGCCATAGCCCCACAGCATGTAGGTTTCCCATGGCCGGTCGATGCGGAAGGCGGGCGCGTCCGGCACCGCCAGCGGGTCGAACATCGCCGACAGGTTCGACGCCATCACGATGCTGTCCTTGACGATCCGGCGCCGGCGCAGCGTGCCCGCGGCAATCGCCGTGTCGCGCATCGCGCGGCGATAGACGACCGGATTGAGCGGGCGGAAGCGCAGCGCTTCGAACACGTAAGCCGCCAGCGTCGCATCGTCACCCGCACGCGCCGCCGCACAGGCCGCCGCGAACTCGCGCGGGCGATCGAGCAGTTCGTCGAGCGCAAGATTGGCGGTCGCGGACAGGGTCGGCAGCTCCCCGATCAACAGGCCGATCAGGTTGTTGCGAATGTCGCGGTCGCTCATCCCGGGCATGTCCGCATCGCCCATGATCAGGCAGCGGCCCAGCACATCGTCCCTCTGCGGCCCCGCGCGCCGTGCCGCGATATGCCCGTCCATCCAGTCGCGAAAGCTGGCCGCCGCCGCCTGTGCCCGCGCGTCGAGATCGGGATCGGCCTGCAGGTCGATGAACAGATACCAGAAGAGCAGCGTGGTCCATTCGGCGATGTCCGCCTGCGACGGCCCGGGCGTGCCGAAATAATGGTCGAGCAGGCCTGCCGCGACCGGCTGGGTCAGCGCCTGGGGCACGTCGATCCTGCCCGGCACCATCGCAACGATCTCTGCGGCGCTCGCCGCGACATAGGGCACGACGATCGCCGGCACATCGTCACGCCGCACCACCAGCCGCATGTTGGACGTGTCGCGCGTGTAGCGCGGCGTATCCTGCATCCCGAGGAAGAAGTTCTCACCCCCCGTGATCATCTCCATGCGCGGGGCATAGACCACGCCGAAATCCGCGTCGCGGCTGAGAATATCGGTCACGTCGCCGTGGCGCGTGGCAATCGCGGTGATGCCGTTATTGGGGTAGGACGCGATGATGCGCCGCTTGAGCACCAGATTGGGCTGGAGCAGCCGCAGCACCGAAAACACCTTGCGCTGCCCCTGCGGCCCGCCGATCGCCGCGCCAAGCCGGCTGCCGATCGTCCCGCCCCGACCGAGCAGCGCCCCGATCCCCGACCCGATCAGCCAGATCAGCGACCACAACCCCTGCAGGATCAGCAGCAGCCGTCGCCAGATCGCGGTCGGCAGGTTCAACAACCACTGCACAGGCGCCTCCTTCAGGTCGGGTCGATGATCCCCATTGCGATCATGCGCAGCGCCGTCATGCTGGGCAGGAAGAAATAATCCCCGCCGCGCGGCTCGACGAGCTGCGGCAGCCGGTCGCAGATGAACGGCAATTTCCCCACCTCCGGATCGACCGGAATGACCAGCTTGGGATCGTCCTTTTCGGCATGGTTGCCGATCACCGGACAGGTGTCGCTGCCCGCGTTGAAATCGAGCCCGTATTGCATCCATTGCTGCTGCACGAATTCGAACTGGCGAAAGAGGTTCGAGCAGATCGCCATGAAGATGATGCCATGGTCGCCATCGTCGCCCGGCGCGCTGGCGTCATACTGCCCATAGGGCAGGCCGCGCCGCAGGATGCGGCGGCGGTTGATGATCGCGCTGCCGTCCTTCGACATGCCGTTCGCGTCAAAGGTCGGGCCGAGCGTGTCGCGCGGATTGGCGCGGCGCAGATGCGATGTGACCGGGCATTTCGATCCGGCGGGGTCGGACGCATAGATGAAGTTGGTGAATTTGAGCGCGATCGCCGCGAGCTTTGCCTTGTCCTTCTCCGCCCGCGCCTGGTCGAGTTCGGCGCGAAAGCGCTGCCACGCGGCATAGGTCGGCGCGACCATCAGCGGCACGCCATCCTCCCAGCGGCCGACCATCTTGGCCTTGATCGTGTCCACCGCTTCCTGATGCGGCACGCGATACAGGCTGGCATAACGCTGCGCCTGTTCGTCGAGATAAGCGTGGAAGGTGCCGACCGCCTCATGCAGCTTGCGATAGGCCATGAAGGTGCCGTTGCGGCTGAACGCGATCGGCATCGCGGCGCCCGGAATCTCCTGCGCTTCGTCGGGATAGCCGAGCAGGAACTCGCCCGTCGCGAGCGGTTGCCAGCTGCCATCCGCCATCAGCTTGCCGCCGCCAGCCACGCGCACCCGCTCTGCCTCGCCCGAAAACTGGCCGGAAAAGACCGGGTCGCCAAAGCCGTCCGACAGGCCGAAATGTTCCTTGTTGGTCGGCCAATAGCGGTCGCCATCCTGCCGCATCACCGCCGACAGATCCTGCCATTTGGCGTTGTTCGGCCCCACGCCGTCGAGCAGCGTCACCCCGCCCCGCAATTTCCTGCACAGCGCGACGATCGCGTCGGTTTCGGCGTCGAGCTCGGGACAGGCGGTGCCGTCGGGGTTCTGCTGGGCATAGAGCGTCAGCAGGATATGGACGCGCTTGTCCCCCCGGGAATTGCGCCATACCGCGTCACGCTTGTCGAGAAACGGATCGTCGCCGAGCAGCGCCGCGCGCGCCTCCATCCCGTCGATGAAATCGTCCGGCATCCCGCGCAGCGTCCGCGTCGGCACGCCCAGCGCGAGCAGGCCCATGAAGGTGAAGCCGATGTTCAGCGTCACCTTGGGCTTCATCAGCTGCACCCGGCCGGGATAGTCGGGCTCACCCTCGGCGCGCACGATATCCTTCACGCGCGGATTGCGGGTACGCAGCAGCGGTTCGGGCCGATTCGGGTCCTTCCACCGCGCCGCCGTCGTGATCTTCGGCAGCAATGCGGTGACAAAGGCGCGCCCTTTGCGCGCGTCGCGCACGGTGAGGTAGAAGTTCCGCCCCTTGGGAAAGCCGTCGCCATAGGTGCGCAGGATGCCACCCTGAATATCGGCCAGGTCGAGCAGCGTGGCGGCGGGTGCGCTATGCGTGGCGTTGGTCATGCGGCGTCTCCGGTCAGCGTGCTGCGGATCACGCCCGGGGGCTGGGTCGGCCCGTCCAGATCACCGGGCCGGGTGGTGGCGAGGAAGCGGCGGAACGCCGCGCCCCATTCGGCGGGATCGCGCCGCTGCTGTTCCATCGCAAAGCGCGTGAACGCCTGTTGCAGATAAAGGCCCTTGAGCACGTTGCGCAGGTCACTGCCCGGCGCCGCCGGATAGGGTTGCCGCCCCTTCCACAGGATCCAGTAATAATCGATGACAAGGCCGGCGATCAGCAGCGCAAGCCCGACCCAGGGCAGCCAGCTCCATCCGCTCCACCCGGCAAAGCCCGCCGCCCAGTGCCATCCGGTCCAGCGCAGGATGGCGGCGACCAGCGCCGCCAGCAGCATCAGCGCGCCCGCACCGGGGATCAGCGCCAGCGCGGGGATCGAGATCGCACTGAGCTTGGGCGGCACGTACCAATAATCATGGAACGGCATCGTCGTTTCGATCTGGCAGCGCAGGATATAGCTGGCAAAGCCCGCCGCGTCGGTCACCGTGTCGAAAGCGTAGCAATATTGGAAGATCGAGCGCAGCTCGACCTCCATCTGGCCCCATAATTCCTCCAGATAGCGGCGCGGTTCGCCGATTCCTGCGGGGTCGGGCAGGTCGAAATCGATCGTCCAGAAGATATAGGGGCAGCTAAGCTGATCGACCGGCTGCGGAGCGAGCAGATCGGTGTTCGCCACCGCATTGACCAGCGCATTGCTGTGATCGCGCCCATTGAAATAGGGCTGATCGAGGATCACGAAGCGCGTGAAATGCGTCCGCAGATTGCGCGAAAATGGACTGTTCAGCCCGATCTCCTCGGTCGCGGGCGATTGCAGCGCAGTGGGGAGCGTTTCGAGCACCTGCCGGATGACATGGATCGGCGAGCTTTTGATCCCGTCATGCGCGACAATGCCCTCGTTGCACACCGGCACCGCGGCGGTGAAGAAATAGCTGCTGACATCGATATTAGCCATCGGCCTTCTCCCGCTTCTCGCTGGATGCCTCGGCGGGCGGCCCGGATGGGGGATCGGCGACCTTGGGCTTTTCGTCGGTGTGCGGCGTCGCGTTGAGCGCAGCGGCAACCACGGCGCGGACCGCCGCGCGGGCGTCCGCATCCGCATTGGCGGTGGACGCGATCACCACTTCCGGCGCCACCGGTTCGAGCGCACGTTCGGCCTCGATCGCACCGCTGCCACCTTCGCCCCACAGGCCCAGTTCGGCGTCGGCACGGTTGCGATCCGCGGCGGCGGTTTCGGGGCTGGCGATCGGTGCATAGCCCGGTGAACCCAGCCCGCCCTGATTGGCGATCAACAGCCGTTCATAGGCAGAGGCAAGTTCGGCATCGCTCAGCGTACCCGCTTTGGCGGCGATGCTGGCCAGATCGTGCGACAGCTTGAGCGCGAGTTTGATATCGCGCTGCCCACTGCCCGGCGTCGCGTTATAGTAATAGCTGGTATCGACCTGATTGGCGTGAATGTAATTCTTGAACGGCGTGATCGGGATCGAATTGGGATATTTGGTACTTGAGTACCAGAACAGGTCCAGACCGCCCGGAATACCGTCAGCAAAGGCATCGATATACTGATCCCATGTGCCATTGAAATTACTGCAGAACAGCATGTAATCATTCGACAACTTCGCCGGAGGCTGGCCCAGTTGCGGCCATTGGTCGCGACGAATGATGACCCAGCGGGCGAAATGGATGAAACCCAGCCCCAACAGCCCCGACAAGGTCGCGGGAAGCGACCGCGAGATCATGAACAGGAAGTTGTTGATCCAGGTCACGCGCGGCCGCATCGGCGTGATGACGTTCATGCCATAGGCTTTACCGGCCAGGTTGCTCATGGATAAATCCCCCAGGAAACAACGCAGTACCGATCATCCACCCGCGATCGAGACTCGTCAGTCGCGACACAGGTGCCTTGATTTGAGCCAGCTTAATGGCCCATTACCCGAAGTGGCAACAGATTTTGTCCGTAACGGTCTATTCACCAATAAAATCGCAGCGGGGACCACGTTTTACCGTTGTGAGTAGATTTTTACGGGAATATAGCCGGGCTGAAGCAGGGGTGTTTCCGATATTACTATACTCCCGCGTCACATATTGTCGGACCTGAGGGGGGATTCCAGACATGCCGGATCCGGTTACGCCGCTGACGCCCGCCGAACAGGCATTTGTGGCAAAGCTCAACGCAACATGGACCCGGGACGCGGTCCTTGCGCGGCTGAGGAACGATCTGCAGACTGCGGTCGAGATCGAACTCGCGACGATCCCGATCTATCTCTACACCTATTATTCGCTGATCCGGAACAATGAGAGCGGGGAAACGATCAGCGACGCGCAGCTGTTCGCGAACAAGGCCGGCGGCATCATCATGAGTGTGGCGGTGGAGGAAATGCTCCACATGTCGCTGTCATCGAACATATTGTGGTCAATGGGCGTGATGCCCCAGCTTTATGGCAAGGCGCCCGCCAGCTATCCGACCGGCCTGCCCTATCACAATCCGCAGGGTCCGGCGGGGCCGGATGGCAAGACTGCGGTGCAGATCCCGCTCGGCAAGCTCGGCTTCGAACAGCTTTGGCACTTCCTGCAGATCGAATATCCCGAACAGTGGAACGCCCCGCCACAGGACAGCAACTGGGACACGATCGGGCAATTCTATTCGTATATCCGCTGCCTGCTCAGCACCCAGTTTCTCGAAAATTCCGACTTTCAGCGCGGGTCGGTCGAACATGCGATTCAGCCCTATAACTACTCCCCGAACAACGTCGACACCGTCTATCCCTCGGCCGGGTTCGACCCGTGGAAACCCGCGCCGCCGGCCACGGTCAGCTGGACCGATCCGGTGCAGGGCGCGGCGGCGGCGGCCGTGTTCCCCGATGCCGATGACAGCCATGCCGGCGCGACCCAGCTGATTGCGATCCGGTCGATCCAGGATGCGGCGACCGCCATCGACACGATCTGCGACCAGGGCGAAGGCGTGCCGATTCCGGATGTCGGCCCCAGTCCCTATGACGACCCGTCGAAGGACGAGGAATCGCATTATGTGAAGTTCCTCACGCTGCAGGCGCAGTTCGCGGATTACAAGGGCACGAGCGAAGTGCGCCCGCCCCAGCCGCCCGCCCCCGCTGACGTGATTCAGCCGGCGGTGACGCAACAGGCGCTGCTCGACGCCGGGGTGCTGGTGAACATGCCCGACAGCCCGCGCGCCGACGCCTATCCCGACTATTATCGCGACATCGCCAATTTCTGCAGCGCGTGCTTCCAGTATATGCTGGTGATGACCGAGACGGTGTATCTGGTGCCGCCTGAGAAGCAGAAGCTGTTCTTCAACGAAGGGCTGCACCGGTCGATGATCTGGGTGCTCGACAAATATATCCGCACCATCCGCCAGATCCCGATCCCCAGCGGCGATTATGCCGGAACGATGATGGGGCCGACGTTCGAAAATGTCTCGCTCGGCGACCGCGAAGTGTCGTTTCAGGGGCTGAAGGACTATGGCAACAAGGCGATTGCGGCGGCCAATGCGCTGATCGCGCAGCTCGATGCTAGCGAGGTGGTCGCACATGTCCAGGCGCTGTTCGCGCCGGGCGGCACCAACGCCGCCGCGCTGAAGGTCGAGAAGGCGGACGAGGATCTGATCGGCGTACTTCAGAACGTGATCTATTATGTCGGCGTCGCGATTTCGAAGACCGGCACCAACAATGTCCCGATGCACCTGCCCGATGTCGGTCCGTACTGGATCGCCGCGCGGCAACGCTGACCGATTGCGAGAGGAACGACCCATGGCATCCTGCTCCATGCCCCCGGTAAAGCCCGGCGAACCCGTCCCGACGCCCTATCCCTATCCCGACGAGCCGGCCTTCCCCGGATCGGGCGTGATCGGCCCGCAGCCGGAGGGGCTGCCGCTGCATGCGTGCATGGGGCTGAACGCCTGTGCCGGGTCCGACCGGTTCGGCACGCTCGGCGCACCCGGCCGCCAGCCCAATGCCTGTGCCGGTCAGGGCTATTGCTCGACCGGCACCGACCATACCTGCCACGTCCAGAATGAGTGCAAGGGCCAGGGCGGCTGCGGCCTCTATGGCACGGGTGAGGAGATGAACAATCCCGGCGCCAATGACTGTCGGTCACAGGGATCGTGCGCCACGCCGATCAATGCCGAACGCTTCAGCACCAACGGACCCAATCAGGGCAAGAGCGTGTGGGTGCGCGCGCGCGAAGTGTTCGAGGCAAACTGGCAGGCGACCCGCGCCGAACTGCTCGCGGCGCAGGCGGCGGGGAAGATTCCCGCAACCCATGTTTTCCCCGAAACCCCCGGCAGCCCGCCCGCGGCCTTTGCCGGCACCGGCCCCACCTATCTGTGGATTTCGGCCGACAATGAACAGCGCGGCAACATGACCGCATGCGGATCGAGCGGGATGAGCGGCGCCGGTGGTTGCAGCTGACAACCCGCTCGCGGACCCGCCCCGGCTCGGCCTGCCTAGTTTGGGACTGGGGCTGGGCCTGCGTAACGTCCATTTCGACGCGATCCTGTCCGGCGCGCCGCAGGATTTGTGGTTCGAGGCAATTTCGGAGAATTTCATGGACTCGGGCGGCCGGCCCCGCGCCGTGCTGCGTGCGATCGCCGAACGCCATCCGGTGGTACTGCACGGCGTGTCGCTGTCGATCGGCAGCACCGATCCGCTCGACACCGGCTATCTCGCCACGCTGAAACGGCTGGCGGATGAGGTGCGCCCGGCCTGGATCAGCGATCATCTGTGCTGGACCGGGGTCAACGGCCATAACTCGCACGACCTGTTGCCGATGCCGCTGAACGAGGAAAGCCTCGCCCATGTCACCGCGCGGGTGATCGCGGTGCAGGAACGGCTCGAACGCCCGCTGATCCTCGAAAATCCCAGCTCCTATGTCCGCTTCGCGCAATCGACGATCGACGAGCCGGAGTTTCTGCGCGCGCTGTCCGATGCCACCGGCTGCGGCCTGCTGCTCGACGTCAACAATGTCTATGTCAGCTGCTTCAACGCCGGCACCGACCCGCACGCCTATCTCGACGCCTTTCCGTGCGACCGCGTCGTCCAGATGCACCTTGCCGGGCATCAGGATCTGGGCACGCATGTCATCGACACCCATGACCGTCCGGTACGCGCCGAAGTCTGGGCGCTGTTCCGCACCGCCTGGGCGCGCACAGGGGGTGCCGCGACTTTGCTCGAATGGGACGACCGCATCCCCGACTTTGCCGAATGCCTGAGCGAATTGCACAAGGCAAAGCGCTATATGGGCGACGCCCCCGCCCCACTCCCGGCTGATGCCAGCCCTGAGCATGGGGGCGGCATTTCCAACCCGGTCGATTTCCTGATCCCGCGCGCGATGGACAGCGTCGTCGAGCAGGCGGCATGATCCCGCTGGCCGAGCTTCAGGGGCGGATGCACGCCGCGCTGATCGACCCCGCTGCCGACCCCGCCACCGCCGGAGCCCTGTTCCGCAGCGGCGGGCGGCTCGACCCGACGGCGGGGCTGCTGATCTATCAGCGCGGCTATTTCCTGCGCATCGCGGCGTGCATGCGTGAGCAGTTTCCGGCGCTGTGCCATGCGCTCGGGCGCGATCTGTTCGACGATTTCGTCGATGACTATATCCGCGACTGTCCGCCCGCACGGCACACGCTGTACGATCTCGGCCGCCGCTTTCCGGCATGGCTGGAGGCAAACTGCCCCGAGCCGGAAGCGCACGCGCCATGGGTCGCGTTCATGATCGACCTTGCCCGGTTCGAATATGCCGTGTTCGCGATGTTCGACGCGCCGGGGCATGAGGGGCAGGCCTATGCCACCCGCGACACCCCGGACACTGCCCTGCGCCTTCAGCCCGCCTTCGCGCTCGGCAGCTATCGCTTTCCGGTTGCGGCCTTCTACCACGCCGTTCGCCGGGGTGAGGCGCCGCCGATCCCCGCCCCCGCCCCGGGCGCACACCGGCTCGCGCTGGTCCGCACCGATTACCGCACGCGCACCGTCCCGCTAAGCGAAGTGCAGCACGCACTGCTCGAGCGGCTGGCCGATGGCGTCGCAATCGACGCCGCACTGGCGACCGTCACGACCCGCTTCGGACTCGACCCGGGCGAGGTGCAGCGCTCATGGAGCGGCGAACAGGGGTGCCGCGCGCACTGGATCGAATGGGGCTTTTTCCGCGATGCGCGCGCCCCGTCAGAGCGGGCTGCCCCCTAGCGCCTGCCACAGCACGACACGTGCGCGTGCCGCCCGCCCCTCCGCCGCAGCCGCGCGTTCGCGGCTGACGAGTGCCTGCCGCCGCGCCTCGGTCAGCGCAGTCATGTCGGCCAGGCCCGCGCGCTGACGGTCGGCGATCAGCCGCGCGGCGCGATCAAGCGCGATCAGCTCGCGCCGTGCGGACAGCTCCTCGCGGTCCGCCGCAGCGATCACGCCATAGGCCGCCTCGGCCTCCCCCAGCGCGGTATAGACCGCACCGCGATAGGCCTGAAACGCTGCGCGCTTGCCCGCCGCCGCCGCGTCGATATCCGCCGCGATCCGCCCGAAATCGAGCAGCGGCGCGGCAAGCGATGCGCCGAGCGAACCCACCACCGAGTCACTGTCGAACAGATTGCCAAGGCCGAATGCGAGCAGCCCCAGGGACGCATCGAGCCGCAACGCCGGAAAGCGCCGCCGCGCCGCCGCCGCGAGGTCCGCATCCTGCGCCTCCAGCGTCGCCGCCGCCGCGAGAATGTCGGGGCGGTTCTGCAACAGGGTTGCGGGCAAAGCGGGCGGTGCGGAATAGGTGATCGCCGCCGGAGCCGGGGGCAGTTCCGCCGCATCGACCAATACCGGCTGCGGCGGCATCCGCAGCGCCGCGCGCACGCGCTCCGCATCCTGCGCCGTAAGCGTGGTCAGCCGCCCGATCAGCCGCGCCTCTTCGCCCGCCAGCACCGCCAGCCGCGTCCGCGCCGTCTCCGCCAGCGCGCGTGCCTGCACCGGATCGAGACCGGAAACGATCCCCGCCCGCGCCCGGCTGTCGGCCAGCGCGCCCAGCCGCTCCGCCGCCGTCAGATCCTGGATCAGTGCATCGCGACGCTCCGACAAGGTGCGCCAGTCGATCACCGACGCGGCGATCTCCCCGACCAGCGCGATACGCACCGCCTGCGCCGATGCCGTCGCGGCGTCGAGCCGCGCCTGTGCTGCGCGCTGTTGCGCCCGCACCCGCCCGAACAGGTCGGCATCCCATTGCACGGTCAGATTGGCAGCATAGCTCGCGCGTTCCGCCGCGACCTCGACACCGGGGGGCAGGCTCGCGCCGAACTGGTCGGGGTTGCTGCGTGTGCCGGTCACCGCGCCATTGGCGCCAATGGTCGGCAGCGCTTCCGCCCGCGCCCGCCCGAGCCGCGCGCGTGCCTCATCGATCCGCGCCAGCGCTTCGCCGAGTGTCGGCGCGCTCGCCAACGCCGCGCGCGACAGCCGCACGAACCCCGGATCGCTGTTCGGCAACAGGTCCGCAACGGCACCGCCCGTCTCCGCCGGGATCAGTACAAAGCGCGCGGGCAGTTCGGGAACCGGCGTCGCGACTTCAGGCGCAGGCCCCGCCACGCACCCCGCAAGCGCCGCCGACAGGGCCAGCACGGCAAGGCGTTTACCCCGGCTCATTTGCCGCCCTTGCGCGCCGGGATGAAGGCGTCGACCTGTTGCCCGACGCGGAACGCGCCATTGGTTTCGGGCAGCGCGTAGATAAGCTGCAGCACGCGCACATCGACCCGTTCCTGCGCACTGTTGGTCAGTGATCGCTTGGGCACGATCAGCGGCTCGGCGCGGACGAAACGCGCTTCGACCTGCCGCCCCGCATCACCACGCGGCGAGACGATCGCCGCGGCACCCAGCGCGACGCGCGGGGCCTGTTCCTCGTCAATGTCGATGCGGACATGCAGCGGATCGGTCGCGCCCATCTGGATGAAGGCCTGGCTGGTCCCGCCCATGGTCGAGACATATTCGCCGGGGCGGATCGCGACGGTCAGGATTTCGCCTGCGATCGGCGCGCGCACGATCAGGCGCCCCAGCTCCGTCCGCGCCGTGCCGGCCCGCGCCTGTGCGGCGGCAAGCCGGGCGCGGGCGAGTGCGACGCGCTGCGCGGCGGCGGCGGCCTCGCCCTCGACCCGCACGATTTCCGCGCGCGCGACTGCAGCGGGGTCATCGACCGCGCGATACAAGGCAAGCTGACGCTCCGCCGTCGCACGGGCGCTCTCCGCCTCCGCAATCGCGGCGCGCGCTTCGCCGATCGCGGCCTGCGCCTCGGCCAGCTGCGCGCGGACGGCGCGGTCGTCGATGGTGAAGAGCGGCTGGCCCGGCACCACCCGCACGCCCGGACTGACCGCGACGTTCATCACCAGCCCGGACAGTGGCGCGCCGATGTCGATCGTCTCGCTCGACGGCTCGACCACGCCAGCCCCGGCGACCCGTTCGGCATTGGCCAGTGCAGGCGGAACCTTGGCCGGTTGACGCTGCGGCGCACTCGAACTGCGATCCGGCTGCCCGGTCACAATATACAGGGCCGCCAGCGCCAACCCCGCCACCGCAATCACGGGCAGGATAACCCTGGCAAAGCTCGGCGGTTTCCAATCTGGCATCAATGATCCTCCGGCATATGCGCGCCGTCATGGGTGATATGGCCGTCCTCCAGCCGGAGGATGCGGTCGGCGAGATCGAAGATGCGGTTGTCGTGCGTGACGATGATGCACGCGCGGTCGGGCGCGACCGCCACTTCGCGCAGCAGGTCCATCACCCGCCGACCGGAACGGGCGTCGAGCGCGGCGGTCGGCTCGTCGCACACCACCAGCCGGGGGCGGTGGACCAGCGCGCGGGCAATCGCCACGCGCTGTTGCTGCCCGCCTGACAATTGGCCGGGCAGCTTGTCCGCCTGATCGGCAATGTTGAGCGCGGCGAGCATTTCGACTGCGCGTCCGCGCGCCTCCGCCCACGCCATGCCCTGTGCGATCAGCGGAACAGCAGCGTTGCTGGCCGCATCGATCGACGGGATCAGATTATATTGCTGGAAGATAAAACCGATGTTGCGCAGCCTGAACGCGACCAGCTCGGCGTCAGACAGGCGGTAGATGTCGGTGCCGAACACCGCGACCTCGCCCTGTGTCGGATACAGGATACCGCACATGATCGAGATCAACGTGGTTTTGCCCGACCCGCTCTCGCCGACCAGATAGGTCAGTTCGCCTGCACGGATA
Source organism: uncultured Stakelama sp. (assembly GCA_964393565.1). Classification (GTDB taxonomy): domain Bacteria; phylum Pseudomonadota; class Alphaproteobacteria; order Sphingomonadales; family Sphingomonadaceae; genus Sphingomonas. Next base: position 21,840 of record CAYMUJ010000023.1, on the reverse strand, counting down.
TCGACATCAATACCATGCAGCACGGTAATCATCTGTTGCCCGGCGATGAAGTCGCGCGTGACGCCACGGGCCCGGATCGCCGGCTGGACAGATGGCGCCCTGCTCACCGGAACACTGCCGCCGGTTCGGTGCTGAGCACGCGGCGCAGGGCGACCCAGCCGGTGAGGGCAAGGATCAGCACGACGGCGACAAGGCTGATCAACGGGATCTGCCAGGGCATGTAAAAGCCCTTGAAGGTCGGCACGGTGGAGAAGCTCCAGATGAACAGGATCGTCCCGAGAACCCCCAGGCCATAGCCGATCAGCCCGACCAGCCCGGCCTGCGCCGCGACCATGCGGCGGATCGTGCCATTGGCGACACCGATCGCCTTCAGCGCGCCGAACTGCTTGATATTGTCGCGGATGAACAGGCTGAAAGTCAGCCCGACAATCGCCACCCCGACGACAAAGCCGAGCGCAACGGTAATCCCGAAATTGAGCGGGATGCCGGTATTCTCGACGATGAAGTCGATGCCGTCCTGTGCAAATTGGGGGCGGGTGCGGGCGCGCAGTCCGGTTTCGGCCTCGATCCGCGCGACCAGTTGCTGATGATCCACACCGGGCACAGCCCCGACCAGAATGAAGGACAGCCGGTTGCGGGTGCCCGGAACATAGCGCAACGCTTGGCTGTATTTGGTGTAGAGCGTCACCTGACTGGTAAACCCCGGCACCGCATCGGCAATGCCCCGGATCACCGCGCGCTGATCGTTCAGCTCAAGGCGTTCGCCGATCGGGCTGCGGCCATCCTCGAACATGTTGGTCGCACCGACATCGTCGATGATTACCGTGTCGGGGCGCGACAGGATATCGATGCTGCCCTGCGTCATGCGCCGCGGCAGGCCGATCAGCGTCGCATCATCGACCCCGACAATTGTCACCCCTTCCAGATCGCCATCATCCGTGCGGACCGAGGCGGCCGCGCGCAGATGCGGCACCGCCCATTCGACGCCGGGAACGGCGCGGACCTTGTCGAGCGCAGTGCCGGGCATGGGATAGGCGACATCGGTCGTGCGGCTGACCCGGTCCATCACCCAGATGTCCGCCGCAGGTACATTGAACACCGCGCTGGCCCCGCGTTCGAGCAGGTTGACGAAAATCATCAGCTGCTGGGTGATCAGCAACGTCGAAAAGGCGATGCCGAACACCAGCCCATAGAATTTCTGGGCGTCACCGGTGAGCATGCGGATTGCAATCCGGATCATGCGACACTGCCCCCTGTTGCGTCGCGACGCGAAAACGGGTTAATTTGAACGTAGTCGTTCAATTGAACGGGACCGTTCACTCTGTCAAGCAGATCCCCGATGCGTGCACAACGCTCGACCGATCCGGTAAAGCGCGAGGCGATCCTCGACGCCGCGACGCAGTCCTTTTTCACCCATGGCTTCGCCGCCACCGCGATCGAACAGGTCGCGGCCGAAGCGCGTGTGTCAAAAGTCACGATCTATAATCAGTTCGGCGACAAGCGCGGATTGTTCGCCGCCGCCGTTGAGCGCGAATGTGCGCGCATCGGCGATCATTTCTGCATCGAACCGATGCCGGGCCTCACCCTGCGCGAACGGCTTGAGGCAATCGGCGCGGCCATGACCGCATTTCTGTCCCGCCCGAAAATGGTCCAGTTCGATCGGCGGATCGCGGCAGAGACCGCGATGGACCCCGCAATCGGTGAAGCGTTTCTGGAAGCGGGGCCGCGCCAGATGCTGCGCGCCTTTGCCACCCTGTTGCGCGCGCTGCATCTGGCCGGTGAAGTCAAAGTGGCCGATCCCGAACTGGCAGCCGAACAGTTCGTAGCGATGTGCAAGGGGCTGGGCGACCTTGAACGCCGCTTCGGCTGTCCCAGTGACGACGCCCGCAATGCCCGGCGGATCGGCGCGGCGGTCGATACCTTCTGCCGCGCTTATGGGGCGGAGACGGCGGCGCTGCGCTGACACTGCTCTCCCCCCGGCGCGAAACCCGGCTATGCTTGGGGCCTGATGCACGCGATCCCTACCCGACCTGGCCGGACTGAAGCGGCGTGAGCCTCGGCCTGCTCTCGCTGTTCGCGCTGGCGCTGGTGCTGGTGATGTTCGCGGTCGCTGCGTTGGTCGAGCGCCGGCCCGAGGGGCTGGGCCGCCCCCGGCTGCGTCGCCACGCCTATATGCTCGCACTCGGCGTCTATTGTACCAGCTGGACCTTTTACGGCGCGGTTGGCAGCGCGGTGCGCGACGGGTGGAGCTACCTCCCCATCTATGCTGCGCCGATCCTGTTGCTGCTCGCCGCGCCCCGCCTGTTGCGGCGGCTGGCGGACGCGGTGGCGGAGGAGCGCGCGACCACCGTCTCCGACTTCATCGCCGCGCGTTTCGGGCATGACATCGTCGTCGCGCGGCTGGTCACGCTGATCGCGCTGGCGGGCACCATCCCCTATATCGCGCTGCAGCTGCGCTCGATCGGCGCGGCGCTGTCGATCGTGTCGGGCGCGGATGTCACCACCCGGACGATGCTGATCGCCGCCCCGGTGCTGGCGGTGTTCGCCGCGCTGTTCGGCGCGCGCAAATTCGAACTGGCCGGGCGCAGCGAGGGGCTGCTCTACGCCATCGCGCTCGAATCGGTGATCAAGCTGGTCGCGCTGCTGCTGGTCGCCGGGGTCGCGATCACGGTGATCGTTCAGGCCGACCCCGTAGCGCTCGACCACAGCCTCGACAGCTTCCGCGCGAGCTTTCGCGCCGACCGCATCTCGCTGGAGTTCGCGGTCATCTTCCTCATCGCCCTCCCCGCCATCCTCGTCCTCCCCCGCCAATTCTACATGGGGCTGGTCGAGGCGCGGCAGCCGGACGATTTCGTCCGCGCGCGTTTTGGCTTTGCCGCCTATCTCGCGATCATGGCGCTGGTCGTGTTGCCGATCGCGCTGGCCGGGATCCTGTTGCTCGATCCGGCGGTATCCGCCGACCTCTATGTGCTTGAGCTGCCGGCGGCGCGGGGCGAGGCTCTGGTGCTGACTGCAGCCTTGCTCGGCGGCGTCAGCGCGGCGGCGTCGATGGCGATCGTCGATTCGACCGCGCTGGCGACGATGGTCTCCAACGACCTGCTGTTCCCGACCCTGATCCGGCGGCGCGGGTTGGGCGCGGCGGACGAATCCGGCGCGATGGGCCAGCGCATGATGACGCTGCGCCGCGTGACCATCCTGGCGATCATGGGCCTGGGGCTGGGCTGGGCGCTGCTGGTGTCGTCGCAGGATTCGCTCGCCTCGATCGGCCTGATTGCCTTTGCCGCGATGGCGCAGTTCGTGCCGCATCTGCTGCTCGCCGCGACCGGCAAGGGGCGCGATCCGCTCGCCGCGCGCGCCAGTCTGACGGTCGGATTCCTGCTGTGGCTCTACACGCTGGCGCTGCCACCGGTGCTGCCGGCACAGTGGATTGCCGCGCTTTCCGGGGGCCTGTTCGATCCGCTCAATCTGCTCGGCATTGGCGCGGCCACCCCGCTGACGCATGGCGTGTTCTGGAGCGTCGGCGCGAACCTTGCCGTCTATGCCGCGATCGCCGCGCGCGGGCTTGCCGCGCCCCAGTTACCGCGCCTGTTCGGTACCGGGCGGGCGATCAGCAACCAGCGCGACCTGATCCTGCTGACCGGCAGCTTTGTCGGCCATGAGCGGGCCGAGCGCACGTTCGAGGATGTCGACCCGCTCGCCCCGGTCGACCGCCGCGCCGCGCGCCGCGCACGCGCGCTGATCGCGCAGGTGGTCGGTTCATCCTCCGCCCGCGCGCTGGTCGCCTCGGCGCTGGCCGGAAACCGGCTGAGCCTGCAGGATGTCGCACGCCTCCTCGACGAAGGCGGGGCGACGCTGCAATTCTCGCGCAAGCTGCTGGCATCGACGTTCGAGAATATCGATTCCGGCATCAGCGTGGTCGATGCCGACCTCAACCTTGTCGCCTGGAACAGCCGCTATCTCGACCTGTTCGATTACCCGCCGGAACTGGTCCATGTCGGCGCACCCATCGCCGATCTGATCCGTCACAATGCGCAGCATGGCGATTTCGGGCCGGGCGATATCGAATTTCACGTCGCCAAGCGGCTGGAGCATCTGCGCAACGGCCAGCCGCACAGCTTCGAACGGCTGCGCCATGACGGAAAGACGATCAAGACCGTCGGCGGCCCGATGCCCGGCGGCGGCTATGTCATGTCGTTCACCGACATCAGCGCGGAAGCGCGGATGCGCGCCGAGCTGCAGTCCACGCTCGCCGAGCTCGAACGCCGGGTCGCAGAGCGCACCAGCGAGCTGAGCGCGGTCAACCAAAGGCTGGCGCTGGCCGATCGCGACAAGACCCGCTTCCTCGCCGCGGCCAGCCATGATTTGCTCCAGCCGCTGCACGCTGCGCGCCTGTTCACCGGCGCGCTCGCCCGCGATGCCGCGCCCGCGCAACAGCCGCTGGTCGCACAGGTCGAAAACGCGCTGGTCGCGGCGGAGGATCTGCTGCGCTCGCTGCTCGACATCAGCCGGCTCGACGCGGGTGGGGTGACGCCGGAGCCGGTGGCGATCGCGCTCGCCCCGTTCCTGTCCGACCTGGTCGACAGCTTCCGCCCGACCGCAGCGGCGCAGGGGCTGAAGCTGCGCGCCGTGTCGCTGCGCGGCACGGTGCAATGCGACGCCGGGCTGCTGCGTTCGGTGCTGCAGAACATCATCGCCAACGCGCTGCGCTACACCCAGGCGGGCGGTGTCGTGGTCGGGGTGCGGCGACGCGGCGATCATTGGCGCATCGATGTGGCCGATAGCGGTGTGGGGATCGAGGCAGGGCAGATCCCGCTGATCTTCAACGAATTCACACGGCTCGGCACCGTCGAGGTCGAGGGGCTGGGCCTTGGCCTGGCGCTGGTGCGGCGGATCGTGCCGCTGATCGGTGGCGACATTGCGGTCCGGTCCGATCCCGGGCGCGGCAGTTGCTTCAGCCTGACGCTGCCCGCGCATCAAGCCCGTGCAGAAGCACCAGCACAACCGGTTCGTGAGACGCAGAATGCTGGCCGGACGCTCACGGTTCTGGTCGTCGATGACGATGCGCGCATCGTGACGGCGAGCATCGCGCTGCTCGATGCGCTGGGTCACCGCGGCGTCGGTGCGGGGACGATCGACGACGCGCTGGACCATGGCGAGCGGGTCGATGCGGCGCTGGTCGATTATCAGCTCGCCGCCGGGGAAACCGGCGCCACGCTGATCGCGCAGTTGCGCCGGCACCGGCCGGACCTGCCGATCCTGCTCGTGACGGCCGAGACGACGCCGGACGTGCGCGCGCAGGCCGCAGCGCTGGACGTCGAGATGCTCGCCAAACCCGCCACGCCCGGCGCGATCGACGGTTTTCTGCGCCGCGTCTCAGCCCTGTGACTCAATCCCCAGCGACCGCGCGACCAGCGCCGCCTGCGTCCGCGTCCGCACGTCCAGCTTGCGCATGATCGCGGTCATATGCACCTTCACCGTCGCCTCGCTGATGTCGAGCCGATGCGCGATCTGCTTGTTGAGCTGCCCGTCCAGCACCGCCAGCAACACCTTGAGCTGCATCGGGGTGAAGCTCGCCACGGTCTTGCGCACCTGATCCATCGGCTGATCGTCGGACCTGCCCTCGACCGGCGCAGCGCGGTTGAGCGCGCGCGCGATCGCATCCTCGATCGTCGCAAGGTCGCAGCCCTTGTGCAGATAACCGACCGCCCCGAACGCGCGCGCCTCCTCCGCCGCATCGGCGCCCGCGCTCGAAATCACCAGGATCGGGACGTCCGGACATTCGGCATGGAGCAGCGCGATCCCCGAATAGCCGACCGCGCCCGGCATTTTGAGGTCGAGCAGGATCAGCCGCAGATCGCTGGTCGCCGCTGCCGCCGCCGCTGCAGTCGCAAGCGTCCCGGCCTCGACGATCCGCGCACCGGCCATGATCCGCTCGACCGCCAGCCGCAGCGCCTGACGGAACAGCGGATGATCGTCCGCGATCAGGACCGCGCCGCTCAAGCCGGGGCTCCGGGCGTGTGATCGGTGTCATACGACGTCATGACCATGGTTACGCTGCTGCCACCCGGCGGGCCTTTCCTGGTTAACCGAACCGGTCCGGCCCATAGCTCAGGCCGTCGCACAAGTCATATGCTCAGGCGATCCCGGCGCGAGCCCGGGTCAGCATTGCGATGCGGGGCGTTGCCCTTTTCGGCCTCCCCCAAATCCAGTTCCGCAGACACACGGCACCAGCTGCAGATTTGGAGTTCACTGCCAGCAATCTCCCTGTATTTCTACGGGCATCGCATCCACCGCTTTGCGGTTAGGATCACAGGCTGGCGGGGAATAGATGGCGAGGGCGCTGATCATCGAGGACGACGATGCCTTGCGCGAAGAGCTGGTGGATCTGCTCGAAACATGGGGTTTTGACGCGGTGAGCGTCGCGACCGGAGAAGCGGCGCGCGCGGTCTATACCGGATCATTTGCGGTCATCCTGTGCGATTACCGGTTGCGTAGCGAAAATGGCCTCGACGTGCTGCGATCGCTCGCCCCGCCCCCCGCCGAAGAACGGGCCATGCCGCGCGTGTTGCTGATGACCGGCCATCTTGATCTGAGCGCCGAAGCGCGCAGTGAGATTGACGCCCGCGGCTTCGGCCTGCTGCACAAACCCCTGTCTGCGGCGGCGTTGCGCGCGGCGATCACCGGGGCCGGAGCGTGATCGCAGATCTGCGCCTGACCATCCCCCGAACAGCTCCTCAACTCATGGCTGTCACAGGCTGGATCGCCGCGCTCACCCTGGCGATATGGCTGTCGAGCAGCCGGTTCGTGCTGGCACCGGGGTTCGAATTCTATCTCGGCCCGCTTTTCTACCTGGTCGCCTATCGCTGGTTCGGGGTGCGCTGGGCGTTGCTTACCGCTGTACTGACCATGGCACCGTCCATGTGGTGGTGGGGCCACCCGTTCACGGTTTTTCTGGCCATCGGCCATGTTCTGGTGGTCGACCGCTTCTGTTCACGGCAGATCAGTTTTTCGACCGTGACCTTCTTCTACCAGGTGACAGTAGGAACCGCCGTCGCGACCGCCCTGATTTTCTGGCACTTCAGCGCACCGATCGAAGTGACCGCCGCGGTCCTGCTGCGCAAGATCCTGTGCGAAGTCACACTTGCCGGTGTCGCAGATATTGTCACATTGCTGGTTCTGCGCGATCCGGTCAGCGGCCGCCTGCAGCGCGCGCGTGCGCTCTCACTGCGCCTGTCTGTCGATGCGCTGGTATCGGTTGCGGTATCGGGTGCCGCCACCCTGTTCCTGCTCGGCACCCTCTCCTATTTCGGCACCCGGCTGACCATTGTTGAAGATCAGATCAAGGACGTTGTCGGCGAACTTCGCATCAATACGCCGCTGGAACGCTTTCCGACGACGCTGCGCGTCGCCGGGTTCGATACGCCGCTATCGCTGACAGTGGTTCCGGATTCCCGCCTCGCACAAGGGGCACAGCGGCTAGGCTGCACCCGCACCGATCGGGGTGAGCGGGGGCCGGATGACCGGAACACCTTTATCTACTGGCTGCGCGCTTGTGTCGTTGTCGACACGGGCGGCACGACGCGCGTGCTGGTCGCGACCCGTCCGCTGGTGCTTGAGATCTTCCGTACCATTCTGACCGGCTTGCTGCCACTGATTGGGTATCTGCTGCTTGCGGAATTCGTGTTGTTCGGGTTCCGCCGCTCACTGTCGCGCTCGATGGGGCTGTGGGATAATGCCGTCAGCAATTTCGCGAGCCGGCGCCGGATCGAAGCCGTTGAGGCACCCTTCATCGAATCGACGCAGGTGTTGAAGATGTTGCGGACGGCAACCGACGAATATCTCGACGCAGATCTGGAACGCGAACGCCTTGCGCGCACCATTGAGGAACTGCGCACCGCCATCGACCTGCGACTGATGACCTGCCTGCGCATCGGTGACGATGCACTGGATTATGTGGAACTGACGCCGGGTGCCGGCGCGCACCGGGTCATCCTTGCGTTCAATCCTGCCGACCGGGGCGCGCTGACGTCGCTACGCGGCACGCATGACATCATGGTGGAGTTTCGGGTCGCTGATACCGAATCGCAGAACTGGTTCCTGCTGCTCGCCCACGATTATGATGCTACTTCGGGCGAGTGGCGCTTTGGCTGCCTCATCCGGTTGCGCGCGTCCGAAGCGATGCAGACCAAGATGTTGCACAATGCCCGGCTGATCGAGCTGGGCGGCATGGCATCCGCGCTCAGCCACGAATTGCGCCAACCGCTCTTCACGATCTCGCTCGCCGCCGAAAATGGCGCGGCCGTGCTGGAGCGCGATCCGCCCGGGATCGAGCGGGCGAAACAGAAATACACCCGGATACTCGAACAGGTCGCCCGCGCATCCGCAATCATTGAACGGACCTCTGCCTATGCCCGCGACGAACGCGGCGACCGTGAGCCGACCGATCTGGTCCAGGCGATCCATAACGCGGCGCGATTCATGCGCCCCGTGCTGCACGAACGTGACATCGATCTGCGCATCGTCGCGGGGGACATGATCGACCCGCTGATGCTGCCGCGGATCGGAATCGAGCAAATCATCGTCAACGCACTTCAGAATGCAGCGGATTCGATCGAACAGGCGCGCAGCACCGGTGCCAGTGCGGCGGCGATCCGGATCGAGATCGCCAGAAATCAGGACCATGTCGTCATCGCCATTCGGGACGACGGTGCCGGGCTTTCGGAGGAGCTCGCCGAATCCCCCTTCGACGCCTTCAGCACCTCCAAACCCGCCGGTAAGGGAACCGGTCTTGGCCTGTTCATCTGTCGGCAGATCGTCGATGAGATTGGCGGGCGGATCGCACTTTCCGGCAACGCACCCGATCCGGGTGCCACCCTGACGCTGACCTTCCCGATTTCCGCACCATGGAGCCTCAAATGACCGCCGAAGCGCCGCCGCAGGACAAGGATCCCATCTATCTGGTCGATGACGATAATGACCTGCGCCACGAACTGGCCGATGCACTGGACGATGCCGGATTTATCGTGCGCGGGTTCGAGAGCGGAGAGGCATTTCTTGCGGTGGAAGCAAACCTGACACCGGGATGCGTCATTCTGGACCTGACCATGCCCGGCCTGAACGGGATGCAGGTCCACACGACGCTGACCGAACGCGGCAGCAACCATGTCGTGGTCATGCTGACCGGCACGGGCAGCATTCCGACCGCAGTGTCAGCGCTGCGCACCGGCGTGATCGACTTTGTCGAAAAGCCAGCCCAGCTCGACATGCTCAAATCCAGCATCGAAACCGCACGGATCCGGCGATTGGCCGCAGCAGCCACCAGTGAACGCCTGGCCGCGGCACGTGCGCGCTTTGCATCCTGCACGCCGCGCGAGATGGACGTCCTGTACGGCATGGTGCTCGGCCTGTCGGCCAAGATGACCGGGCGTCGGCTCGACCTGTCGTTCCGCACGGTGGAAAGCTATCGCGCCAATCTGATGACCAAGCTCGGCGTCCGCTCACTCGCCGAGGTGGTGCGGATGGCGATCGAAGCAAAGCTGGAACCGGAAGGCGCGATCCTGACCGAGTGAAGCGAAATCCGCCCCCCCCACCCCTGTACTGCTACGGTGCGTGCAAACCCGAGATGCGGCAATCGGGCCGGTCGGATAGTCTGAGCATCTGACCACCGATATCCATCGGAGCACACACGCAAGAACAGACATTTGGGGACGATGCCATGCAGGAGTTGCAAATCAGCTATTTCCAGCGGCGCGCGCGCCAGGAACTGTCCCGGGCGATGTCCACCGTTTCGCCCGAACAGCGTCAGGCACGCCTTGCCTTCATGCGGGAGTTTGAACGCCGCGCGACTGAGGCACAGCGCTTCGCCTGGCCCTGAGCCGCAACAAGCACCCAGGCCGCTCCCGTTCCCGCCGATCCGGGATCCGGGATCCGGTCCAAAGCCGGATTGACCGAGGCCAGCCATATCGGGACAAAGGGCGGATGACCGCCCCTGCTTTCGCGTACATGCCGGCACCGGCCGGTCATGACCTGACACTTGCCGTCGATGCCATCCGTGCCCGGCGGATGTCGTGCCTCCAGGTGGCCGGATGAACCGCTATCCGGTCGATCGCCTTGTGTTCGGGCCCGACGATGTCGATCTGTCGCGTTCGCCTCTGGCCGGGCAGCTTGGGGTCGAAACCTATGTGCTGGGCGCGTTCAACCCCGGTCTGACGCGGCTGCCCAACGGCAATCTGGCGATGTTCGTGCGCGTGGCAGAGGCGCTGCGGAGTCCCGTATTTGACGGGAAAATCCATGCCATCCGCTGGGAAAGCGGCCGCTATGTGCTCGACGCCTGGTCACTTGACCGGGTCGACACATCCGACCCGCGCACATTCCGGATCCGCGACGAGCCCTGGCCGGTGATGGCACTGACCTCGCTGTCCTGGATTCTCCCGGTCGAACTGAGCGCAGACGGACTTGCCGTCATCGCGGTTCATTACGAAAAGGCCATTGCCCCGCAGGGCAGCTTTCAATGCTATGGCATCGAAGATGCGCGGGTGTCGCGGGTCGGCGACCGCTGGCTGATGACGACCTGCTCGGTCAGCCCGGAGCGGCACTCGACCAGCCTCTACACATCGGTCAACGGCCTGGATTTCACATTTGCCGACATCATCCTCGACCATCAGAACAAGGATATGCTGATCTTCGAGGGACAGATCAAAGGCCGGTACTGGGCGCAGACGCGGCCACTGGGCAACCTGTACTTTGCCTATGCTGCTGACAGCGAATGGCGCGCGGGACCGTCGATCAACCTCGCCACATCGCCCGATGCGCTGCACTGGAAGCCGCATCGCGAACCCGGAATCCGTTCCCGCGCCGCAACCGTCGCCACGACGCGGATCGGCGGCGGGGCTCCCCCGATCCGGACTGATGCCGGGTGGCTGACGCTGTGGCATGGCGTCGAGCCGAATGACGGCGTCGGCATTTACCGCACCTATTGGTCAATCCTCGACCATGACGATCCGGCCCGCATCATCCGCACCGGTCATGCGCCCTTGCTTGAACCCGCCCCGTGGCTGACCGCACCGCTGGAGGACAAGATCTATCTGCGCGATGTGGTGTTCACCACCGGCATTGCCGATGCCACCGGCCATTATGTGGTGGCATCGGGCGAGGCGGATCTGGCATGCCGCATCACGCATGTGCCCAAAGCGCTGTTCGGCCCGGTCGTGGACCGCACAGCTGCGGTCGGAGTCTGACGATGGACCGGATTGAACGGCTGGCGATGCTCGCATCCTTCTTTGCATGCAGCACGGCGGAAGCGAAACGGCTGAATGATGCCATGAGCTTCGCGACCTATCGCCATGGCGAGACCCTGATCCATCAGGGCGATCTCGGCGCAAAGATCTGGATCGTGCTGGAAGGTCAGGCCCAGTTGCAGCTGATCGGCAGCGATGGACAGGTGCAGCTGCTGATGGCGCACGGCCCTGGCGAGTTGTTCGGCGCCCTGCCCCATGAGCGCGTGTTCGTGTCCGATGTCGTCGCCCGGGACCGCATCGCAGTGCTCGAAATCGCCACCGCCAGCCTCAATCACCTGCTGCAGGAAGAGGCGCGGATCGGCAGCGGTCTGGCGATGATCCTGGCGCGGCAATATCATTCGGCACTTGACCGCATGGCCGCGCGCATCACGCTATCGGCAACCGGGCGCGTCTGTGCCGAATTGCTCAATGCCGCCGGGAACAATGACAGCATCACCCCGCCGCCAGTGGTGGCGGCACTTGGCCTGATGGCACAAACCACCCGCGAGACCGCATCGCGCGCGATCAATGGCCTGATGCGTCGCGGCATTCTGCGACGGGACGCGGACCGGATCACGATCGTCTCGCGCAAGCTGCTCGAAGATCAGGTGATATAGAGTCGGTTTCAGTCAGGCGGCACCGGTTCAGCTTGGCTGAAAACGGCTCTGGATCCTATTCGGGCAGCAGACCCCAGATCGCCTCGCGGCCGGTTGTCAGAGGAAGTTCGCCCAGTTCCTCGACCGTCCCCGGCCAGCCGGCACAGACCAGTGCCATCGCCGTGGCTTCATCGCCGACAATGGTCGAGGGGAGAGCAACCGCCGCCAATGCTGCCGCGCGCTGCAGCAATGCCGCCGGAGGACCATCGGCATTGCATGGAGCAAGCAGAAGCGCAACCTGGGCGCCATCCTTTGCCGCCACAAGGCGGCTTGCCTGTTCGCCTGCCGCCAACAGGTCGTCATGCACCGACAATTCACCCTCACCCGTCTGCACCAGCGTCTGCAGGCGATGGCTGGCGGGAATGGGGTCCGGACGCGCGCGGGCCTGCGTGCCCCGCCTGCCTTCGATGATCGTCAGCGGGCGACCGGCATCGCGCCACGATGCAAGCTGGGGCCGCAGCATTTCGCCCTCCCCCACGACTGTCACTGCACAGGCACGGCTGGCCAGCACCGCAGCATCGCGCACGGCCCGCCCCATCGCCACCCGGTCGGCATATTCCACCGCCAGGGGCAGTGCCGGGTCATCAAGGCCATAGACCGTCGTGCTGCTCGCCCCCGCCAGCGCCGCATCGAAGCGCGCCGTCCAGTGATCACCGAAAGCCGCCACCGAAAGCTGCCGGAACTGATCGACCGGATAAGGCAACACGACATGGAGCTCGGCTGCGGGGCATTCGGCATCACGCCACGCCAGAAACGCTTCGGCAAACAGCAGATCGGCACCCGCAGCCAAGGCCCCATAGGCAAAGCCGGGTCGTTCGCTTGCAATGAACTGCGCAAACGCCCGTTCGACATCCGACGTGTCGGGCGCAAGTCCGGCGATCCCGCTGAAATGGACGCTCGGCGGCGGGCGATGTGCATCGAGCCAAGCCGGATCCAGATCCTTTTCGGCAAGGATCAGGGCGAATTGGCTGATCGTCGCAGCATGATCCTCCCACGCATAGGGCTGGCGAGAGATCGCCTTGCGCAGCGCCGCACGCGCATCCACCTCCTGATCGAGCAGCAGCAGCGCCTCGGCCCGCGTCGCTTCGCGCCAGTAAGGGGTTTCGCCCTCTTCCGGGTCTGCCGCGATCAGGTCAAGGACATCTCCCGCAAAACGCTGCGCCTGGGCCGGTTTGCCGGCGAACAGCGAGAGCGAGGCGGCGTTGATGAGCGGATAGCTTGATCCGCTGATCCCCGCCGCCCTGACATAGAGTTGCGCCGACTGATCGAACAGCCGCGCCCGCTCGGCTCCCCGGACCGTTCGCTTGGCCCGATCCTTGACGAGTCGCGCCTGCAAGCTGAGCGCGCGCGCATCGCTGGTCGAATCAAGCAGCCCATGCTGCGCCATCAACGTCCAGGCCCGCTCCAGCGAACCGGAACGGGCACAACGCAGGATTTGAGTATAGGGAGCAAGCAAGAGCGCGGGCGTCCTCTACCTATCCGACAATGATCAGGCTGGAACCGGTCGGCGGATGAATGCCGCCATGGTTCATGATATGCAGCCCGTTCGGCTTCTTGAAAACCGGCGATCTGCCGTCGTCGGAATCGACAAAATCGAACACGATCGGGAAACGCACGGTCGTGCCCGCCCCGGCAGCACCCAGTTCGCTCATGACGCTGACCCCGTCAAACTCGAACGAACACACGCTATCATGCGTGTCCCCTGGCCGTTTGTGGCACTTGGCGTCCTTGATCACCGGGGACTGCGGCTTTCCGCAAATGTCCAGTTCGCGCACAACATTTTTGCCGAAATAGGTCACGGTCTCATGCATCAGGCCGATCTCGGCGCCACCATCTGCGGCCTTACTGTGGTGGTGAGCATTGTCTATCGCCACGAACACCAAAGAGGCCTGGTTCGCATCCAGTGCAATGTCGATTCCGCCCGGACGCAGCTTTGGCGGCACTTCACCCCATAAAGGTTCGCGCACCCAGTTGCTCTCAATCTCTCCCCATGCCTGTTGCCGGCTGGCGGGGGCCTTGCGCCTGAACGCGCTGGTCACCTCTGCATAGCCACCTGTGCCATTGCCGAGGATGAACAGAAATATGTTGGCATGGTCTGCTTCAATCTCACTCATTTTCAGTCTCCTCCAGCCGCTTGCGAAAACTTTCCAGGCTCTTGCGCCAATCCGCGCGGTCGGGATCGAGCCGCGTCAGATCCTGGGCGATTCCAAGCGCCGTCGTCAGCATCGCGGCGCGGGCAGGCATCGGTTCAAAGGACGCGAGATAGCCATAGGTCTCCATCCGCTGCGACCTGATCTTGCGATTTTCGGGATTCTGTTCGGCCAGCGTGTCCGTGAGCCGCAGGGCAGCGCGCCGCACCCGGCGTGCGTCATCGGCGCGCTTCACCTGCTCCAGCGCGACACTATACCACATGAGGTTGAACACGAGATCATAGGGCGCACGCGACGCGACCTTGTCCTCACCGGCAAGTCGCCGGCCCAGTTCCGCAGCCACCCGGCATTTGCCAAGCGTGGCCGTGCTGACCCTCTTGGCCAGCGTGTCGATCGCACACAGATTGCCCGCCACCAGTGCCGTCGTGCGCCGCCATCCCGGCTTGCTGCTTTCCCACGCGCGCAGGCCGGACAATAACGCCCAACTGGCGCGGAGTTCGGATTCGGACTGCGCGCCATTCCCCTCGGCTTCGGACAGCAACGCAAGGCGATTGAGGCTCAGCGCGTGATCGAACCGCCGGTCCGGGTCGCCGGGTGCCGCGTTCATCAGGCTCAGGGTCGTGCGGGCCCGCTGCTCCAGGTTGCGCCGCGCCAGGACATAGTTCCGGCGAGACATCGCGTCCTCGCCAAGCTGGCCAATCACCCGCGCGCGCCGCTCCAGACTGTCGGGCGACAGCGCCGCCAGATTCTTCTGGCCCTCATAATATGCAAGCGCGCGCTGGTTGACGCGGCTCATCACGGCAACGCCCGCCGCACCATAAAGATCTTCGCGCAGGTCGGTCAGCATGAATTCGACCAGCCCTTCGGCGGCGGCCTGCTGCCGTTGCGCTTCGCTGCGCGCCTGATGGGCAATCACTGTCATGACAGCCATGGCTAGGGCAATCGCGGCGACCAGACCCGTGACGGCCATCACGCGCCGCATCTGTCGCTGGCTGTCGCGCTGCACCAGCGCGTCAAGCGGCACCTCCACCAACCCGGCGACCAGCTTCAGAAAGCCGAGCCGGTAGCCATCGCCCTGCTTGCGCAGGTCCGCCGCGACCGGCTCGCCTCCGCTCTGAAGCGGTTCGGGAAACGACTCCGACGGCTCGCCACGCAGCAGCGCAGCCAGTATCGGACGATCGGGATGCAGTTCCCGGAACAACGCAATCTCGCGCGCGACCCAGCGAGAGGCCTTGGCATCGGGTGAGCACAGCACGATCAGCGCTTCCGATGCAGACAGCGCCTGATGCACCTTGGCGGACAGATCGCTCGCCGCGGGCAGATCGTCCCGGTCGCGGAAAATCCGTCCGATCCGGCGACTGGAATCGGCACGTCGCAAATGGCCGGGCAGATAATAATTCTCAATCTTGCGATGCAGCCGCCGCGCCGCAATCGCGTCGACATGGCTATAGCTCAAGAATGCTCGAAATGACGGTGCAGCGCCCCCACCTTCCTCCACCTGCCAGCCTCCACCGCGCGTTGACTGATGCATCTTGATCGAACAACATCGATCGGTAGTTTATCTAGGCCCTGAACGCCACAGGCATGTATTCGCCAAATATCCTGCACAGTCGCCATGCCGGCATGCACCGCCTGAAAATGCGACCCGTCTCGCCCAGGCAAGCGCGAAACCGGACGCCGCACAACACACGGCCTGGTCACGTGCGGCAGCATATTGCGGCAATCCTGGGATGCCGCATCGCCGCGGCACGCACACCCGATCCCGCTCCAGCGCATCCCGACGCCAATGCCGACAGCCAATCCATGCGACCGTCAGCACGAATCCGTGCCCCGAACGATTGGTTTTTGGGAAAGTGGTGGACTTACAGGACTCGAACCTGTGACCCCCGCATGGCGAAGGCGCGGTACGCGACAGCGGCGATCGGATCAGATTGTCTTGCCGACTGCGAGGCTGTCGCTTCCAACGGGTATCCTCGCACGCCGGATCAGCGCTGTTCGACCATGCCCTTCTGCATCGCCTGTTCGATGAATGCGTTGACCTCTGCGGTCGCCTGGCTCGCGTCGACCTCAAACTGGGCGACCAGGCTTGCAACCAGTTGTTCGACGGTCTGTGGCATTTCGAGCAGTTCCCAGATCACCGCCCCGGTTTCGTTGAGGCCGACATATTCCCCACGCGCGATGTTCAGCATCAGGATTTCGTCGGATACGCTGGCGACCAACCAGCCCTCTGCACGCGTCAACGTCATTCAATAATCTCCGGAAAACACAAATCATAGCCAAGCTGGCGCATCATCGCGCCGTGCGCGCACTCGATCGCACGCACCTGATCGTCGGTCAGTTCCTCGCGCCACCCACCGGCCCTACCGGACCGGAAGAACCGGCCGCCCCCGCCGCCATAGGAGGGTGCCTCGCGAAATCCTTCGCGCTCCTCTTGCGTGCGTACCACGTCGAAATCGGCAAAGCTGACGGCGCGCGCCGCCTCCGTCACGTCGAGCGAGACGCCGCAAAATTCCAGGGCGTCGGTCAACGTCCGGACCGGGTCGCGGTGCAGTGCCTCATAGGATACCAAATGCACCGGAACATCCTGCTGCTCCAGCCAGGATGCCGCATGTCCGCTCCAGCTGCTCAGCCGCTGACGCAGCTGGTTGCGCTGCGCAGTGACGATGTCGCACAGCCCGGCCCCGGGATCCGCCATGAACCGGATGGCATGATCGATATCGCGGCCGAGATGGTTGGCGAGCGAAGCGGCAACGTCGCGCGGATCGCGGACGACCAGGATCGCCGCGATTGCACCCTCCGCGCCGCCCAATAAGGGCATGCCATCGGTCAGCCGGTGGTAAGCGTCATGGACCTTGCAGAAACTGAGATGACCGACCGGCGTCGGCGCAGGTGGGCGCGACGCCGCTAAAGGGTCTCCGGCCGCATACATCAGCGGGCGCAGCGCGTCGCATTCGTCATGGGTCAGCAGCCCCGATGACAGGTGCAATGCGCGTTCGAACCAGTCGCGCGCACTGGCGATCCCGCCCCGTTTCCCGCCAAAGTCGTTGATGCTGACAGGTTCATCCTGCCCGATATTGGCGAGCAACAGGCGCGCCCAAGTGTTTCCCGACTTGGGATAGGAGGCAAGCCAGACGCGCTGAGTCACGGGGCCGTGCCCAGCCCGCTTTCGCGCCATTGCCGTTCGAGCAGGTCGATCACGGTCGGCAAGTCGGCAAAATCCAGCCGCCGCACGAGATCCGCAACAACTGCCTGAGCGAGCAGCCGGGCGGTCATCTGAAAATAGAGCTGTTGCTGCCCCATCAGCCGGGTCAGCATCGGGCGATAGGCATTGCGCCGCACGGTGCGCGCGGCATCGACCAGATTGAGCGGCACGATCGCGGGCTGCGCCGTACGCCGGTCCTCTTTCAGCGCGTAGATCGCGGTCACCGGCAACGGTGTGTCCTGCCCCACTGACAGTTTCGGTGACACATAGAATTTGTTCAACTGGGGCCGCACTGCCGCCCCCACGCGTGCGTCGACGGCCAGCTTGTCGATCGCCTCCTGCCACAATCTATGTTGCCGCCCATCGGCGAACAGCATCACGCGCCCGGATACCTCGCGCAGCGCACAGAAATCGTCGTTGACCAGCGGATAACCGCGCTCGACCAGCGCCGCGCCGATGGTGGACTTGCCGACACCGGAAGGTCCGCAGAACAGCACCGCGCCGTCGCCCACCCGCACCGCGCTGGCATGAAGCACGACATCCTCCCGCTGGTGCAACAGCGCGCCCATCCCGGTCGAAGCGATAAAGGCCGCCGCGTCCGCATCGCTTCCGCCGAGCAGAACATAGTCGATCGTGCGGCCGTGACTGACCAGCATATCGACGATGCCGGGAACGCGCAGACGATATTGGTCCGCCGACAGCATCCAGTTGGGGCCGGTTTCCCGCACATCGGTCATGGTCGGCAGCGCATCGGTGCGGGCGATGGCGATCTCGGCAGCGGTCGGATGATCGGGCGCGATGCGGGTGAATGCCGGAAGTTCCAGATCGGACCCGACGACGCGCCCGCAAACCAGATAATGCAACAAACGACAGGATCCTGACCGAAACGGGTGGGCGCCGGCGGTGCCAGCGTCGGCGCTCATATTTCGTTCGGCGAATTCTGCAATGGCCGATGATGCAAGGGCGGTCTTCGCCATCGCATCCTCCGTACCCCTTTGGCGCGGAATCGATGAATGCGCACGGCTTCGCTATTCGGTGATCATGCGCCTTGACGCGCGTTGACGCTTGCGGCACCCGCAATTCTGGAAGGGAATCAAAAGGGGAATTGTGATGGAGCGTAACGACGAAGCAAAGATCACGGTCGCCACGAGCGCGACCCGCAAGCCATGGATCGCCCCCGCGCTGATCGCCTCGGACGTGCAGGACACGGCCAACAACTCACTCCCCACCTTCATCGAGTCCACGACGCCGTCAGACCGTCCGTCCTGAGCGGCTTCGATCCGCGCTTACGCGCGTTCAGTTGAAGCCGCGGAACCAGGCGATGTGGCGCGCGGTCAGATAGAGCCGTGCGATCGTTGCGAGCTGCACCGGATCGGCATTTTCCAGGCGATCCGGTGCCAGATCGGCAAGCAATCGGTCGACGTCGATGGCGTTGCAGAGCTCCGCCTTATCGCGCCAGCGTTCAAAATCGGCGCACATCGTTGCCGCCGCCTCGCGCAACACATCCTCGCTCTGCGGCAATAGCCATTCCTGTGTGTTCCCCCGCGTTGCGAATTGGGGCGGCAGCACATCCGCGAGTGCGGTTCGGGCGAGCATCCGGGTGCGACCGCCAATCCGCTGAACCTGATCTGGGATCGCCAGCCCGAATTCGATCAGTCGCCGGTCAAGCATCGGCCGGACGAGTTCCAGCCCCCGTGCAGCGGCCTCATTGGCATTATTCTGCCGCGCGCGCGATTGCAGCAGGTCGAGTGTGCGAAGCCGCGCCGCCCGATCCCGCACCAGCGTTCTCTGGGGCATCTGCACCGCCCCTTCCGCTACCAGCGGATCGAGTTGGTCCGGGCGGCAATAAACCCTGGTCCAATAGATACCGTCGGGCTCCGGTGCCCCGCGCCGCCAGCGCCGGAACCATTGCGGCATCATCGCGCCCAGCATCAGGCGCAACCCCCGGACCCAAGATCCGCGCGCCTCGGCCCGCGCTTCGCGCCACAGCGCCGCGATGCTGCGCGAGGCCCATAGTGCGTCGAGCGGAGAGGCGATGCGCGGGTTGATCGTCTCATCCCCCCCGATCCCGTCAAACGCGGTCCGCGCGCCGCGACGGCGCAAGCTGTTGTACATGCCGTCGAACACAAAGCCGAGCTGCAACGGCACATCGTCCGAAACATGATCGGCGATGCCGCCCCGGTCGAGCGGACTTTCATCCGACCGAACCCACCATTCGTGATCCAGATGGGGCATATGATCGTGACACCATTGCGCGCCCTCGCGTGCATCGAATGGGCTGGTTTCGGACGGTTCCGAATCCGGTGTCATGGCCGAGGTCACGGTCACCACCCGATGGCCCAGCTCTGCGGCGGGCGCACGGGCAAGCCCGGCGATGATCGCGCTGTCGAACCCTCCGCTGAGCAACAGGCCGGGCGGGTCGATCAGGCGCCGTACCCGGCATGACACCGCCTCGCTGACCAGGCGGCGATAGGTTTCGTGGTAATAAGACGCATCGCGCCCCTCATGCTCGATCGCCGCATGGGGCCGCCAATAGCATGTGTCGGTCACTTCACCGTCCGCCGTGATGCTGCGCACGGTGCCGCCCCGGATCGTCCCGATCCCCGGGATCAAACCATAATTCGCGCTCGACCGGAAATCGCGGACGATCGAGCGCATCAATCGCGTCGGGTCGAGGTCACGCGGCACCTCGTGCAGCGCCATCAGCCCCTTGGCCTCCGTCGCGAAGGCCGCGAACCCGTCGCCCTGATACCAGTGGATACCGCGCATCCCGATCGGATCGCGCGCGATGACCAGCGTCTGTCGTTCCGCATCCCACAGCGCGAAAACGAAATCGCCGAGCAGCCGATCCGCGCACCCATCACCCCAGGCGCGATAGGCGGCGAGGATAACCGCGCTGTCCGCCATGCGCGCCAGATCGTCCGGGCTGATCGCCAGCGCCTGTGCAATCTCCTCCCGATTGTCGATCCGCGCATCGGCCACCAGCGTCAGCATGCCGTCGCTGAGCGGCTGGCGTTCGAACCGGTCCTCCCGGTTGACGCGCATCAGGCAATGGCCAAGCCCGACATTGCCCAGCCGGAAGTGGCGGATACCATCCGGGGCCCGCGCCTGCAGCGCTGCCCCCATTCGCTTCAATGAGTCATCGCTTACCGGATCGCCGTCGAACCGGATGATGCCAAACACCGCACTCACGTTTTTGAGGGACTTTCTTGCAGCGAAGCGAACCTTGGTTTGCGTGACGCCTAGTCGGTTACCCCGACCAGCGCCAGTTGCAACAGCGTGGTCACGGCTTCACCGAACGCGGCATCGGTTGGCACCGTCCCTGCCGCAGCGGCCAGTGCCCCGAGCGTGATCCGCTGCTCCGCAGTCACGATCGCGAGCAAGCGGCGCGACAATGCCGAGAGCCGCCACGGCCGACCGCCGAGCACCACCACCGCTTCGCCGGGCACATCGGTCTTCAGATCGACCGTCCGCCGGAGCGCCGATGTCAGCACCATGGTCGGGTCGAGGATGCAGCCCTGCGCGGCGTTGACGAACGGCAGCAGCTCGCGGCTCGACCGCCGATCGTCCAAAAACGCCTCGACCGACATGTCGTCGATCAGCGCGTGCAGCGCCGCCTTGACCGCCGCAATGCGCGGAGCCCGCTCGGCGGCGGCGAGCGTACTGCCCAGATCGCGGCGCAACACCGGATCGTCGCCCGCGCGCGTCGCCAGCCAACGCAGCAGATCGACCCCGGTCGGCTCGGTCAGGCCAAAGGTCAGATGCACGGAGGGCGCGCGCTCCGGCAAGGTCGAATGCACCTCGCCGCGGGGCAGATAGAGCAGGTCGCCCGCCACCATGATCTGGTCCCATATGGGGTCCGGGGCCTGACCGATCTGCGCGCCGACCAGCGGATAGGGCTGTACCTCGCCATGAGAATACCACCGCTTGGCCCCGTGGCATTGGAGCACGAGCACATCATGCCCATCGCTATGCGGGCGGAACGCGGCCTTGTCGCCGATCGTGACATAGGCGTTGACCCCACAGCGCACGCCGAGCGCACGCTCGATTGCCGCGGCGAGCGCCCCGATCGCCGGCACGCAACGCCCGATATCGTTGAGCGACAGCGTCGCCCCCTGACGCAGGAAGGATTGTATGGCATCGAGCCGCAACCCGCCCGCATCGGTGTACAGCGAGGGCATCGCTTCAGTCCCGCTGACCAGCACACGCAACTGATCCACCGCCAGGGTGCCACTGGCGAGCAGCCGATCGATCGTCAGAAACGAGAACAGCCCGGCGGCGGCGTCTCCATCGATCGCCGCCGGCCGGCACCAGCGCGTCTTTTCAGCGAAAGCCTGCCTGAACGCCTTCTCGCCATCGCCCGTCAGGTCTTGAAGAGTCATGATCTGCATGCTGCCGCTGGTAAGCCGTCGCGACCGATCAGGATAGACCGCATGCGTGGGGACCGACGGAACGACGCCGGATGTGGGCATCGATCGACCAACGGTGGATGGGGGATAAATGGTGCCGCTTACAGGACTCGAACCTGTGACCCCCGCATTACGAATGCGATGCTC
>CAYMUJ010000022.1:0-34407 GCA_964393565.1 uncultured Stakelama sp. | reverse complement strand
ACGCCGCGACCGGCGCGCTGCCGCAGGGCGTGCACTTCACCCTGATCGAGGGTGTCGCCGATCACATCGTCGAAACGCTGATGACCGGCGATTCGCGCATCCGCCGGGTCGAGGTTGAGATCGTCAAGCTCGCCATTGCCGAAGCGGACGAGCGCATCGGCATCACGCTGGTGCGGCACCGCAAATAGCGCCCATTGATTCCTCCCCTGAGCTTGTCTCAGGGGAGGGGGACCGCCGGCGCAGCCGGTGGTGGAGGGGCGGCCGCGCAGACGGCCGTGAACAGTTCGGCGCCATTCCGCCCTGTGCGAGGGCGGCCCATCCGTCAGCACTGCGTGCTGCCACCTCCCCCAGCAAGCTGGGGGAGGAATAGTCGCTACCGCCGGCACGGCCCCAGCTGGTCGAGCACGAAGCGGTAATCGTCCCGCGCCGTCGCCACATTCGCCGGATCCTCGTCGGCCACGCTGGTCGCGGGCAGGGCGCGGGGCAGGCCGCAGGCGAGGCGGTACCACAGTAATGTGTCGCGCGCCGGCGCGGCGGCGGCATCATCGACAATCTCTCCCAGCGCCACCGCCCAGCGGCGCTGTTCACCCGGACGCCGCAGGATCGACAGCGAAATCGGCGCGCCGGTTGCGGTCTGCACGAAAATCTGCGTTTCGCCCTCGCCGGGCAGCGATCCGGGCACGTGGAAGGCGTTGCCAAGCCCGGTGATCGTCGGCGGCGCATCGGGAGCGACCGCTTCGCGCGCGATCCGGCGGACCAGAGCGTCCAGCTCGGCGCTCCAGTCGCGCTGCGCGTCCAGTGCGATGAGCTGAATCATCGCTGGCCGGGCGGCCACCGGTCGCGCGAACAGCAGCACGCGGCGCTTGTTCAGCTTGGGCGCACGCCCACGCGCGTCCGGCGCGACATCGACGACATAGCCGACCCGTGCGGGCAATGGCGCATCGGCGCGAATCAGGGCCAGAACATCGCCCTCGACATAGAATCGAATCCGCCCCGCCGCGACATTCGCGGCCTCCGGTCCCTTGATTCGCGTCGCGCTGCGAATGCGTATGTCGAGGATCGCGGGTGCGCCGACGACTTGATCGGCGACCGCGGCATAAGGGGGCAGCACCACCCCGGATTCGGTGACCAGCTGGGCCGATGCGGATGGTGAGAGCGGCAGGAAAGCCGCGCAAATCGCGGCCCAAAACGGTACGATGACGGTACGGAACATGCCGAACATTCTAGGGCAATGACCCGCCGGCATACAGAAATATTTCTGCCATGAGCCGGTTATAGAATTATTGCGTCTGACAAAGCGTTTGCGTCGCGCAAATCGCCGCGATAGGACTCGCGCCGCCGCCGGTCGGTCTTGCGATTGTCCGACCGGGAGAGCCACGCCGATAATGATGCCAGGGTGCCGGCCAACGGCGCGGCGAACGAAGGAGTTTAGTTGCTGAATGGCCTACGCAGATCGTGATGTAGGAGGCAGTCGGGTTGTGGCGGTGGTGGTCGTCTCGATCATCCTCGCGCTTCTCGGTTACGTATTCGTGACCGGCCTTGCCTACAAATATATCCGGGAAAAGGCGGAGGAGATGGAAGTCTTCGACGTCCAGGAACCGCCGCCCCCGCCCGAGGAAGTGCCTCCCCCGCCGCCGCCGGACACGCCAGTTCCGCCGCCGCCCACCACCGTGGTGGTGCAGAAGCCGCTGGTCCAGGTGCCCTCACCTCCGGTGCAGATCCAGACATCGACTGTGATCCCGCCGAGCCAGCCGCCGACGCCGCCTGCACCGCCGGCTCCGCCCGCGCCGCCGCCGCCGCCGCCGCCTGCAATCAGCAAGGCTGCAGCTGCGCGTGGCAACCCGTCGTCCTGGGTAACCAATGACGATTATCCGCCTGCGGCGATCCGCAGCGGGGATCAGGGTTCGGTCGGCGTGTCGTTCACGATCAATGGCGAAGGCCGGGTCGAGAATTGCCAGGTCACGTCCTCGTCCGGTTCGGCCCTGCTCGACCGTACGACGTGTCAGCTGGTCACGCGCCGCGGTCGCTATTCGCCGGCACTCGATGCGGCGGGTAACCCGACCAATCAGCGTCAGTCGCTGCGCTTCCGCTGGGTCCTTCCGGAATAACGACCTTCATTCCAGGCTATTCCCGGCAGCGCCGGGGCGAACATTCTATCAAGGGAAACTAGTCACCATGTTCACCACCATCCTCGCCGGAGCCGCCGCTGCACCGGCCCCCGCCGCGAATTTCGACATCCTGCACGCCATGAACGAAGGCGGCGTGATCGCCTGGGGCACCGCGATCATCCTGTCCGGCATGCTGTTTTTCTCGCTCTTCATCCTGTTCACCAAGGTGTTCGAACAGCAGAAGGTGCTGAACCAGTATAAGCGCGTCCGTGGCAGCTTCTGGCAGGCCAGCAGCCTGCGTGAGGGCGCGGCAAAGCTCGAAAAGAACTCGGCCTATCGTCAAATCGTCGACGACGCGCTGCTCGCACAGGACCAGTATAAGGAACTGACCGATCCGATCGAAGCGCATGACTGGCTGCACGGCTCGCTCAAGCGTTCGGAAGATTCGATCAACTCGCAGCTGGGCAGTGGCCTCGCCTTCCTCGCGACCGTCGGTTCGACCGCGCCGTTCATCGGTCTGTTCGGTACCGTCGTCGGCATCTTCCGCGCGCTGATCAAGATCGGTGCGGCGGGCGACGCCTCGATCGGCACCGTTGCCGGCCCGGTCGGTGAAGCACTCATCATGACCGCGCTCGGCCTCGTCGTCGCGGTTCCGGCCGTGCTCGCCTACAACTGGCTGCAGCGCCGCAACAAGACGATCGCCGAACAGCTCGGCGGTTTCTCGAACGACGTGCTCGGCTATCTGGCTTCGGACGGCCGCGTGCGTCCGGCCGTGAAGGCCGCTCCGGCTGCGCCGAAGGCACCGCCGGTCGCGACCACTGCCAAGGCCTGAACATTCGACTGATGACCGTGTGGTGGCGGCCCGCCGCCCCGCACGGTCCCCCGCCGGGACAGATCGGCCCGCGGACAGGATGCGAAAGATAGGATTGCGCCAATGGCGATGAGTGTAGGCGGCGACTCCGCCGAAGAAAAACCGATGTCGGACATCAACACGACGCCCCTGGTGGACGTCATGCTGGTTCTGCTCATCATCTTCCTGATCGCGATTCCCGTCGCGATTCAGTCGGTCGAGCTGCAACTGCCCAAGACGGCGTTCGAACCGACCGAAACCAAGCCGGAGAATGTGCTGCTCGCGGTGCGCGCGGACACCAACGGCACTTGCCAGGTCTATTGGCAGATGACGCCGATCACGAGCACCGAGCTGCTCAAGCGTGCGAGTGAAAACCTCAAGGCGGTGGTCGACCGGATCGGTGAGGCGAACATCAAGCCGGACGACATTCCCGAAGTGCACATCCGCGGCGACATCAACACGCCGTACAAGTGCATCGGCGGCGTGGTCTACACGATGCAGAATGCGGGCTTCGTCAAGGTCGGCTTCATCTCGCAGCCGCAGCTGGGCGCCGCCCAGTAAGCCCGAATTTCAGGAGTACACGTCATGGCAATGAGCGCCGGCAAGGATGATGGCGAGCCGATGATGGAGATGAACACGACGCCGTTGATCGACGTCATGCTCGTTCTCCTCATCATGCTGATCGTCACCATCCCGCCCCAGTCCCACGCGGTGAAGGTCGACCTTCCCCAGACGCCAACGAACCCGACCCCGCCGATGCCGGACCCGGTCAAGAACAAGATCACGATCGAACCGGACGGCAATGTCTATTGGAACGGCAGCCCGGTCGATAATGTGACGCTGCGCCAGTATCTGGACGCCAGCCTTCAGATCACGCCGGAACCGGAACTGCATTTCCAGCCCAACCCGCAGGCACGCTATGAGCGCGTCGACGAGGTGCTGGCGATCATCAAGCGGTCGGCCGTCACGAAGCTCGGCTTCGTCGGGAACGAGCAGTATCGCAACGACTTCTGATCGCCCCGGCGACCAGTTGATCCATCAAAGGGCGACCCTCGGGTCGCCCTTTTTTTGTGCCTTTTCAACCGGATCGTGCCGCCCGGCACCGATTGCAAACAACGCATTTGCCTAGATGACATATTAGTGACACCTATGTGTCATTGAATTGTAACATATAGGAGAGTGCAGATGCGTAAGGTCCTCGCCTCGATTGTCCTCGCTGCGTCGCTGGCGCTGGTTCCGGCGGTGCAGGCTCAGGCTGTCGAACAGCCCAACGCCCATCTCGCGATCGCGGCGGGCGACTATGACAGCGCGGAAAGCCAGCTCATTGCCGAACAGCGCATCTTCCCGGCGCGTCCCGAAGTGATGCTGAACCTCGCTGCAGTCTACGCCAAGACCGGCCGGGTGAGTGAGGCACGCGCGCTCTACAACCGCGTCCTGGCGCTCAAGCCGGTCGCGATGGACGTGGCCGATGGCCAGGTCGCCGCTTCGCATATCGTCGCCCGCCGCGGCATTCGCCTGCTCGACGCGGCGCAGATGGCGGGTCGGTAAGTAATTCGGGCGCTGACCCCATCAATCCTCCCCCGCCAGGGGGAGGATCCTAACTTCTCAAGGCCGCCTTACAGCCGCGGCAGCGTCACGCCGCGCTGGCCCATATATTTCCCGGCGCGGTCGGCATAGCTGGTCTCGCACGGTTCGTTCCCCTTGAGGAACAGGAACTGGCACGCGCCCTCATTCGCATAGATTTTCGCGGGCAGCGGCGTGGTGTTCGAAAACTCCAGCGTGACATGCCCCTCCCATTCGGGTTCCAGCGGCGTCACATTCACGATGATCCCGCACCGCGCATAGGTCGATTTGCCCAGGCAGATCACCAGCACGTCGCGCGGCACCCGGAAATACTCAACCGTCCGCGCCAGCGCGAAGCTGTTGGGCGGGATGATGCACACATCGGTCTGGCGATCGACAAAGCTGGTCGCCGCGAAATCCTTCGGGTCCACCACGGCGCTGTCGATATTGGTGAAGATCTTGAACTCGTCCGCCACCCGCGCGTCATAGCCATAGGAGGACAGGCCATAGGAGATACACCCCTCCCGCCGCTGCGCCTCGACGAACGGCTCGATCATGCCGTGCTTCTGTGCCTGTTCGCGAATCCAGATGTCGGAGAGAATGCTCATGGCACTGGCTGTAATCCGGATTCCTGGCAGACGGAACGGTTCAGTAGCACCAAGCCACGAAGTTTCCGCTCCACTCCGTTTGCCCTGAGCTTGTCGAAGGGCGGCAGGCTGTCCTCAATGCATGGGGCAGTGCTTCGACAAGCTCAGCACAAACGGCCGTGGAGCTACCCGATCCCCAAATCCCCCGGCCCGAAGGCATGCGGCAACAGCTCGCTCAGTCGGTGCGTCTCATACGCCTCGCCTTCCGCGCCCGCGCAATAGACAGCCAAATCGCGGCCCCCCAGTTGCGCCGCCTCGTTCAGAACCTGCCGGCACCGCCCGCACGGACGAATCGGGTCGATGCCATGCGCCACCCCGTCGGTCATCATGCCCCCGATGATCCCCACCGCGACCACCTCGCGCAGCCGCCCCTCGGCATTGGCGCGCGCCGTCGCGACCGTTTCCGCGCACAGCGACAGGCCATAGCTCGCATTCTCGAAATTGCAGCCGGTCACGATGCTGCCATCGGTCATCAGCAGCGCCGCGCCGACCGCGAAGTTCGAATAGGGCGCGTGTGCGTTGCGCGCGGCCTCCCGCGCGGCGGCGATCAGGGCGGGGGCGTCGATGTCACTCATGGGGCGATCACGTTCCAGTTTACCGGGCGCTCGGCCCCCTCGATACGACGCATGGTGCTGGCCTGCCACAGCCGCCACGGGCGGGCTGAATAGGCCGGCGGAAAGAACATGCCGGTGCTCCACAGTGGACGATCGATCGCGCCGCTTACCTGATACTGCGCCTCGAACTCCGGGCTGATGCGCAGGATCACCGGCTTGCCGCTATGCGTCTCGATCGTCGCGGCGAGCTGGCGCAGTTCGTCCAGCACCACGTCGCGCTCGGGCCGGGCAGGGCAATCGTCGCGGAACGACAGGTCGATCGCCACCGGCAGCGCATCGGCATCGCGCGGCACGGTCGCAGTGAAATTCCCCGCCTGATCGCGCGCCAGCTGGCACAGCGAAAAAATGTGCAGCGCTCCGCGCCGGATGCCGGCCTCGTAAATCCCCGCCCAGTTTTCCGCGAACAATGCGTCACGCACATCGGCGCCCAATGTCGCGCGGGCATAGGCGAAATCGAGATTGCTGCTGCGCGCGGTGAGCCAGTCGATCTTCCCCGTCTCGTCCGACACGTCGATGCCCTGCTGTGCATAGTCGCTGCGCGGCGGCGCCCAGGCGATCGCCCACATCCACGCGCCCACGCCGACCAGCGCCAGCGCGAGCAGAACCCCGGCGGAGATACGCAACGCCCTCATGCCTTGATATGCAGCACGCAAATCAGCGTGAACAGCCGCCGCGCAGTCGCGTGATCGACCGCGATCTTGCCGTCGAGCCGCTCCATCAACAGCCGCGCGGCATCGTCATGGATGCCGCGCCGCGCCATGTCGATCGTCTCGATCTGGGTGGGCGTCGCGCTGCGAATCGCCTGAAAATAGCTGTCGCAGATCGCGAAATAGTCGCGGATCGGGCGGCGGAACGCGGCCAGGCTCAGGATCAGCGTCTCAAGCGCGCTGTCGTCCGCGCGCTTGATGTCGAGCTGCAACCGCCCCTCCGGCACCGACAGCGCGATGCGATACGGCCCGGCATAGTCATCGGGATAGGCGCGCTGCGGCGCAAAGCTGTTTTCCTCGATCAAATCGAAGATCGCGATCCGCCGTTCCTGCTCGATATCCGCCGAGCGCCACAGGATCGTGCGCTCGTCCAGTGTGACGTCGATGATCCGGGGGTCGGCCATGGTCCTGCCACTTACGGGGCGCGACCCGGTTTCGTCCACAGGATAAACAGGTTGTAGCGGGTTGAGCGATCGCGGCGGGAGTGGGAAAGGGGACGGATGGCTACGATCGCAACGCTCACCCCCGTCCCGGCGGATGCCGCCCCGCGCCTGCCCCAGAATGTGGAGGCGGAGGCGGCGTTGCTCGGCGCGATGATGATCGACAACCGCCTTGCCGACGACATCGTCGAAGTGCTGCAGGACCAGCATTTTTTCGAACCCGTCCATGGCCGCATCTTCCGCGCGATCAAGACGCTGCGGAAACAGGACATGCTGGCGACCCCGGTGACGCTCAAGCCCCTGTTCGAAAAGGACGAGGGGATGGCCCAGCTCGGCGGCCCCGGCTACCTTGCCCAGCTCACCGGATCTGGCGCGGGCCTGATCGGTGCGCGGCAATTCGCGCGCCAGATCTATGACCTCGCTTTGCTGCGCGAACTGGTGACGGTCGGCCGCAACATGGTGGAGAAGGCCCTCGATACCAGCGAGGACGTCAACCCGCGCGAACAGATCGACCGCGCCGAAGAGGCACTGTTCAAGGTCGCGGCCGATGGCGGCACCGCCAACACCGTCAAATCCTTCAACGAAGCGACCAAGATCGCGCTGGAAAACGCCAAACGCGCCCAGAGCGCGGGCGGCGGCGTCGCGGGTGTCACCACCGGCTTCGATTCGGTCAACGGCCGCATCGGCGGTCTGCACCACAGCGATCTCATCATTCTTGCCGGCCGTCCCGGCATGGGCAAGACCTCACTCGCCACCAACATCGCCTATAACGCCGCGCGGCGAATGATGGACGATATCCGCCTCGGCATCAGCCCGAAGGAATCGATCGGTGCGAAGGTCGCCTTCTTCAGCCTCGAAATGTCGGCGGACCAGCTGGCGCTGCGTATCCTGTCGGAAAGCTCGCGCATCGCGTCGGAAGCGCTGCGCATGGGCAATATCAGCAAGGCCGAGTTCGCCCAGCTGGCGCAGGCGGCGGCGGATCTCGAACAGCTGCCGCTTTATATCGACGACACTGCCGGCCTGACGATCAGCGCGCTGCACAGCCGCGTGCGCCGCCTCCAGTCCAAGCATGACGGCGAACTCGGCCTTGTCATCGTCGACTATCTTCAGCTGCTTCAGGGGAGCGGCAATAACCGCGATGGCAACCGCGTCCAGGAAATCTCGGAAATCAGCCGCGGCCTTAAGACGCTGGCGAAGGACATCAACGTCCCCGTAATCGCGCTATCGCAGTTGAGCCGCGCGGTCGAAAGCCGTGAGGACAAGCGCCCGATGCTGTCGGACCTGCGCGAATCCGGCTCGATCGAGCAGGACGCCGACATGGTGTGGTTCGTGTTCCGCGAGGATTATTACGTCGCCGCGCGCGAACCCAAGCGCCCGCGCGAAGGCGACGATCCCAAGACGTTCGAAGATCATGCGAAATGGGCGCTCGAAATGGAGCGCGTCTTCGGCCTCGCCGAACTGATCATCGCCAAACAGCGCCACGGCGCGACCGGCAAGGTGTTGCTGAGCTTTGAATCGAGCTTCACGCGCTTCAGCGATTACGCCGGCAACATGGTGGCCGAGCCGTACGAATGAGCGCTTTTAGCCCCTCCCCGTCAGGGGAGGGGCTAAAGTATCGTCAAAACACCGGCAGATCCGGGTCCCCGTCCGCCACGGGCGTGTGGATCCCGCATTCGGTCTTGTCCCATCCGGCCCAGCGGCCCGAACGCGGGTCTTCGCCGGGCTTCACCTTGCTGGTGCACGGCGCGCAGCCGATTGACAGATAGCCCTGCGCCTCCAGCGGATGGCGTGGCAGGTCGTGGGTCGTGAAATAGGCTTCGATATCCGCCTTGGTCCAGTCGGCGAGCGGATTGACCTTGAGCTTGCCCGCGCTGTCCACCTCGAACCGCGGCAGTGCGTTGCGGGTGCTCGCCTGAAACGCCTTGCGCCCGGTGATGCTTGCGTCGAACCCCGCCATCGCTGCGTCGAGCGGCAACACCTTGCGGATCTCGCAGCAGCCATCGGGATCGTAGGACCAGCGCAACCCGCTGCCGTCCTTCTTCTCCAGCAGCGCAGGATCTGGCGTCAGCACATGCAGGCCGGTCAGTCCAAGCCGCTCCACCAGTGTGTCACGATAGGCCAGGGTCTCGGGAAAATGCTTTCCCGTATCCAGGAACAATACCGGCACCGCCGGGTCGACTGCAGCAACCAGATGCAGCAATGCGGCGCTTTCCGCACCGAACGACGATACCAGCGCGACATCGCCGACCATCGCTTCGGTCAGCACGGTGCGCAGCATTTCCTCGGTCGGGACGCCGCGGAACAGATTGTTCAGCCGGATCGCGTCGCGCTCGCCAAAGCGCGGTGTCAGGTCGATGCGGTCGATCTTGCGGGTGGCGGCGTCAGCCATGCCGTCGTTTCCACACCGGAACTGCCAGGTCCGCGGCGCTCTGATAGACGGCGTCATAGCGCGCCAGGCTCGCGGCCAGCACCGCTTCATCCACCGGAGCTTCGGGTACAAAACTGTCGAAGCCACAGCGGCGCATCAGCGGGATCTGATCGACCAGTACATCGCCTTGTGCGCGCAGTTCGCCCGTATAGCCCGCCTCGCGCAGGATACGTCCCGCCGAATAGCCGCGCCCATCACGGAATTTGGGGAAACCCACTTCGACCAGCGACAAGCGGTCGAGATGCGGGATCAGTGCGCGCGCATCGTCGCCCGGTTCGAGTCGGACCGCAGTGGCGTTGGACTGGCCGAGGAACGCATCGAGCGTCACCGCAGGCTCATCGTGCGGGGCGTCGTCGCGATAGCGCAACTCAACCATAGATCGCTTCCTTGAATGGGGCCATGCCGATGCGGCGATAGGTGTCGATGAAGCGTTCGCCCTGCGCGCGTTCGCGCAGATAGACGTCGGTCGCACGCTCGACCGCGTCGACCACGCCATCCTCGCTGAAGCCGGGACCGGTGATCTGGCCGAGCGACACGTCCTCAGCGCCCGATCCGCCGAACGACAGCTGGTAGTTTTCGACGCCCTTCTTGTCGACGCCCAGAATGCCGATATGCCCGGCATGATGGTGGCCACAGGCGTTGATGCAGCCGCTGATCTTGAGCTTCAGCTCGCCCAGTTCGCGCTGCCGCCCAAGATCGGCGAAGCGCGTCGCGATCTTCTGCGCCACGGGAATCGACCGTGCATTGGCAAGGCTGCAATAATCCAGGCCGGGGCAGGCGATGATGTCGCTGATCAGGTCGAGATTGGCGTCGGCCAGCTCGACCTCGACCAGGCGTTGCCACACCGCATAGAGGTCCGCCTTGCGCACGTGCGGCAGCACGATGTTCTGGGCGTGGGTGACGCGCAGCTCGTCAAAGCTGTAGCGCTCGGCCAGGTCCGCCATCGCGTCGATCTGCGCCGATGATGCATCGCCCGGAATGCCGCCGACCGGCTTCAGGCTGATATTGACGATGGCATAGCCCGGCTGCTTGTGCGCGACGACCTGGCGGTCGAGCCAGACGGCAAAGTCGGGATCGCTGCGGTCCAGATCGTCCGACAGGCCGCTTTCGAACGCCGGATCGGCGAAGTGCGCGGCGATCCGGTCGAACTCCGCGCGCGGCGGGTCGATGCCCAGCTTCTTGACCTCGATGAACTCGGCGGCGACCTCGTTGCGATACGTGTCCGCGCCGATCTCATGGACCAGGATCTTGATCCGCGCCTTGTACATATTGTCGCGGCGGCCATAGCGATTATACACGCGCAGGCACGCTTCCATGTAGGACAGGAAGTCCTCGAACGGCACGAAGTCGTTGATCAGCGGCGCGATCATCGGGGTGCGGCCCATGCCGCCGCCGACATAGACGGCAACGCCGTGCTTTCCGTCGCGCTCGACGATCTGCAGCCCGATATCGTGCAGCCGCATCGCCGCGCGATCCTCATCCGCCGCGATCACCGCGATCTTGAACTTGCGCGGGAGGTAGCTGAATTCGGGGTGGAAGGTGCTCCACTGGCGCAGCAATTCGGCCCAGGGACGCGGATCGGTCAGCTCGTCCGCCGCAGCGCCGGCATATTGATCCGAACTGATGTTGCGGATGCAATTGCCGCTGGTCTGGATCGCATGCATTTCGACCGTCGCCAGCTCGGCAAGGATGTCTGGCGCGTCCTCCAGCTTGATCCAGTTATACTGGATGTTCTGGCGCGTGGTGAAATGGCCGTAATCGCGGTCATATTTGCGCGCGATATGCGCCAGCATCCGCATCTGGCGGCTGTCCATCGTGCCATAGGGCACGGCGACGCGCAGCATATAGGCGTGCAGCTGCAGATACAGGCCGTTCATCAACCGCAGCGGCTTGAACTGGTCCTCGGTGATCTGCCCCGCCAGGCGGCGGCTCACCTGATCGCGAAACTCCTCGACGCGCGCCGCGACGATGGAGTGGTCA
Source organism: uncultured Stakelama sp. (assembly GCA_964393565.1). Classification (GTDB taxonomy): domain Bacteria; phylum Pseudomonadota; class Alphaproteobacteria; order Sphingomonadales; family Sphingomonadaceae; genus Sphingomonas. The sequence continues at coordinate 23,070 of CAYMUJ010000022.1, read as the reverse complement.
TATTCGTCGTACTTGTACATGTCAGATCACCCGGCTGCCGGCGTTGGGATCGGCGGGTTTGAGCGTCAGGTCCGGGCGCACGGTCGGGCCGAGCGCGCGGATGCGGTCCTTGATATGCGCGGGGCGCGGTCCTTCGGGTGTCGCGGTGGCGTCGATCACATAGGGGCCGTTGACCCGCCGCGCGTTTTCCTCGACCTGAGCGATGGCCTCGCCGCTCTCGCCGACATCGATCGCATCCTCGACATGGCGCGACCAGCCTTCGCCGGTCCACCAGGTCACGTCGCCGGTGGCGAGATCGTTTCCGGTCAGCAATTTCACGCTTCGTCTCCGTGGATCAGTGCGGCCTTGCGCGCCCAGTTGGCGAGCTTGTCCTGCGCGTCGGACAGTGCGACCACTTCGCCCACCACGATGATCGCCGGGCTCTGCACCTTCTCGCGCTCGACCATCGGGCCAAGATCGGCGAGCAGGGTGCGGATCGCGCGGCTGCCGGGTAGCGTTGCGCGCTCCAGCACCGCGACCGGCATGTCCGGGGCAACGCCGTCGCCCATCAGCTTCTCGGCAATGTCGGGGCAGGTCGCGACGCCCATATAGATGACCAGCGTGCGGCCCTTGCCGGCCAGGCCGGACCAGTCCTGATCCTTCAGGCCCTTGCACTGTCCCGCGACGAAGCTGACCGCGCTCGACCAGTCGCGATGCGTCAGCGGCAGCATCGCTTCGGCCGCAGCACCCAGCGCCGCGCTGACGCCCGGGATCACCTCGACCGGCAGACCCGCCGCGCGCACCGCCTCGACCTCTTCGCCGCCGCGGCCAAAGATGAACGGGTCGCCGCCCTTCAGCCGCACGACGATCGCGCCGGTCTTCACATGCGCGATGATCAGCGCGTTGATGCCGTCCTGCGGCACGGTGTGCTTCGACCTTTTCTTGGCCACGCAAATGCGATGCGCGTGCGGGGCAAGGTCGAGCACGCGCGGATCGACCAGCCCGTCATGGACCAGCACATCGGCGGACTTGAGCGCCTCGACCGCGCGGACGGTCAGCAGGCCGGGATCGCCGGGGCCGGCGCCAACCAGGATGACGCGGCCGCGCGCATGTGGATCGAGCAGGGAAGCCATGGATGGCAGATGGCCCGCCCCGTCCGCTGCAGCAACCGAGGGTTGCTTGGGAAGGGGCTAGCGAATCTATGTCTTGGCGAGTTCACGGGCACGTTGGGTCAGTCTGATGGCCTCGTCGATCAGCGTCGCGGCGAATGCGACATCGCTATGCCCGACCGCGATGGCCAGGCAGTTGCGGGCTTCCTGGGCGAGACGCTGCGCGCGCGGCGGGGCGGGCGAATCAAGGACGATGGTCTTCACGGCGCGCATAATTCGCGGGCCATGCGCCAGTTCCGCAACTCGTCGCATCCACATGAAAAACTTCGCGATTTTCGCCAAATCCGGGACTGTAGGCGGTGCGTCAGCTGTCGCGCAGTCCGATCCCGATCGATACGCGCGCTTGTTCCGCTTCCGACGACACCACCGGATAGGCGCAATAATCGGCGGCGTAGAAGGCGCTCGGGCGATGATTGCCCGACCAGCCCACGCCCCCGAACGGCGCCGACGAACTTGCGCCATTGGTTGGCCGGTTCCAGTTGACGATGCCGGCGCGGATATTGGCCCAGAACTGGTCGTACAGCTTGGGATCCTGGCTCACCAGGCTCGCCGACAGGCCGTAACGGGTGTTGTTCGCCTCGGCGATCGCCTCCTCGAACGTCTTGGCGCGGATCACCTGCAGGATCGGGCCGAACAGCTCGACATCGGGTTTTTCCTTCGCCTCGGTCATGTCGATCATCGCCGGGGTGACGAACGGCCGCCCAGGAATCGGCCGCTCCATATGGCGCAGCGGCTTGCCGCCCATGAAGGTCAGCTCAAGAAAACTCTCGGTCAGCAGGTCGGCGGTGTCATTGTCGATCACCGGCCCCATGAACGGCGCCGGGTCGGCATGCGGTTCCCCGATGATCAGCCGCCCGATCAGCTTGTTGACCTCGCCCACCAGCGGCTCGAACAAATTCTCGTCGACGATCAGGCGGCGCGCGGCGGTGCAGCGCTGGCCTGCGGTGGTGAAGGCCGACTGCACCACCAGCACCGCGGCGGAATAGATGTCGGGCGTCGACCACACCAGGATCGGGTTGTTGCCGCCCATCTCCAGCGCCAGGATCTTCTCCGGCCGGGTCGCAAAGGCGCGGTTCAGGGCGATGCCGGTACGGGCAGAGCCGGTGAACAACAGCCCGTCAATCCCGTCATGGTTCGCCAGCGCCTTGCCTTCGTCCGGCCCGCCGATCAGCAGCCGGATACACCCCTCCGGCACTCCGGCGGCATGGAAGCATTCGACCAGGAACGCGCCGGTCGCCGGGGTCTTTTCCGATGGCTTGAACACCACGGCATTGCCCGCCAGCAGCGCCGGGACGATATGCCCATTCGGCAGATGCGCCGGGAAGTTGTACGGCCCCAGTACCGCCAGCACGCCATGCGGCTTGTGCCGCAGCGCAAGCCGCGTGTTCATCGGTGCGTCGATCCGCCGCTGCCCGGTCCGTTCCGAAAAGGCGGTGACGGAAATGTCGACCTTGGCGATCACCGTCTCGACCTCGGTCCGCGCTTCCCACAGCGGCTTGCCGGTCTCGCGCGCGATCAGGTCGGTAAAGGCGTCGCTCTTCTGCCGCACGACATTGGCAAAGCGGCGCAGCGCCTCGATGCGATAGGCAAGCGGCCGCGCCGCCCATTCGGCCCAGCTCGCGCGGGCCTTGGCAACCTCTGCATCGACATCGCCGCTTGCACGCCGCCACAACACGGCACCGGTGGCAGGTTCGGTCGAAATGATTTCCGTGCCGGGCATGGGTCTTTCTATGCGTTGGATCCCCGTGGATCGAATGTCCTCTAGCAGCTATTAAGCGTGATGCCACCTCACCCGTGACGTTCGCCGGCATCCAGCGCCGCGCCCATCGCGCGAATCGTCGCCACTTTGGTGTGAAACGGCCCCCAATCGTCGGCGCGGTCGATTCTCGCCCAGATTTCCTCGACCTCGTCGATCAGCATCGCGCAGGGCGCACCCGCAAAGTAAGGATGGTCCCGCCCGCCCGGAACCGGCGCATAGGGCTTCAGCGCCGCGCGCACCGAATCCCACTCCGCGCCATAAAGCTCGGGCAGGGTGCCACCAAAGCCATCGAAGAAGAACCGGTCGATCGACTCCCCGGTCGCCATCAACGCCTGCTCGACCGCATCCTTGAGCGCCCAGCCCAGCTCGGTTGCGTCCGCTCCGTCCGGCGCGACGATCCCCAGCCGCCGCTGCAGCAGTGGCGCATAGGCATGGCGAAACTGCGCCTCGAACCGTTCGAGCTGCGCGATCAGCGGCGGCGCCTCGCTGATCAGGCGCAGCGACACCGCCAGTTGCGCGACATCCCACAGGATCGCGTCGGGCTGGCGGCCAAAGGCATAGAGGCCGGCATGGTCGAAATAGGCGGCGGTAAAGCCCGGATCGAATGTCGCGGCGAAGCGCCACGGGCCGTAATCGAAGCTCTCGCCCGTCACGTTGATATTGTCGGTGTTCAGCACGCCATGCACGAACCCGGCGACCATATAGCTCGCCGCCAGCCGCGCAGTGCGATCGACCGCCAGCCCCAGCAACTGCGCGACCGGATCGGCCTCCGCCGCCACGCCGAACAATTCGGCCAGGCACCAATCGACCAGCCGCCGCATATTGTCCGCATCGCCATGATAGGCGAGCCGCTGGAACGTCCCGATGCGGATCTGCCCATGGCTCATCCGCACCAGCACGGCGGAGCGGGTGGGGGAGGGCTCGTCGTTGCGCTCCAGCGCCTCGCCCGTCTCGATCAGCGAAAAGCTGCGCGAGGTGTTCACCCCCAGCGCCTGCAGCATCTCGGTCGCCAGCACCTCGCGCACCCCGCCTTTCAGCGTCAGCCGCCCGTCGCCGAACCGGCTCCACGGCGTCTGGCCCGAACCCTTGGTGCCCAACTCCATCAGCGCGCCGTCCGCCGCGCGCCGCATCTGCGCAAAGGTGAAGCCGCGCCCGTCGCCCAGCTCGGGATTGTACACGCGGAACTGATGGCCATGGTATCGCATCGCCAGCGGCTGGGTCAGGTTATCGGGCAGCGGTGCGAACCGCCCGAAATGGCGCAGCCACTGGTCGTCGGACAGCGCGTCCAGCCCCACCTCCGCCGCCGCGCGATCGTTGCGGAAGCGCAGGATGGTCTGCGGAAAGTTTGCCGCTTCCACCGGATCGCAGAATGAATCGCCCAGCTTCAGCACGGCAGGATCGGGGGTGTATTCGGGCGCTTGCGGGAAATCGGCCATGCGGCGATATGGGGGGCGATGGCGACCGCGCGCAACCTGCCCCGTTATACCGATGGCTATTGGTGGTCCGGCGACGGGCTGCGGCTGCACTATCGCGACTATCCCGGCCGTGCGGACCGCCCGCCCTTGATCTGCATCCCCGGCCTGACCCGCAATGCGCGCGACTATGAAAAGCTGGCCGAGCGGCTGGCGGGCGAATGGCGCGTGATCGCGGTCGAACTGCGCGGGCGCGGTGAGAGCGGCTATGCCAAGGATCCGATGAGCTATGTCCCGCTCACCTATCTTCAGGATCTGGAGGCGCTGGTCGCGGAGCTGAAGCTCGACCGCTTCGTCGCGGTCGGTACCTCATTGGGCGGCATCCTGACCATGCTGATGGCCTCGACCCATCCGGAGCGGATCGCGGGCGCGGTGCTCAACGATGTCGGGCCCGAGATCGATCCGGCCGGGCTCGGGCGCATCCGCGGCTATGTCGGCAAGCCCAGCTGGCACCCGACCTGGATGCACGCCGCCCGCGCGGTGGCGGAGGCGAACGCGCATGTCTATCCGCACTGGGGCATCACCGAATGGCTCGACATGGCCAAAAGGCTGTACCGCCTGACCAGCGCGGGCCGCATCGTGCTCGACTATGACATGAAGATCGCCGAACCCTTCCGCGTCCCCGGCAACGAAGCCGGCCCCGACATGTGGCGCGCCTTTGATGCGCTGGCGGACAAACCCCTGCTCATCGTCCGCGGCGGCACCTCCGACATCCTCCCCGCCGCCGTCGCCGACCGCATGCACGCCCAGGTCGCAGGCAGCGAACTGGTGACGATCCCCGACACCGGCCACACCCCAACCCTGACCGAACCCGAAGCGGCAGCGGCAATCGACCGGTTGTTGGAGAGGGTGGCCTAAAACCAACCGACGCCCACTTCTTCTTAGCCCTCTCCCGCAAGCGGGAGAGGGCTAAGAGCGGTCCATCAGACGCGCTGCCTCTGCGAAAAGAGGGCGTGTTGTGTCCAAGGGTACAAGCTCCAATTCGGACAGTGCATCGATCAACTGATCGTAGGCTAATCCAAACTCGTTATGATCGAGATAATCGGTGACGTAGCTCGCCTGCTCGGCCCCTATCCTGCCTCGCTCCAAGTCAAGGGCTTTGGCCAGGATTGAGCGCAGTTTGCGCCATCGCCAAGCATGTCTCAGCGCCTGCATCCTCAATGCTACCCCCGCAAAAGCAACAGCGGCAATGACCTTACATATGTCCCCAATCCCTTCCAATGTTGGATTTATTCTGATCCACCTTTTGCGGTGGACACGATCCGACTTCCCCGCCCGCAAAACACCCCGCCTGACACAGTCGCGTGCCCGTCGCGCACGTGTCGGCTCACAGTCCAAAACCCGCCCTGTCGCGGTCGCTTCCGCCCAATACCCCCGCATTTACGTCAGCTTCGCCGGACACCCGGTTGACACCGCCCGGGAAATCAGGACTGCAAGGGACCGATGATGCTCAACATCCTGCACCTCCACTCCAGCTTCGACCTGGGCGGCAAGGAAGCCCGCGCCGTCCGCCTGATGAACGCATTCGGCGACCGGGCGAAGCATGTCATCGTCTCCGGTGTCGACGGTGCCTATGGTGCCCGCGACGCGATCGCCAAGGGCATTCGCTACGAAATCGCCCAGAACCCGCCGCCGCTGACCGGCAAGCCCTCGGTCGCCCGGTACGAGGCGATCGCCAAGTTCATGGCGCGGTTCGACCTCGTCCTCACCTACAATTGGGGCGCGATCGACGGGGTGATGGCGCGGCGCGTGTTCGGCAAGAACATGCCCCCGGTGATCCATCACGAAGACGGCTTCAACTCGGACGAGGCATTCCGCCTCAACCGCGTTCGCAACATGTATCGCCGCATCGCGCTCACCGCGGCGCATGGCCTGGTCGTGCCGTCGCACGTGCTGGAGAGCATCGCCTATCATAGCTGGAAACAGCCCCGGGCGCGGCTCCACCGCATCTCGAACGGCATCGACGTCGCCGCCTATGGCCGCAAGCCCGATCCCAGGGCGATTCCCGGCTTCAAGCGCCTGCCCGGCCATGTCGTGGTCGGCACGCTCGCCGGGCTGCGGCCGGTCAAGGATATCCCAATGCTGGTCCGCGCCGTCGGCGGCATGAAGACCAAGGCGCAATTGGTGATCGTCGGCGAAGGCCCCGACCGTGAAGCGATCGAGGATACGATCGCGAATATGGGAATGGAGAAACAGGTGCTGCTCGCCGGTTTCCTGCCCGATCCGCACAAATACATGGGCCTGTTCGACATCTTCGCGCTGTCGTCGAAGAGCGAGCAACAACCGATCGCGGTGATGGAGGCGATGGCGGCGGGCCTTCCGATCGCATCGACCCCGGTCGGCGACGTCGCCAAGATGGTTCACCCCGACAATGTCTCGACGATCAGCATGGACTGGAACCCGGTCCATCTGCGCGACCGGATCGAAGTGCTCGCCGCCCATCCCGATGCGCGCCGAACCGTCGGCAAGGCGAACCAGGCACGGGCGCGCGAATTGTTCGAAGAACAGGCGATGATCGCCGCTTATGCAAGGCTGTACGCGGAGGCCGCTGGCCGTCCCGGCGCGCTGGGTTAGTGTTTCGGCACCGGCTGGGATTCCCCTCGCCATAATCAAGGATCGCGGCTAGGGTTCCGCGAAATATTCTGGAGGATCTCTTGTTCAAGGGTTTGAAGCCGATCGTCTATAACGGCCGCGAAGTCTGGCCGCTGGTAGAGGGCGGCAAGGGCGTCGCAGCGACCAACCACGCTTCGGCGGGGGCCTGGGCCGCAGCGGGCGGCATCGGCACGGTCAGTGCGGTCAATGCCGACAGCTATGACGCTGATGGCAAGATCATTCCCCAGATCTACAAGGCGCTGACCCGCCGCGAACGGCATGAAGAGCTGGTTGCCTATGCGATCGAGGGCGCGGTGCAACAGGTCAGGCGCGCGTTCGAAATCTCGGGCGGCAAGGGCGCGATCAACATCAACGTGCTGTGGGAAATGGGCGGCGCACAGCGCGTGCTCCATGGCGTGCTGGAACGCACCCGCGGCATGGTCGCCGGTGTGACCTGCGGCGCGGGCATGCCGTACAAGCTGTCCGAAATCGCCGCGTCCTACGGCGTCAACTATCTGCCCATTGTCAGCTCGGGCCGCGCCTTCCGCGCGCTGTGGAAGCGCGCCTATTCCAAGGCGAGCGAATGGCTGGCAGCGGTGGTGTACGAGGATCCCTGGCTCGCCGGGGGGCATAATGGCCTGTCCAACGCCGAAGACCCGCGCGCGCCGCAGGATCCCTATCCCCGCGTCAAGGAACTGCGCGACGTGATGCGCGAAGGCGGCATTTCGGACGATGTGCCGATCGTCATGGCCGGCGGCGTCTGGTATCTGCGCGACTGGGCCGACTGGATCGACAATCCCGAACTCGGCACCATCGCCTTCCAGTTCGGCACACGGCCGCTGCTGACCCAGGAATCGCCGATCCCGGCCGGGTGGAAGGCCAAGCTGATGGAGATCGAGGAGGGCGACGTGCTGCTCCACCGCTTCTCTCCGACCGGCTTCTATTCCTCGGCGGTGCGGAACCCGTTTCTGCGCAATCTCGAAGCGCGCTCGGAACGCCAGATCCCCTATTCGACCGAAGCGGCGGGCGACCACACGTTCCAGCTCGACGCCGGGGTGAAGGGCAAGAATTTCTGGGTCACGCGCAACGATCTGCTGCGCGCGCGCGAATGGGTCGGCCTGGGCTTTACCGACGCGCTCAAGACGCCGGACAACACGCTGATCTTCGTCGATCCGGTTGAAAAGCAGGTGATCCGTAAGGATCAGGCCGATTGCATGGGATGTCTCAGCCAGTGCAGCTTCTCGAGCTGGGCCGATACCGAAACCAACTCGACCGGCCGTCTCGCCGACCCGCGCAGCTTCTGCATCCAGAAGACGCTGCAGGACATCGCCCATGGCGGTCCGACTGACCAGAATCTGATGTTCGCGGGCCACGCTGCGTATAATTTCAAGCGCGACCCCTTCTACTCCAACGGCTTCGTGCCGACGGTGAAGCAGCTGGTCGATCGCATCCTGACGGGGGATTGACGCGCCGGGGCCGGGTCCTGGCTTTGCCGCATTCAAGCATCGTTTGTTCGCACCCGTAAAATGGATTCCTATAATTCGGGTATGAAGCGCGCCCTGATTGTCCGTCACGTCCCGTTCGAAGGCATCGCCGGGTTCCGCCAACCCGTCGAGGCCGCCGGATATGAACTCGAACGAATCGATGTGTGCGATCCCGAATTTTCGCGGACCAACTTCAACGCCCCCGACCTGCTGATCCTGATGGGCGGCCCGATGGGGGTGTATGAGCGCGACGAGCACCCCTGGATCGACTGCGAGATCGACCGGCTGGCCAGCCGCGTCTCGCTGGGGCTGCCGACCCTGGGGGTGTGCCTGGGCGCGCAGATGATCGCTGCGGCGATGGGCGAACGGGTCCATGCCGGGCCGGTCAAGGAAGTCGGCTTCGCCCCGGTGACGCTGCACGCTGCCGCCGCCGATTCGCCGCTCCGCCACGTCGCCGATGTGCCGGTGCTGCACTGGCATGGCGACACCTTCCCGCTGCCACAGGGCGTGGAGCTGCTCGCCTCGACTGACGCCTATCACCATCAGGCGTTCCGCCGCGGCCCCGAGATTCTGGCGCTGCAATTCCACGCCGAAATGGGCCAGGACCCGCGCTTCGAACACTGGCTCGACGGATCGGACGACTATGTCGCCGAAGCCGGCCTGACCATCGCCGAACTGCGTGCCCAGCATGACCGCCACGGCCGCAACGCCGTCGCCGCCGGCCGGGCAATGATCGCGGAGTGGCTGCGGGGATTGTAACTGACTGTTCCCCGGCGAAGGCCGGGGTCCAGCGTCGGCGCTGTCGAGGCGCTGGCCCCTTACCGCAACGCTATCGCAACTGGACCCCGGCCTTCGCCGGGGAACTGGGAATGCGCACCATCCCGTTCACCCCAATTGCCGCTTGATCGCCGTGTCGGTCGCCTTTCCATAAGGCGGCTTCAGACCCCCGAGCTTGGTGACATCCAGTTTCGACTGTTTGAACACCGACTTGGCATGGCTGAAGGTGCGGAAGCCCGGCTCGCCATGATAGGCGCCCATGCCCGACGGCCCGATCCCGCCGAACGGAAGCTCTTCCATCGAGACATGGAAGATCGTGTCGTCGAGGCTGACCCCGCCGGAGATCGTCCGGTCGAGCACCCGCTGCCGCTCGCCCGCATCGCTGCCGAAATAATAGAGCGCCAGCGGACGATCGCGCCGGTTCACCTCGGCAATCGCGCCGTCGATGCTGTCATATGTCCGCACCGGCAGCACGGGACCGAAAATCTCTTCCTGCATCACGATCATGTCGTCGGTCGGGTTGCGCACGATGTGCAGCGGCAGCTTGCGGCTGTTCGATGCGGCGAAATCCTCGTTCGCCGGATTGACCTCGATCACCTCCGCGCCCTTTTCGCGCGCATCGGCAATGGCGGCAGTCAGGCGGGCATAATGCCGGTCGTTGACGACCGAGGTATAGTCGGGGTTGGCCAGCAAGGTCGGGTACATGGCGGACGCCGCCGCAACGATGCCCTCGACCGCCGCCGCCTCCTGCTCCGTCGCGACCATCAGATAATCGGGGGCGATGCAGATCTGCCCGGCGTTGAGCATCTTGCCCATCGTCACCCGCTCGGTCGCCTGCGCCAGATTGGCTGAGCGCCCCAGGATCGCGGGCGATTTGCCGCCCAGCTCCAGCGTCACCGGCGTCAGATTATCCGCAGCGGCGTGCAGGATGTGCCGGCCAACACCCGTCGCGCCAGTGAACAGCAGATGGTCGAAGGGCAGGGATGCAAAGGCCTTGCCGACCTCCGGCCCGCCGCTGACGAATGCCAGCTCGGTCGGGTCGAAATAGTTCGGTGCCAGCTCCTCGAATAGCGCGGCGGTGACCGGGGTGAATTCACTGGTTTTCACCATCGCGCGGTTGCCGGCGGCGAACACCCCGGCGAGCGGGCTCATCACCAGATTGACCGGGAAATTCCACGGCGAGATGATCCCGACCACGCCCTTGGGCTGATATTCGACCCATGCCTTCGCGCCGAGCAGACCGAGCGGGAACATCACCGGCTTTTTCTCGCGCCGCGCCCAGCGGTCGAGCGATTTGCGCGCATGATCGAGCGGCGAAACCGATGCCGCGATATCGGTGATCATCGATTGCTGGCGGCTGCGATGGCCGAAATCCTCGCTCAGCGCGTCGCAGAAGCGGGCGGCATTGTCGCGCACCATCGCGGCGGCGCGCTTGAGGCGATCCTTGCGCACATCCAGCCCGACCGGCAGCTCCGCCATGAACGCTGCCCGCTGGGCCTCCAGAATCTCGCGCATCGTCACACTCCAACCGAATAGAGCCACGCCGGGAATGCGGCGATGGCGAGCAATGTGCCGAGCGGAAGCCGACTCGTCATCCCGATTTCGCGTCCCGACAGCTTCATCGCCAGCGCGACGGCAAGGCCGGTGACGCTTGCGGCCAGCAGCACGGGCGCCAGCATCGATGCGCCGAGCCACAGGCCGATCGCCCCGAACAGCTTGGGATCGCCCCCGCCCAACCCCTCGCGTTTGCGGACGTGGCGATAGGTGAACGCGACCAGATAGAGCAGGCCGAACCCGATCAGCCCGCCCAGGATGCGGTCGATCCAGCCCGGCTCGAAAAAGATGCCGTTCACGACGCCGGCGACCGCAAGCGTACCGGTCAGCACATCGGGCAGCCAGAAGGCGGCGAGGTCGAGCGCGGCCAGCGCGAGCAGCAGCCAGCCGAACACCGCGCCCGCGACGCCCTCCCATCCCGGCGCGACCAGCCCAGCAGCGACCCCGATCGCCAGCCCCACAACTTCGGTGGCCGGGTGAGCGCGGTGGATGGCCTTCCCGCACGCCCGGCACCGCCCGCGCTGCACTACGAAGCTGAGCAGCGGGATCAGCTCATGCGCCGCCAGCGCCTTGCCGCACCCATCGCACGCCGACCGCCCCTGCAATGCGCTGCGTCCTTGCGGCCAACGGATCGCGACGGTGGCGATGAAGCTCCCGAACACCGCGCCCAGGATGCCGAGCAGGATCGGCCAGTAAAGGTCAGCCATCGACCGCCTTCCTGCCGCTCAGATAGCGGTACACGCCGAAGAGGTTGATCCCGAACAGCACCGCATTTTGCGACAGCGGCGCCTCTTCACCGTCGATCATCGCGCCGGTGCTCCCGCTGATCGAAGCGAAGCATCTGAGGATGTCGAGCAGTTCCATCGTCGCTCCCTTTTGCATTTGTGGGGGCGCAAGCCTAGATCGCCCGATAAGCAAACTCCCGGAGAGGCCGCTATGTCCATCGACCCCGTCGTCATCGTCTCTTATGCCCGCACGCCGATGGGGAGCATGCAGGGCGCGCTGGCCGATGTGACCGCGACCGAGCTGGGCGCGACGGCGGTCGGCGCGGCGGTCGAGCGCGCGGGGCTGAAGGGTGAGGCGATCGAGCGCATCTATATGGGCTGCGTCCTGCCCGCGGGTCTCGGTCAGGCCCCTGCGCGCCAGGCGGCGATCCGCGCGGGCCTGCCGCAGCATATCGAGGCGACGACGGTCAACAAGATGTGCGGATCGGGCATGCAGGCCGCGATCATGGCGTCGGACGCGCTGGCGGCGGGGTCGGCCGACCTGATCATCGCGGGCGGGCTGGAGAGCATGACCAATGCGCCATATCTCTCGCTCAAGCATCGCAACGGCGCGCGGATCGGACATGACCGGCTGTTCGACCACATGTTCCTCGATGGCCTTGAGGACGCCTATGAGCCTGGCCGTGCGATGGGCACCTTTGCGGAGGAGATCGCGACCGAATACCAGTTCACGCGCGAGGCGCAGGACGACTATGCTATCGCCAGCCTGACCCGCGCGCAGGCGGCGCAGCGGTCGGGTGGGTTCGACCGTGAAATCGTTCCCGTCGAGGTCAAGACCCGCAAGGGCGTGGTCACCGTCGCCACCGACGAACAGCCCGCCAAGGGCAATCCCGCCAAGATCCCGACGCTCAAGCCCGCCTTTGCCAAGGATGGCACGGTGACCGCCGCCAACGCCTCGTCCATCTCCGACGGCGCGGCGGCGCTGGTGATGACGCGCGTGTCGGTGGCGGAGCGGCTGGGCCTCACCCCGGTTGCGCGGCTGGTGGCACATGCCGGTCACGCCCATGCTCCGGCCCGTTTCACCACCGCGCCGGTCAACGCGATGCAAAAGGCGCTGGCCAAAGCGGGCTGGGACGTCGGCGATGTCGACCTGTTCGAGGTGAATGAGGCGTTCGCCGTGGTCGCGATGATTGCGATGCGCGACCTTGGCATCCCGCACGATCTGCTCAACATCAATGGCGGCGCGTGCGCGCTGGGTCATCCGATCGGTGCCAGTGGCGCGCGGATCATGGCGACGCTGATCGCCGCGCTGCAGAATAACGGGCAGAAGCGCGGGCTGGCATCCTTGTGCATCGGCGGCGGTGAGGCGACCGCGGTGGCGCTGGAACTGATCGACTGAGACGTCCGGGCGCCGCGCCGATCGTCACACGGCGCGGCGTTTCCGCGTCGTGGTGATGCCGCGCGATCCTTCCAGCAGGGCGAGTGCGCCGGTCTGGCTGACCGGGCGGCCAAAGAAATAACCCTGCCCCTCGGCGCAGCCGATTTCCTTCAGCATCTCCAGCACGCCCGCGCTTTCCACGCCCTCCGCCACCACCGACAGGCCAAGGTTGAAGGCCAGGTGGATCATCGACACCGCCATGCGATGCGCCTCTGCGTCATACTCGATCCCGGTGATGTAGGAGCGGTCGATCTTCACATTGTCGAACGGCAGGATCCGCAGATGCTGGATCGACGAGTAGCCGGTGCCGAAATCGTCGAGTGCCAGCAGGACACCCTGATTTTTCAGGCTCTGGATGATCGATTTGGCATGGGCGGGTTCGGTGATCAGGGCATTTTCGGTGATTTCCAGTTTCAGCCGTTGCGGGGGCAGGCCGGCCTTGGTCAGGACGCGCAAGATCTTCTCGCTGAGCCAGCGATCCTTGAGCTGGGTGGGGGACACGTTGATCGACAGCGTCAGGTCGGAACCCCACAAGGTGGCGTCGGCACAGGCCTGTTCCAGCAGGTTGAGCATCAGTTCGCCGACCAGGCCGCATTCTTCCGCGATCGGGATGAACTCGCTTGGTCCGACTTCCGTGCCGTCGTCCCGCTCCCACCGCGCCAGCATTTCGAACCCGGTAATCTCTTCCGACAGCAGATGAACGATCGGCTGATAATAGGGTCGAAAGCCGCCCTGGGCGAGATCGCGCCGGAACTCCTGCTCCAGCACTGAGCGGCGGACGATCTCGGCGTCCATGGCGGGTTTGAACAGGCGATATTGGGACCGCCCGCATGCTTTCGCCTGATACAGGGCAATGTCCGCGCGGCGCATCAGCGTTTCGCTGTCGGTCGCGTCGCGCGGGTAGAGCGCGACGCCGATACTGCCACCGATGTGATGCACCAGGCCATCGATCCAGAATGGCGCCGCCAGCGCATCGACGATTCGGCCCGCAATCGCCTCTGTCGCATCGGCATGCGGCCGATCGAGGTCCAGCGTGATGGCGAATTCGTCACCGCCCAGTCGATAGGCCGTGCCCGCATCTCCAACGATCCCGGTCAGGCAATCGGCGACCCGTTGTAACAGCTCGTCACCGGCATGGTGGCCATGGACATCGTTCACCGCCTTGAAGTGATCGAGGTCAAGGACCAGCAGCGCCACGGCTCGCTCCGCCGCAAGGAACCGCAGACCGGCCAGATGTTCGCTCAACGCCCGACGGTTGGGCAGTTCGGTCAGGGCATCCTGATAGGCCAGCTGCTGTGCCTTGCGCTCCGCAGATTGCGCGCGCGCCTGTTCGGCCCGCATGTCGGAACGCGAGTTGAGAACTTCAATATAGCCAAGATGATAGCTCGACAGCATCCGCGCGATCAGGGCCGCAACGAAGATGAAGTTCACACCGATACCGACCAGATACCAGTCGTTCGAAAGAAGCAGACGGACGGTAACCGGGGCTGCGCCCAGCAACAGGACCAGACGTGCGGCGACTGGCAGCGCTTGAAGACAGTAGCAGCAGCCGATGGTGCCGACAAAGATATAGAGCGCGATCGCAAAAATCTGGGACGGGTTGGCAAAGTCCATCAGGGCCAGTCCCCATCCGCCAAAGCCGGCGCTCAGGACCGCGGCAGCCACAATCGTCCCGCGCAGATTGCGCCGGATGGCGGCGGGTTCCGCGATTTCATCCGGTCGCTTCATCCAGATGATGGCTCGAACAATAGCCAGCAGTGTCAGCAGGATGGGCGCGCCGATGCTGAGCGGCAGGGGGACTTCCCTGAACGTCGCGACGGCCAGGAATGCGGCATCGACGATCATCAGCGCATACATCAGCGGAACCTGACTGCGCAGCGCGCGATATTGCGCCGTCATCAGCTCTGGTGAGCAGCCCGTGCCCCTAAACCGTTGCAACACTCGATGTAAAATCATCCGGCGGCCCGCTTTGCTTCTCTGATCTTACAGGCCCTTGTTGCAATCCGATACCGATACCGGGACGCGCTCGGGCGACGACGAACCTCTTATTCTAGATCGAACGTCGCGAGTCTGGATGGCCGCCTGCGTCAATAACATATGACGCGGGCGGGGCAATCGCGTCCCTGTGTCGCACACCCGGGTCAATTCAGGGGAAGAAGCAGCCTTTGGACCGCAAGCCGGCGCGATGTCGGAATTGGATGCCCCGTGTGGATTCGAACCACAATTAACGGAGTCAGAGTCCGTGGTCTTACCATTAGACGACAGGGCATCGCGCTCGGAGCGCGCGCATCTATGCGGGCTTGGCGTCCGGGTCAATAGGGTAACGACGCAAATGCCATCGGGGCGCCGCTTGCCTGTGCCAAGTCCTTGCGCTAGCTTTCCGTTCAAGCACCGGCGGCCTGCTTCGGCCGTGACGGAAGACCATAAGTGAGTAGTAGATGGGGGATGGCTCCGCCAGGATGCCGCGCCCGCCGGCAAAGAAACCGGCCCGCCCGGCCCCAAAACCGACCCCGCCTGCGGGGCGCGCACGCTGGCCAGATGCGCGCCATTATGCCGCGCTGGATCTCGGTACCAATAACTGCCGGCTGCTGATCGCCCGTCCGACCGGTGGTGGCTTTGCAGTGATCGATGCTTTTTCGCGGATCGTCCGTTTGGGCGAGGGGCTGGCGTCCAGCGGGCGCCTGTCCGATGCCGCAATCGAACGGACGATCGCCGCGCTGCGCATCTGCGCCGACAAGCTGCGCCGACGCAACGTCGCCTTGTCCCGCTCCGTCGCCACCGAGGCCTGTCGACAGGCGGCGAACGGGCCGGAGTTCATTCAGCGCGTCTACCGCGAAACCGGCATCGTGCTCGATATCATCACCGCCGAGGAAGAGGCGCGGCTTGCCGTGCTTGGGTGCCATGCGCTGCTCGAACCGGGCGATGGGCTGGCTCTGGTGTTCGACATTGGTGGTGGATCGACCGAACTGGTCGTTGTCGATTCGACCGGCGGAACGCCACGCATTCTCGACTGGCATAGCGCGCCCTGGGGGGTGGTGTCGCTGACCGAGGCGCGCGGTGTAACTGGCGACAATGATGCGGTGACCCGCGCGGCATCCTATGCCCGTATGCGCGAAGCGGTCGAGCTGGCGTTCGCGCCCTTTGTCGAACGGCTTCCGGCGATCCGCGGGACGCCTCGTCTGCTCGGCACCAGCGGCACCGTGACGACGCTGGCCAGCGTGCATCTCGGGCTGCCGGCCTATGATCGCAACGCTATTGACGGATTGATCGTACCCGCTGCATCGATGCGTGCGGTCAGCCGGCGCGTCGCCGAACTCGACCTTGCCGGGCGTTCGGCAATCCCCTGTATCGGTGCGGAGCGGGCTGATCTGGTCGTTGCGGGCTGTGCCATTCTGGAGACGATCATGGACATCTGGCCGGCCGAACGCATCGGCATTGCCGATCGTGGTATCCGGGAAGGCATTTTGCGCCGACTGATCGACGGGCGCACGCTGTGAGCCGGGGTGGCACGCGCGGGCGTACCCGTGTCCGCACCGCGCGCGGGCGCACCAGCCAGTCGGTGCGCTGGCTCGAACGTCAGCTCAACGACCCCTATGTCAAAAAGGCGAAGGCCGAAGGCTATCGCAGCCGTGCCGCCTACAAGCTGATCGAACTCGATGAAAAGTTCGACATGCTGAAAGGTGCAAGGCGTGTCGTTGACCTTGGCATCGCGCCGGGCGGGTGGAGCCAGGTCGTACGGCGCAAGCTGCCCAAGGCGGCGGTGGTCGGCATCGACCTGCTCCCTGTCGATCCGATCGATGGCGTCACCATCTTCCAGATGGATTTCATGGACGATGCCGCACCCGACCGGTTGATGGAGGCGCTGGGCGGCGCGCCCGATCTGGTCATGTCCGACATGGCCGCAAACACGGTCGGTCATGCGCAGACCGATGCGCTGCGGACCATGGGGCTGGTCGAAACCGCGCTCGACTTCGCGATCCGCAACCTCGCGCCGGGCGGGGTGTTCGTCGCCAAGGTCTTTGCCGGCGGTGCCGACAGCGATCTGGTCGCCGAAATGAAGCGCAATTTCGCCACCGTGAAGCACGCCAAGCCGCCATCGAGCCGCAAGGGATCGGTCGAATGGTTCGTGGTGGCGCAGGGGTTCAAGGGGCGCGCGGAAAGCCCGGAAGAGGACGCTGAGGCCGGTCTCTAAAGACCCGCCTCCTGCCGTTTGCCCTGAACCTGTCGAAGGGCGAAGCGATGGCGGGGGAGAGGTGCTTCGACAAGCTCAGCACAAACGGAGGTCGGGTCTTAAGGCACTTCCTCGCCCGGTTCGGTGCCCCAGATGCGGTTCTGTTCGACATAGCCGCCGCGTCCGCGCACATCGAGCCAGCACCAGCCGCGGCGGCATTTGCTGATCTTGCCGACGACGCCGGGGGCCGCGCGCCAGTTGACGCGCGCACCGAAGCGCGGTTCGTCGCGCATCTCCAGCACCGATCCAACGACGATCGCGGTGCGCGTGCTCGACAGCAGCGACACCAGCATCCAGCCCTGGGTGCCGTCCGGGTCCTCGACCTTGCGCCAGTCGTTATAGACTTCGATCACCTTGATCGGCAGATCGGCACGGACATACAGCCAGCTGGACGGATAGTTGCGGCCCGGCCCGGTACGCATGCGCGCCTTGCTCGCCGCGATCGACGCGAAATAGGGCGGCTTGCGCTGCTGCGCCCAGGCGTCACCGATCGCGCAAATCCCCAGTGCGACCGTCACCAGTGCGGCAAAAACCACCCGCAATTGCATTATTACCCCCGCGAACACATGTCCGCCCCTCTTAGGAGCGGTCGGCTATCTGCATCAACCGTTGACTGGCGCGCGTCACGAGGCCAAGCGATCCGGCATGGCACAGCCGCGCGTTTCCCGGCCCCGCGTGATCGTCACCCGCAAGCTCCCCGACGCGGTCGAGCAGCGGATGGTGGAGCTGTTCGATACGGTGCTGAACCCGGTTGATGAAGGAATTGCGCGCGATTCGCTGATCGCGGCGGTGCAGGATTGCGACGTGCTGGTCCCCAGCGTCACCGATATGATCGATGCCGATCTGATTGCGGCGGCGGGCGCGCGGCTGAAGCTGATCGCCAATTTCGGTGCGGGCGTGAATCATATCGATCTGCGCGCGGCGCGGGCGCGCGGCATCGTCGTGACCAATACGCCGGGGGTGCTCACCGAAGACACCGCCGACATGACCATGGCGCTCATCCTCGCCGTGCCGCGCCGGCTGGCCGAGGGAGAAAAATTGGTCCGGTCGGGCCAGTGGAAGGGCTGGTCGCCGGGCGGGATGCTGGGGCATCGCATCGGCGGCAAGAAGCTGGGCATCGTCGGCATGGGCCGGATTGGCCAGGCGGTGGCGCGGCGCGCGCGGGCGTTCGGTCTGTCGATCCACTATCACAACCGTCACCGCCTGCCCGAAGCCGTTGAGGTCGAGCTGGGCGCGACCTTCCAGGCCGATCTCGACGCGATGCTGGGTGAGATCGACATTCTGACGATCCACACGCCGCTCAACGATCAGAGCCGCGACCTGATCGATGCGCGGCGGATCGGGCTGCTCGGGCGCCATGTCTATCTCATCAACGCCTCGCGCGGCGGGATCGTCGATGAAGCGGCGCTGGTCGACGCGCTTGAGGGTGGGCGGCTCGCCGGGGCAGGGCTGGACGTGTGGCAGTTCGAACCGCAGATCGATCCGCGCCTGCTCGCTTTGCCCAATGTCGTGATGACGCCGCATATGGGCTCCGCCACATTTGAGGGGCGACAGGCAACCGGTGAGAAGGTGATCGCCAATATCCGCTTCTGGGCCGACGGTCATCGCCCGCCCGATCAGGTGCTGGAAGGATGGATGTGACGCCGATGCCGCGCTTTCATCTGGCGATCCCGGTCGATGATCTGGAGGCGGGGCGCGCCTTTTACGGCGATCTGCTCGGCTGTCCGCAGGGGCGCGAGGATCCCGGCCACTGGATCGATTTCGACCTGCGCGGGCATCAGCTGGTGCTGCACAAGGGTGCGGGTGCCGGGGTGCGGCTGCGCAACGCGGTCGATGGCGATGCGGTGCCGGTGCCGCATTTCGGGCTGGTGCTCGACTGGGACGAATGGCACGCGCTCGCCGATCGCGTGAAGGCGGCGGGAACCGAGTTCGTGATTCAGCCGCATATCCGCTTCGCCGGCCAGCCGGGCGAGCAGGCGACGATGTTCTTCTTCGATCCCGCCGGCAACGCGCTGGAATTCAAGGCATTCAAGGATATCGGACAGCTGTTCGCGGTTTAGTCCGCGCCTTCCGCTTCCTTCGCCGCGCGCCGCTTCTTGAGCGCGCGGGCGATCAGGATGCTGCCAAGGATGAACCCGCCGGGCGCGAGCAGCACCGTCGCCGCGATCGCGGCGTTGCGGGCGGTGTTCGACTTGGGGGCTTCGTCAGACAGTGAAGCTCTCGCCACAGCCGCAGGCGCCCTTGGCGTTCGGGTTGTTGAACACGAAGCCGGCGGTGAAATCGTCCTCGACCCAGTCCATCGTCGACCCGATCAGGTACAGCACCGACCCGCCATCGACGAACAACGTGCCGCCGGGGGTGTCGATCCGCTCGTCCATCGGGTGGGCGGCGGTGACGTAATCGACCGAATAGGCCAGGCCCGAACAGCCGCGGCGCGGGGTCGACAGCTTGACGCCGATCGCGCCTTCGGGTGCCTTCGCCATCAGCTCGGCGATGCGCGCTTCCGACGCGGGGGTCAGCAGGATCGCGGCAGGGCGGGCCCGGGCTTTGACTTCGCTCATCACAGCATCCCCAGTTCGAGCCGGGCCTCGTCGCTCATCTTGGCCGGGTCCCAGGGCGGGTCCCACACCAGATTGACCTCGGCATGGCCGACGCCGGGCACCGCGCCGACGCGCAGTTCGACTTCGCCCGGCATCGATTCGGCGACCGGGCAGTGCGGGGTGGTGAGCGTCATCGTCACCACGGCGTGGCCGGCATCGGTGACTTCGACGTTATAGATGAGGCCCAGGTCGTAGATGTTGACCGGGATTTCGGGGTCGTAAATGTCCTTCAAGGCGCCGATGATCGCCTCATAGGTCGCACCGCCGGGTTCGCCATCGGGGACATGCGCGGGCTTTTGGGAGAGGAAGCCATCGAGATAGTCGCGCTTGCGTTCGACATTCTCCTGCACATCGTCGACACGGGCGCGCGGCGGCGTGGGCACGGCGTCCACTTCCTCGACTTCGATCCTGCGTTCTTCGTTCATCCGAAGATCCTTGTCACTCGCTCGATTCCCTTGACCAGCGCAGCGATGTCGCCTGCGCTATTATAAACGCCGAAACTGGCGCGTGCCGTGGCTGGCAGCCCGAGGCTGTCCATCAGCGGCTGGGCGCAATGATGCCCGGCGCGGATCGCGACATTGCCCTCGTCCAGGATGGTGGCGACATCGTGCGGATGCACCCCCTCCACGACGAAACTGACGATTCCGGCACTGTCGTCGGGGCCGAGCAGCCGGACGCTGTTGAGGCCGGACAGCGCGTCGCGCGCCTGTTTCACCAGCGCGCTTTCATGCGCGTGGATGCGGTCGAGGCCGATGCCGTCGACATAGTCGATCGCGGCGTGCAGGCCGGTAACGCCGATGATGTGCGGGGTCCCCGCCTCGAACCGCCCCGGTGCGGGGGCATAGGTCGTCTTCTCGAACGTCACCCGGTCGATCATCGCCCCGCCGCCCTGCCAGGGCGGCATCGCGTCGAGCAGCGCGTGGCGACCCCATAGCACGCCGATGCCGGTCGGGCCGTAGAGCTTGTGCCCCGAAAACACATAGAAGTCACAGCCAAGCTCGGCGACGTTGACGGCCAGCCGCGCCACTGCCTGACACCCGTCGATCAGGATCTTTGCGCCGACGCCATGCGCCAGCTGCGTCGCGCGCTGCACGTCGAGGATCGAGCCCATGACGTTGGAGACATGGGCGAGTGCAACCAGCTTGTGGGCGGGGGTCAGCATCGCTGCCATCGCGTCGAGGTCGATGCGGTGGTCGTGCGTCAGCGGCACCACGTCGATGACCGCGCCGGTGCGTTCGGCGGCGAGCTGCCACGGCACGATATTGCTGTGATGCTCAAGCTGGCTGAGCAGGATGCGGTCGCCGGGCCGAAGGTTCGGAATCGCCCAGCTATATGCGACGAGGTTGATCCCCTCGGTCGCGCCGCGCACGAACACCACTTCATCCTCGCGCCCGCCGATGAAGCTGGCGACGCGGCGGCGTGCGGCTTCATAGGCCAGCGTCATGTCGGCCGAGCGCTGGTACACGCCGCGATGCACGGTGGCGTAATCCTGTGCATAGCCGCGCGTGATCGCGTCGATCACCGCCTGCGGCTTTTGCGAGGTCGCGGCGGTGTCGAGATAGGCCCAGCCCGCCGGGATCGCCGGGAAATCGGCGAGGACGTCGAGCGGGGCGGTGGCGGTGAGGACGGTCATGGCCGGTCACTCCGGGTTTGTTCCCCTGCGAAAGCAGGGGAACAGCCATGGCTTCTGGGCAGCATCACAATGCCGCCTCCAGCCATGCATCCGCATCCGCCGCGAACGCATCGCGTACCGCTTCGTCGCCGATCCGGTCGATCGCGTCGGCGACGAAGGCGCGGGTGAGCAGTGCCTTGGCCTGCGCCTCCGGAATGCCGCGCGACTGCATGTAGAACAAAGCCTTGGCGTCGAGTTCGCCCACCGTCGCGCCGTGCGCGCACTTCACATCGTCGGCGAAGATTTCCAGCTCGGGCTTCAAATTCACCGTCGCAGTGCGCTTGAGCAGCAGGCCGCGCAGCGATTGTTCGCCATCGGTCTTCTGCGCATCGCGGCGGACCTCGGCGCGCGAGGCGATGCTGGCGGTCGAGCTGTCGGCGGCAACCGCGCGCCAGATCTGGCGGCTGGTCCCTTCGGGTGCGGCATGATCGGCGACAGTGGCGGCATCGGCCTTCTCACCGGCGCGCGTCAGCAATGCGCCGCCCGCTTCGCCATAGGCCCCCGCGCCGGTCAGCGTCAGCCGCGCCTCGGCCCGCGCGGTGCGGCAACCGGTGACGAGCGCGGTGCTGACGAAGCTGCCCGCCGCGCCGATGGTGGCATCGGCATAATCGGTGTGGGCGCCGTCGTCCTTGAGCACACGCACCGCGCGCATCAGCCGCGCACCTTCGCCGAGTTCGACCGACAGGCTGGCGTTGCTCCAGCCGGGGCCGACATGGGTTTCGACCAGCGAGGCGACCGCATCGGCGTGCATCACGATCCGGTTCGACAGATGCGCGACCCCGCCCGTGGTGGCGTGGATCACCTGCACCGGCCCGTCGAGCGCGGCCTGTGCGTCGAGGTGCAACACATAGCCCGCCTGCGCGCTGGCCGAAGCGGCCTGCGCATAGGGGTTGGCGCGCGCCATGTCCGGCGCTGCCGATACCGTAACCGGGCCGGGCGCGCTCGCGTCGGCGACAAAAACGCCATCGACGAAGAGCAGGCGCGGGCCGGGCAGGTCGATCCACAGCTGCGCGACATCGGGCGCGGCGCTGCGTGGGCTGGCGGCGAGCGCGTCGAGCGGCGCGGCATCGAACCAGCGCCAATCCTCTGCAATGGGAGCGGCGGGGGCGAGGGTCTGAGTCACTTCATCTTCTCCGCCACGCGGGCATCGGCGAGTTCGGCGATGGCCGCCTCACGCCGGGCCATCACGCAGGTGCCGAGTTCCTGCTTGAGCGCAGCGGTGCGCGTCTTGCGGTCGGCGGCGGTTACATCCTTCGCGCGCGTCGCTTCGAAGCGGGCGGCGACGTCGGGCCAGCATTGCTCCATCGCGGCGCAGCCGATCCGGTCGATTGCGGCATCGCCGGTCGAAACCTTGATCTTGCACTCGGCGCCCTTCTTCCCGAAGCGCACCGTTGCGCGCCACGCTTTCATCTTTTCGCCGATCACGACGATTTCTTCTGTGACTTGGGCGTCGGCGGGCGGCGCCGCTACGGTCTGGAGGGCAAGGGCGAGCAGGATCACGCCGCCACCTGCGCATACCCCTCACGCTCCAGTTCGAGCGCGAGTTCGGGGCCGCCGGTCTTTACGATGCGGCCATCGGCGAGGATGTGGACGAAGTCCGGCTTCACATAATCGAGCA
>CAYMUJ010000021.1:0-34638 GCA_964393565.1 uncultured Stakelama sp. | reverse complement strand
GCCCGCGCGCGTGACGCTGAGGAATCGTGAAGTTGAGCGTGCGGTCGAGGTCGGTTGTGGTCATGACAAAACGTCCGTTCAGGCTGAGCTTGTCGAAGCCCACTCCCATCGCGCTATTTCAACGGCGGCAGGAGTCGCCCTTCGACAAGCTCAGGGCAAACGGGGTTCGGGAACGGGCGCGAGATAGGGCCTTGCGGTCGTCCCTTCAACTCACCCGATCTGCCCGAAGCACCAGCGCAGCACCGCCTTTTGCCCGTGCAGGCGGTTTTCCGCCTCGGGCCAGATCAGCGATTGCGGGCCGTCGATCACCTCCGGCGTCACCTCCTCGCCGCGATGCGCGGGGAGGCAGTGGAGGAATTTCGCATCGGGCTTGGCCTTGGCCATCAGCGCGGCATCGACCTGATAGGGCGCGAGCGCGGCGAGCTTGGCCTCGGCATGGAGCTGGCCCATCGAGATCCAGGTGTCGGTGACGATGATGTCCGCCCCGGCCACCGCTTCGGCGGGATCGTTGACGCAAGTCGCGCGCCCCTTGCCCAGCGCCATCGCCGCCTCGGGCAGCGAGAAGCTCTGCGGACAGGCGGCGACGACGTCGAACTGCATCAGCCCCGCCGCCTCGACGATTGAGGCGAGCACATTGTTGCCATCGCCGAGCCACGCGACTTTCAAGCCGGGCAGCGCCTTGCCGCTTTCGAGAATGGTCTGCAGGTCGGCGACGATCTGGCACGGGTGGCTGTCGTCGGTCAGGCCATTGATCACCGGCACGCTGGCATAGTCGGCCATTTCGAGCAGCTTGGCATGGTCGTCGGTGCGGACCATGATCGCGTCGCAATAGCCCGACAGGACGCGCGCGGTGTCCGCGACGGTTTCGCCGCGCCCGAGCTGGCTGGTCGCGGCGTCGAGCACGATCGCACTTCCGCCGAGCTGACGGATTGCCATTTCAAAGCTGACGCGGGTGCGGGTCGAGTTTTTCTCGAACACCATCGCGAGCGTGTGGCCTGCGAGCGGTGCGTCGCGATCGACCGCGCCCTTGGGCAGGCTGGCGCGCGCCGCCTTGCGGTCGATCGCCTCGGCCAGGATCGCCGCCAGCCCATCGGGACCGGCGTCACTGAGCGACAGGAAATTGCGGTAGGTCATTGATACGTCCCCCTACGGCCAGGGTTGCGTCCCCCAGCGCGCCGGGGGAGCAATTGGCTATGCCGCCTCCGGCATCTTGTAGCTGCGCGCGCCCGCGCTCAGCCTTTCGACTGCCTCGGCGACATGGCTGTCATCGATGATCAGCGGCGGCAGGACGCGGAACACATTCTCGCCCGCCGCCACGGTCAGCAGCCCGTGATGGTCGCGCAGATGCGCCACGAAGTCGCGCGCCACCGCCGGCTCCTTCAGCTTGATGCCGAGCATCAGGCCCTTGCCGCGGATTTCCTCGAACAAATGATCGTGATTGGGGATCATCTGCTCAAACGCCGCGCGCAGCCGTTCGCCCATCGCGGTGACATGGTCGAGGAAGCCGGGCTCCTCCATCACGTCGAGCACCGCCATGCCGGCCGCCATCGCCAGCGGGTTGCCGCCATAGGTCGACCCATGCGTGCCGAACACCATACCCTTCGCCGCCTCTTCAGTCGCGAGGCAGGCGCCGAGCGGGAAGCCATTCCCGATCCCCTTGGCGACGGTCATGATGTCGGGGGTGATGCCATAATGCTCATAGGCCCACATCTTGCCGGTGCGGCCGTAACCGCACTGAATCTCGTCGAGGATCAGGAGCAGGCCGTGTTCGTCGCACGCCTTGCGCAGGCCCTGGATGAACTCGGGCTTGCCTGCGGTCATCCCGCCTTCGCCCTGCACGGTTTCGACCATGAAGCCGGCGGTCTGATCGTCGATCAGGGCTAGGGCGGCTTCGAGGTCGTTGAACGGGGCGTAGGCGAAACCGGGGAGGAGCGGTTCGAATCCGTCGCGCATCTTCGCCTGATTGGTCGCACTGATCGCGCCCATCGTGCGCCCGTGAAAGGCATTGTGGAAAGTGATGATCTTGGTCCGCTGCGGGTTGCCGTTGACATAGTGATAGCGGCGCGCGGTCTTGATCGCACACTCGATCGCCTCGGCGCCCGAATTGGTGAAGAACAAGGTGTCGGCAAAGCTCACATTGACGATGCGTGCAGCCAGCGCCTCACCCTGCGGCGAGCCGTAGAGGTTGGACACGTGCATCAGCGTCGCGACCTGATCCTGCACCTTCCTGATGAAGTCCGGATGGCTGTGGCCCAGCGCGTTGACCGCGATGCCCGCCGCGAAATCCAGATAGCGCTCACCGCGTTCGCCGATCAGGTAGCAGCCTTCGCCTCGCACCGGACGCACACCGCACCGTGGATAAACGGGCATGAGCGGGGTGATCGACACGGGCAGCCTCCTTCACAACAGAAAAGGGCGGCCCAATCGCGAACCGCCCGGGCGCGGACCCTAGGACCGGGGTCGCCCCAAGGTCAATAACGCGCGGCACCCGCCATGCAAAGGCGTGATGACTTTGCCTTCAGTCATCTCTAGCCTTGCACAAGGTTAGATCGGTCGGGCAAGGTCCGGCCTGGGAGGGGCCTGTGGCACATCCGCACGTTTCGGCGCGTCCGACAGATCGCCCGACCAGGCTTGCGCTCGCCATCATGATCGCGGCGGCGGTGATCCCGTGCATTACCCTGACCGGATGGGTCATCGACAGCCCGGTGCTGCGTGGCCTGGGCGATCCCCGCAGCGCAATCCATCCCGTGACGACAAGCACCTTCCTGACGCTGGCGATCGGAGCGTTGCTGTTCATGGCAGGGCGCCCGCGGATCGCACGGATCCTGTATCGCGGGGTGATGGTGGTCATCATCCTGCTGCTGCTGCACCATATGTTCGGCATCCTGACCGAGCCATTGAACGGCCTGATCGGCGCGACGGGACTGTCATGGCTGCATGGACGGCTGGTCACGCCACTCGGCCCGCTTTCCGTCCTGATGCTGCTCAGCCTGTCGCTGTCGGCGCAGGCATCCGAAAGAGGATATCAGGAATGGGCAGCGCCGCTGGCGAGCTCCGCGCTGGCAGCGCTGCTGCTGGTGCTGATCTTCACGGTCAGCGATATGGAAGCGAACAAGCGGTTCGTCGGCGTATCGACGATCGCTGCGCTGCCGGCCTTTCTGCTTGGCGTGGCGACCGTGCTCAACACCAGTGCGGGTGGGCGCGCGGGCCGCTTCGCCAATTCGCCATGGCGGATTCTCCTTCGGATCCACCCGTTCATCATCGTCAGCGCGATCTTTCCGGTCCTCACCCTGGTCGGCTTTCGCCACCTTGTTCCGCTGACCGAAGCCGAATTCCACTATGCTATGGCGATGTGCAATCTGCTCGTCGTTGCCATGTTGGTGGTGCATGTCATCAACCGGGCCGACCGTCAGAACCGCGCGCTTGCAGCAGGCGAAGCGCGCCTCGGTTCGATCCTCGACACGGCACCCGACGCACTGATCGTAACAAGCGACCGCTTGATCATCCGCACCTTCAGCCGATCCGCGCCATTGTTATGGGGCCTTGGCGCCAGCGAACTGCACGGACGGTCTCTGGCCACCCTGTTCGACGAGCCGATCGCCCTCCCCGACATGGCGAGCGGGGACACGGGCGCGACGACTTCCCATTTCACCACCGGAACACGCGCGGACGGGATCCGTTTTCCCGCCGAACTCCGGCTCGGCATCGCCGAGCAGGAGGGTGAGCGGGTCTGCGTCGCGTTCGTGCGCGACCTGACCGAACGGATGGCGATGGAAGATCAGCTCAACAGCCTGAACTTCCAGCTGATGCACCTGTCCCGACAGAATGCGATGGGTGAACTGGCCGGCGACATCGCGCATGAAATCAACCAGCCGCTGACCGCCGCGACCAACTATGCCTCGACCGCCGTCTATGTTCTCGAGAGGCGTAACGACGTCGACAAGGCACTGGAATATATGAAGGAGATCACGGCCCAGCTGCTGCGCGCGGGCGGGATCATCAGTCGATTGCGCGCATTTCTGGCAAACCGCGAAATTGAGCTGCAGCGCGAATCGCTGGAGACAGTAGTCCAGGATGCGGTCAACCTGGTGCTGATCGGTTCGCGCCGTGTCAGCGGGCGGCTGCATGTCGAAATTCCGCGCGACATCCCCCAGGTCTATGTCGATCGCATCCAGATTCAGCAGGTGCTGGTCAATCTGCTGCGCAACTCGTTCGAAGCCTGTGACGATGTGGACCGCGAAACGCGGATCGAGATCGCCGCCCGCAAGTCCGGCGAGCATCTGGTCGAGATCAGGGTGACCGATAATGGTACCGGATTGCCGGCAGACTTTACCGAGCGACTCGGCCAGCGATTCTCATCGACCAAGGGCGAATCGGGGCTCGGCATCGGGCTGAACATTTCCAAACGAATCGTCGAGGCGCATGGCGGCACCCTGGTGGCGGAGAATGGCGTGCCGCATGGCGCGACATTCCGGTTCACCGTTCCCGCACTCAGCGACGGCCAGCTGCTTTAGAGCCTGTTCGGGCTCTAGCTTTTGATCTTCCAGCCCGAGCGCAGCAAGGCATAGCAGCCAAGCGCAAGCGCGACGTCGAGCAGCAGGATCACCGCGCTGCCCAACAGGATCGGCGAATCGGCGACGCCAAGGAACCCGTACCGAAATCCGGAGATGATGTAGAAGAACGGGTTGGCGTGACTGATCGCCTGAAACAGCGGTGCCAGACGATCAACCGAGTAGAAGGTGCCCGACAGCAAGGCGAGCGGCGCGACCACGAAGTTGGTCACGGCAGCGGCATGGTCGAACTTCTCCGCCCAGATCGAGGTCAGCACCCCCATCAGCGCCAGGAACAGCGAACCGAGGAAACCGAACCACAGAATCGCCCAGAGATGTGCAGGCGTCACATCGACGCCCGGCCACAGCGCCATCGCCAGCCATACCGCAGCACCGACGCAGAAGGCGCGCGTGACTGCACCGCCGCACAGCGCGGCAAGCAGCTCACCGGTCGACAGCGGCGGCATCAGATAATCAACGATCGTCCCCTGAATCTTGCCGACCAGCAGCGAGAAACTGGAATTGGCGAAGGCATTCTGGAGCATCCCCATCACGATCAGGCCAGGCGCGATGAAGTTCGCGAACGGGACGGCGACGCCGTCGAGGGTCACGACTCGCCCGGCGCCCCCCAAAGCGACGGTGAATACGACCAGAAACAGCAATGTCGTGACGGCCGGCGCCCACACTGTCTGGAGCTGCACCTTGAAGAAACGGCGCACCTCCTTCACATAGAGGGTCCACAGCCCGCCCCAGTTCACGTTACGGATGATCGGAACGCCGGGGCCGGCGATCATGCTTTCGGGCGGCGGGGACTGGTCGGTCATGCAAAGGCCGGTTAATCGCTGCGGCCACGCCCGGCAACGGGATTGATTCTTTAGGGACGACAAATGAGCTGGACCGACGAACGGATCGAGACGCTGCGCAAGATGTGGGACAGCGGCCTGACCGCGACGCAGATTGCCGAAGAACTGGGCGGAGTGAGCCGCAATGCCGTGATCGGCAAGGCGCA
Source organism: uncultured Stakelama sp. (assembly GCA_964393565.1). GTDB lineage: Bacteria > Pseudomonadota > Alphaproteobacteria > Sphingomonadales > Sphingomonadaceae > Sphingomonas. The sequence goes on along the minus strand of CAYMUJ010000021.1, from coordinate 29,079 downwards.
TCGCCTGGGCCTCGCCTCGCGTCCATCGCCGGTCAAGGCCAATGCGGCCGAGCCCAAGCCTGCGCCGGCACCCGCTGCGCCGCCCGCGCCCAAGCCCGCCCCTGCTGCGCCCGCACCGCGCGCCGCTGCCCCGGTTGCCGCCCCCACCCCCGCCCCTGCCCCGGTGATCGAGGATGAGGACGAGGATGAGGTCGAAGCGCCGGCACCGGTGGTTCGCGAAGGCCCGGTGCTGCGTTCGGTCGGCCCCGGCGGCTTCATTCGCCAGAATCCCGGCGAACAGGCCCCGCCGATTGCGCCCGCCCCGCCGCGCCGCCTGGTCCCGGCCAAGCCGAGCAAGGAGATCGAGGGCAAGACGACGCTGCTCGATCTCAACGACCGCATCTGCAAATGGCCGCTGGGCCATCCGGGCGAGCCGGACTTCCATTTCTGCGGCGAGAAGGTGAACCCCGGCTTCCCCTATTGCGTCGATCATTGCGGTCACGCCTATCAGGCGCAGCTGCCGCGCCGTGATCGCCGCCCGCCGCCGCCGCTGCCCTATGGCGGTCCGCGCGTCCGCTAAACATCCGTAGATAAAGCGCGATCCGGGTAAACGGTCGTTTAACCACGGCCGGTTAGGGCTGGCATATCATGCCTGCCCCCACCCCGCCCCGCTCGATCGCGCCGATTCTTCAGGCCAGCCTGGTTCTGATCGGCGTCGCCGCCCTCGCGCTATGGCCGCCGCGCGAAGGAGCGATGATGCTCGTGGCGCTCGATGGGCGCGACGCGGGAAGACTGGTCGGCCCGGCGCTTGATGCCGGAGCGCAGCTCGCCGCACGCGGCCCGCTGTCGAACATGATCGTCGTGCAGGGTGTCCGCGATCGCCTGACACCGCTGGCATGGCATGGCGTCATCCTGATCGCCGCGCCGCGCGGCCTGTGCGGAGCGGAGGTAACGGCATGATCCTGAGCGATATCAACCGGCTGCGCGGACGTGGCGTGCGCGTTCTGGTCGCCGCCAGCTGGGTCAACACCGTCGCCGTCATCCTGATCAGCCTGATTGCCGGCAGCGAACGGCTGCTCCCGATCGCGCTGACCGGCATCCTCGCGAACGTCCTGCCGACGCTGATGGTGCGCCAAGGCCGCGCCGATGGGCAGGCACGGCTGGTCGTCGCCTCGCTTGCCGCCGTCCAGCCGGCGCTGATCGTCTATGCGCTGAGCGGCCATGGCTGGCAGATGGACGGCCATATGTATTTCTTCGTCGCGCTCGCCGGGCTGACGGTGCTGTGCGACGTGCGCGCAATCCTGTTCGCATCGACGCTGATCGCGGTGCACCACCTGGTCCTGCAATATGCGGCGCCCGCCTGGGTGTTCACCGGCGCGGGCGATCTGGGCCGCGTGCTGTTTCATGCGCTTGCGGTCGTGTTGCAGGCGGCGGTGCTGGTGTATCTGACCGTGACCATCCGTACCCTGCTCGACCGAAATGCCGAGGCGCGCGCGGCGAGTGAACGCGCAGCAGCGACCGCCGAGCAGCGGCGGATCGAGGCCGAAGCAGCGATGCGGGAAGCCGCAGAAGCCGCACGCCGCGAACGCCACGAGCGCGCCGCGCGCGAGGCGATCACGCATGCCGCAGAGGCCCAACGTCGCGAAGCGGAGGCCGAACGCCGCGCCGACCATCGCCGCCTGGCCGATCATTTCCAGCAATCGATGAGCGGGATCGTTGCCACGGTCGGCATGGCCGCAAGCGAACTCGACCAGCTCGCCGGTTCGCTCAACGGCGTTGCGCGCCGCGTGAGCTTCGAATCCGGCGAGACCGCCGCGAGCGCCAGCCAGACATCGAGCGCGGCCGAGACCCTGGCGGTCCGCCTGCACGACCTGTCGACATCGATCACCGCGATCGCCGCCAGCGCGGATCAGCAGGCGCAGCGCAGCGACGATGCCAGCAGCATTTCCGACGGCGGGCGCGGCGCAGTGGTCGCGCTGACCCAACGGTCGCAGACCATCACCAGCTTTGCCGAGTCGATCCACGAGATCGCGACGCGCACCAATCTGCTGGCGCTCAATGCCACGATCGAAGCATCGCGCGCGGGCGAGGCGGGACGCGGCTTTGCGGTCGTAGCACATGAGGTGAAGCAGCTGGCCAGCGAGGCGGCGCGCGCGACTGGCGAAATCCGCAACCTCGCCGATTCGATGCATGGCGGGGCGGAGGTGGCGCAGGATGCGCTGTCGGAAATCACGGCGATGGTCGGCGATCTGGCGACGGCGGCCGAGGCTATCCGGGCCGCGGTCGATGCTCAGCGCGAAACCGCGACCGCGATCAACCGGTCGGCGCGCGATACCGCAATCGGCGCGGCGTTCATGGCCGAGCGGGTGCGCGGAGTCGCCGCGATGGCCAATGAGACGGAAGAGCTTTCCGAACGCCTGGCAGCGGCGGCCGGGGCCTTGTCGCGCACGGCGCGCGCGCTCGACGATTCGACGCGCACCTTTCTGGGTAATCTCGACGCCGCGTGACAGAAAGAAGGGGCCGGCGGATCGCTCCGCCAGCCCCAGACTCCCGCTCGGGAAGCCGCTTTAGAAGCGGAACGCCGCCGTCGCGCGCAGCGAATGGAAGTCGAAGTCCGAGCTGCGACGGAAGTCCGCGCCGCCCGCAAGGACGAACGGGTTGGTCGCGCCAGCAGTGCCGGTGCCGACCTGAACGCGCGAGTCGCTGTCGTCATAGCGGCTGTAGAGGTACTCGAGGCCGATCGAGAAGTTGCGGCCAAGCTTCTGTTCGACACCGCCGCCAGCCTGCCAGCCCCACGCCATGTCGTCACCGATGACGGCAAAGCTGTTGGCGGTGTTGCTGCTGCTGAAGCTGTTGTTGAGCTTTGCATAGGCGCCGCCGCCAGTGGCGTAGAACAGCGTGCTCTCACCCGCGACCAGACCGGCGCGCAGACGCAGCGCGGCGTTCCAGTCCAGCTCGCGCGTCATAGTGTAGAAGGCCGGGGTCGTGCTGTAGGCACTCACGCTGTCGCGCGCTTCGCTCTTGCCGAATTCGGCGACCGCACCGAGCACGAACTTGCCCATCTGCTTGTCGAAGCCGATGCGACCATAATATTCGATATCGTCCTTGTCGTTGAGACAGGCGATGTTCGCGCTCGACGTTGCCGCGCCGTTGCAGAAACCGGGCGAGAAGGCATTGTCATCGGTCGAGGTCGCGATCGTGTCGCCGAAGCTGCCATTACGGCCCGCATCGAATTCGATCGTCTCGCCGATATCGTTGTTCTGGACGGTATAGCCGAACGATCCGCCGACATAGACGCCGTCGAAAGCGGGCTCGCCATCCTGGGCCATGGCGGGGGCGGCAATAAGGATCAGGGCGGCCGCACCGGCCCCCATCAGGGTACGCATATGCATAAACAGGTTACTCCAACTGAACTTGCCGGGGCTTAACGAGGAAGCGCGCGGTTCTTTCCCGACCCGTTCCGAATTTCCGCGTTCATGTTGCCCCGCAGCAACACCCGCGCTTGCCGGGACGCATCTTGGGGACTAGGCTTTGCCCTAGTCTGGCGGCACCGGCCCGCTCCCCCACCCGGCCACCCAATGACGGTATATTCTATGAGTGGCCGGGTGGGGGAGCGGGCCGGTGCCGGTTCAGCGAAGCTGAAAACGAGTCTAGCCAGAACAAATGTCATCCGACCTTTTTCAATCCGGTTCCGCCACCCCCACCAACAGCTATGACGCCAGCTCGATCGAGGTGCTGGAGGGGCTGGAGCCTGTCCGCCGCCGGCCGGGCATGTATATTGGCGGCACCGACGAGCGCGCGCTGCACCACCTGGCCGCCGAGATCCTCGACAATGCGATGGATGAGGCGGTGGCGGGGCATGCCAGCCGGATCGAGGTGACGCTGGAGCCCGGCAACCGGCTGATCATCGTCGATAATGGTCGCGGCATCCCGACCGACCCGCACCCGAAATTTCCCGACAAGTCGGCGCTGGAGGTGATCTTCTCGACGCTCCACGCGGGCGGCAAGTTTTCGGGCAAGGCCTATGCGACGTCGGGCGGTCTGCATGGCGTGGGCAGCAGCGTGGTCAACGCGCTGTCGACCGACATGGTGGTGGAGGTGGCGCGCGACCGCCAGCTTTATCGCCAGCGTTTCAATCAGGGCGTGACGCTCGGCGGAATCGAGCATGTCGGCGCCGCGCCCAATCGTCGCGGCACCAGCGTCGCCTTTACCCCCGACACCGAGATTTTCGGCGAGATGCAGTTCAAGCCGGCGCGGCTGTACAAGCTCGCCCGGTCCAAGGCGTATCTGTTCGCGGGCGTCGAGATCCGCTGGAAATGCGCGCCGGAACTGATTTCCGACGACACCCCGGCAGAGGCGGTGTTCCAGTTCCCCGGTGGCCTCGCCGATCACCTCAAGGAACAGCTCGGCACGCGCGAGGGCGCGACGGCGGAGTTTTTCGCGGGACGGCAGGACTTCCCCGGCGAGGCCCAGGGCAGCGTCGAATGGGCGGTCGCCTGGCCGTTATGGAGCGACGGGTCGTATAGCTGGTATTGCAACACCATCCCGACCCCCGATGGCGGCAGCCACGAACAGGGGCTGCGCCAGGCGCTGGTGCGCGGCATCCGCGCGTTCGGCGAACTGGTCGGGCAGAAAAAGGCCAAGGACATCACCGCCGACGACATCATGGTCGGGTCGGAGCTGATGCTGTCGGTGTTCATCCGCGATCCGCAATTCCAGTCGCAGACCAAGGACCGGCTGACCTCACCCGAGGCCACCGGACTGGTCGAAAAGGCCGTGCGCGACCATTTCGACCATTTCCTCACCGACAAGATGGAGCGCGGCAAGGCGCTGCTCGGCTATGTGCTGGAGCGGATGGACGATCGCCTGCGCCGCAAGCAGGAGCGTGAGGTCAAGCGCAAGACCGCGACCAGTGGCCGCAAGCTGCGCCTGCCCGGCAAGCTGACCGACTGCTCCGCTGACGATCCCGCCGGGACCGAATTGTTCATCGTCGAAGGCGACTCGGCGGGCGGCAGCGCCAAACAGGCGCGCGACCGCAAGACGCAGGCGATCCTGCCGATCCGCGGCAAGATCCTGAACGTCGCATCGGCCACCAGCGCGAAGATCGGCGCGAACAGCGAGATCGCCGACCTGATCCAGGCGCTCGGTTGCGGCACGCGCAAGGAATGTCAGCCCGACAATCTGCGCTATGAACGCATCGTCATCATGACCGACGCGGATGTCGACGGCGCGCATATCGCGACGCTGCTGATGACGTTCTTCTTCCAGGAGATGCCCGACATCGTGCGGCGCGGGCACCTCTATCTGGCGCAGCCGCCGCTCTACCGGCTGACGGCGGGCGCCAAGAGCCTCTATGCCCGCGACGACGCGCACCGCGCGGAGATCGAGGCGGGACCGTTCAAGGGGCGCAAGGTCGAGGTATCGCGCTTCAAGGGGCTGGGCGAGATGAACCCGTCGCAGCTGCGCGAAACGACGATGGACCCGGCCACACGCTCGATGCTGCGCATCACGCTGCCGCAGGAATATGAGGAGCGCGCAGGCGTCAAGGATCTGGTCGATCGGCTGATGGGCACCAACCCGGCGCACCGCTTCGCCTTCATCCAGGAAAATGCCGCGCGGCTGGACGAGGAAGCGATCGACGCCTGATTTAATCTGGGCGACGCTGTAAGATTACGCCGGCCCGCACGACTAAAGGGGCATGGACGCGATGACCGCCCCGATCGATGCCGATGAGGATGCCGCCCCGGCCGCTGAGCAGGAGCGGCTGTATCAGCAGGCGATCACGACCCATGCCCCCGCCATCGCCCGGCTGGCCCATGCGGTCGAGCGCAATCCCGACCGCGCGCGCGATCTGGAGCAGGATATTCATCTGACGCTGTGGCGGAGTCTGTCGCGCTTTGCCGGGCGCAGCACGCTGTCCACCTTCGTCTATCGCGTCGCGCATAATGTCGCGGCCAGCCATGCCGCGCGTGGCGCGCGATCGGTCAGGGGTGTCGCGCTGGAAGACATTGCCGACCTGCCCGCCGCTGATGATCCGGAGGCCGCAACAGGGACCGCACAGTTGCTCGCGCGCATCCATGCGCTGATCGCCGCGCTGCGCCAGCCGGACCGCAGCGTCATGCTGCTCCACCTTGAAGGACTGGACGCGGCGGCGATCGGTGCGGTTACCGGCCTGTCCGCCAATCATGTCGCGGTGAAGCTGCATCGCATCCGTACCATGCTTGCCCGCCATTTCGCATCGGGAGATCCGCAATGAGCGATCCCATCGTCGCCCTGTGGACCGCCCAGCATCACGATGCGCGTGCGCCCTCGCCCGCCGAATTGACGGTCCGCGCGCGCGTGCTGCGCCGCCGGGTGTGGCGCCGTGACGCGACCGAATATGCCGCGGGCACGCTGGCCGCCGGCATCTTTGGCTGGATGGGTATCGTCATCCCTGACTGGGGCATGCGCATTGCCTGCCTCGTGCAAATCGCCGGGCTGCTGCTGGTGATGCGCAACCTGTGGACACGTCGACCGATCGACGACCCGGCGGCGCTGGACCGGGATGCGCTGAGCCATTTGCGCGCGCTGCTCACGGCGCAGCGCGACATGCTGGCCAGCGTCAGCCGCTGGTATATCGGCCCGATGCTGCCGGGGATGGTCCTGTTCGTTGCCGCCGTAACCCGAATCACGGCAATCCAGAATGGTTGGGGAGCGGCGCTGATCATTGCGGCGCTGGCGGCAGCGATCCTGTCCTGTGTGCTGTACGGCGTGTTGCTGCTCAACCGCCATGCAGCCCGCGCGCTTGATGTCCAGATCGTCACACTTGACACCGACCTGGCTCACGCCGACTGACCACAAAGCTGAAAGGACCGCTCATGCGCCCCCCGATCCTCACCGTCCTGGCCATGCTGATCGCGCCGCTAGCTACGCAGGCGCAGACTGTCACGCCGCCCGCTTCCGCCGAAGCCAGCCCGGTCCGGGCTGCACCAGAGCTTACCCGCCGGATCGACGCGCTTCCCGGTCTGGTCAACGGGACGGAGGATTTCGAAAGTCTGTTCGGCGCCGACTTCAAGGCACAGGTGCCCAGGGCGCAGTTCGACGCGCTGGGCGCACAGCTGCGCGCCCAGCATGGCAAGGCAGTCGGCATCGAACAGGTGACCCCGCGCACGCCGCATCAGGCCGTGGTCCGGGTCGGTTTCGAGAAATCGGTGGTGACGGTCCAGATCGTCGTCGATCCGGCGCCACCGCACGCGATCACCGGGCTGCTGATCAGTCAGATCGAACCGCGCAGTGACGGACTCGCGCAAATCGAGGCGGATTTCCGCGCGCTGCCGGGAAGTGCCGCTTACGGCATTTACCGGCTGGGCGACAGCCGCACGCCGGTGGCCGAGTATCGCGGTGATGCGGCGATGCCGCTCGGTTCCGCCTTCAAACTATGGGTGCTCGCCGAAACCGCGCGACAGGTGCAGGCGGGCACGCGCAAGTGGAGCGATGTGGTCACGCTCGACACGCGGTCGCTGCCCTCCGGAATCACGCAGAACTGGCCGACCGGCGCGCCGGTGACGCTGCACAGCCTGGCGACGCTGATGATCTCGATCAGCGACAATACCGCCACGGATACGCTGCTCCGTGCGCTGGGCCGGGATGCCGTCGATGCGATGGTCGCACGCGCAGGGGCATCCGATCCCGCAACGACATTGCCGGTGCTGACCACGATCGAAGCGTTCAAGCTGAAATCCCCGACCAATTCCGATCTGGCGGCGGCGTGGAAGGCGGCGGGGCCGGACGGCCGGCGCAAGTTGCTGCGCGACAATGCCGCGCGACTGGCAGCGACCAGGCCGGACGCGGCGATGTTCGGGAACAAACCGCTCGCGCTGGATGTCGAATGGTTCGCGTCGCCGCGCGATCAGGCGGCGCTGCTCGACTGGCTGCGCACACGGGGCGGGACCGACGCGCTGGCGATCATGGCAGTCAATTCGCAGGTGCCGGGAGACGCAGGCTTTGCCTATGCCGGTTTCAAGGGCGGATCGGAGCCCGGCGTGATTTATGGCAGCTGGCTGGTCCGGACCAAGGCGGGACAATGGTACGCGATCACCGGGGGATGGACGCGCCCGGATGCTGCGGTCGAAACGCAGACCTTCATGACCCTGATGCAGCGGCTGATGCGTCAGGTGGCGGCGGATTGAGCCAGCCACTCGTCGCGAAGCAGGCCGTAGATGGTCGTGTCGCGCACGCCGATATGGGTTTCCCATTCGGCGCGCAGATAGCCTTCGAGCTTGAAGCCCAGCCGTTCGAGCAACCCGCGTGAGGCGGCATTGTCGGGGTCGGTGTCGGCGAACACCTTGCGCTGACCCTCGGCAAAGATGCGGTCGATCACTGCGCTGACCGCCTCACGCGCAAAGCCGCCGCCCCAGTGGGAGCGCGCGAAGAGATAGCCGAGTTCGGTGACATTGCCCTGCCGCTTCTCGCCCGCTGCGACCATTCCGATCGCGGTATTGTCACCGCGCACCGTCACCGCCCAGGCGCGCCAGTCGTCGGCGTGGCGCTCGAAATCGGCGCGCGTCTCCTCGACGCTGCTGTGCGGCGCGCCGGACCAGTAGCGCATCAGATCGGGATCGGCGAGACTGGGAAACAGCGCGTCGGCATCGTCCACGCGCCGCGGGCGCAGGATCAGGCGCGGGGTTTCCAGAACGATCGTTTCGCGGGGTGCGATCACATCGCGTCTGCCGATGGCTTGCGCGCCTGCTCAATCGCCTTCGCCAGTTCAGGTCGCGCGCAATATCGAACCTCGAACTCGGTCAGCGCGGGGGGCTCGGGCAGGTCGTGTTTCGCTGCCTGCTCCTTTTCAAGGCAACGATAGACGGCATAGTCTTCCGTCATCATATCGATCGGAACGCGCGACATATCGCGACGCGCAATCGGCGCGGCGAGATTGCGAAGGTACTTCGCCCAGCCTTCCCGATTTTCAGCGGCATCCTCGGCGCCGTCACCGGCGTTCGGCGCGATCACGATTGCTGCCCGCAACGCTTCTGCTTCCTCAAAGCGACCGAGCTCACGCAATGCGTTCGTCGCGCGGGCACGCATCGCGATCGATTCGAAATCGGTGGCAAGCGCCGCGCGTGCCTTGACCAGATCGACAAACTCCGAATTGTAGCGCGCGGCACGCGATACCGCGGCCGGGCCGGCGTTTTTGGCCTCCCAGGTCGCAGACAACAACAACCATTCAGCATCGGCGTCGCCCAGCATCCGCGCAGTGTGAAAGGCGAGATAATAGGGGGTCTCGCCCGCTGCGCGCAGCCCGCGATAGACATCACCCTGAACATAGGGGGCCAGCTTGGCGATCTCGGGCCGGGTGAAATCGCGAAACATCACGAGCCCGTTCCCGGGACATTGCGGGAGCCGGATGGGAAATTCGCCCGATCCGACAGGCATGCCGTCAGGCAATGACCCCCAGGTCGAGATGCTGCCCAGTTCCTGAAATTTGAATTTCTGGCCACCCACCGGACAGGTCTTGCGGACTGTGAAGTAGGTGCTCGCAACCGACGGAACGGCCATCAATGTCGCGATCGCCGCAAGCCAGGCCGTAATCCGAATCACGCCTCCGCCAGCGCCTCGACCAGCGCCTTCACCTTCTTCTGCCGCCATTGCGGCAGGGGCGCGACCAGCCAATAGCCGAAGCGCGAGGGGATCGGGTCGCCGACCACCGCGACGCGCCCGGCGGCAATGTCAGCGCGGGCCAGCAGTTCGGGCACGGTCGCGCGCCCCAGCCCCTCCGCAGCGGCATCGAGCGCGAGGCCGGCGTCGCCGACCTTGACCAGCGCCGAGCCGTCCTCGGCCACACAGCCGGGCCAGCCGATCGGGGTTTCGCCGCGGCCGCCGGGCTTGGCGACGGTGACCATGCCGTCGCTCTCCAGCGCCTCACCCTCATGTTCGCCCGGGCCTTCGCCCCAGCGGATGGCGAGGTCGAGATTGGCCTCGGTAAAGTCGATCGCTTCGTCCGCAGCGATCAGCACGAAGCGTAGTTCGGAATCCTCACGCGCGATTTCGGCGAGGCGCGGCATCAGCCATTTTTCGGTGAGGTCGCGCGGCGCGGCGATGGTCAGCGACTTGGACGACTGCCCCGCCTGCATCGCGCGCACCGCTTCCTCGAACTGGAGGAAACCCGCCCGCAGCGCGGCAAGACCCGCCTCTGCCTCCGGCGTCAGTTCCAGCCCCTTGGTCGTGCGGCGGAACAGCACGACGCCCAGCGTATCCTCAAGCGCGCGGATCTGTTGCCCGACCGCCGCCGGGGTCACCGCCAGTTCGTCCGCCGCGCGGGTGAAGGACAAGTGCCGCGCCGCCGCGTCGAGCACGCGCAGGCCGTTGAGGGGAAGATGTGTACGCTTCATTGGACCGGGAAACCTTTACCCCGTTTGTGCTGAGCCTGTCGAAGCACTTTGCGCAACCCTCCGGCGGCAGGCTTAGGCCCTTCGACAAGCTCAGGGCGAACGGAGGTGTACATGCTGCTCACTCCGCCACCGCCGGCGCGCGCAGCGCGAAGCGGGGGATCGCGACGTCGAACGTATGTCCGTCGGCGCCGACCATCAGATAGCTGCCTTCCATCCAGCCGGTCGGCGTGGTGAGCGGACAGCCGGAGACGTAATCATAGCTGGCGCCCGGCGCGATCATCGGCTGTTCGCCGACCACGCCCTCCCCCTCGACCATATGCTGGCCACCGCGTCCGTCGGTGATCGTCCAGCGGCGCGAGAGCAGCTGCACCGGCTGATACGACCCGTTTTCGATGCGGATATGATAGGCCCAGAACCAGCGGCCCCGGCCCGGCTCCGATTGTTCGGGCAGGTAGCTGACCGACACGCGCACCGTGATGTCGCGCGTGACCGCTTCCTGGCCGAACAGCGCCTTCACAGCCCGACCGCCCTTAACGCCTGATCGAGATCGGCGATCAGGTCGTCGGGGTCTTCCAGACCGACATTGAGCCGCAGCATCCCTTCGCGCACGCCCATCAGCAGCCGCTGCTCTTCGGCGACGCCGCTATGCGTGGTGGAGGCGGGGTGCGTCATCAGCGACCGGGAATCGCCGATATTGTTCGAAATGTCGATGAGGCCGAGCGCGTCGAGCAGGCCGTGCGCCTGCGTCCGCCCGCCATCGACCTCGAACGAGAAGATCGGGCCGACCGCCGCCATCTGACTCATCGCCAGCGCGTGCTGCGGATGGCTGGGCAGGCCGGGATAGTTGACCAGCGGCACGCGGCCTTCGAGGAAACGCGCGACCTTGATCGCATTCTCGCTCTGCCGCTTGATGCGCAGGTCGAGCGTTTCCAGCCCCTTGAGCACCACCCAGGCGTTGAACGCGCTGAGCGTCGGGCCGGTGTTGCGGTGGAAGGGCAGCAGCGTCGTATTGATGAATTCCGCGCTGCCGCAGATCGCACCGGCGAGGACGCGGCCCTGCCCGTCCATCATCTTGGTGGCACTGTACGCAACGATATCCGCGCCGAAATCCATCGGCCGCTGCAGCGCAGGCGTCGCAAAGGCGTTGTCGACCACGGTGGTGATGCCGCGTTCCTGCGCAATGTCGCACACGGCCTTCAGGTCGACGATGTCCATCGTCGGATTGGCCGGGGTTTCGAAGAAGAACACCTTGGTGTTCGGGCGGATCGCGTCGACAAACTGCTGCGGATCGCGCGCGTCGACGACGGTCGTCTCGATTCCGAAGCGCGGCATCAGCGTATCGGTGAGCCAGCGGCACGATCCGAAGGCAGCACGCCCGCCGACCAGATGGTCGCCCGCCGACAGCTGGCACAAGAGCGCCGCCGTCATCGCCGCCATGCCCGATGCGGTGGCGCGGCACGCCTCAGCCCCTTCGAGCAAGGCGATGCGCTGTTCGAGCATCTCGACCGTCGGGTTCTGCAGCCGCGAATAGGTCATGCCCTGCTGCTCGCCGGCGAAGCGCGCGGCGGCGTCTCCGGCACAGTCATAGGCATAGCCCGAGGTGAGGAAGAGCGCTTCGCTCGTCTCCCCCCATTCGCTGCGCGCGGTCCCGCCGCGCACCGCGAGCGTTGCGGGCTTCCAGTGTTGCGTGATCTCGCGGTCTTGTCCGGTGCGGCGCTTCATGATGTCCCTCTAGAAGCGGATGGCGCGGGGGCGCAAGCGCAACGGGTGACGGACGCATCAAGCTCAGCTATTCACGCGCCGATGCTCGACCGTCTCGAACAGCGCCCCGTCCTGCTCGGCCTGCTCCTCGCGGTCGTTGCCCAGTGCCTCTTCACCATCGGCGTCGAGCGTCCCAGCATCCTGCTGTTCGATGAAGTGCATTACGTCACCGCCGCGCGGGTGCTGCTCGACTTCTCGCACATCACCAATCCCGAGCATCCGATGCTGGGCAAGTCGCTGATTGCGCTAGGCATTCACCTGATCGGCGACAATGCGCTGGGGTGGCGGATCTTTTCCACGCTGTTCGGCAGCGCGACGATCGCCGGGGTCTATGCCTTCACCCTGTTGCTGACCCGCGCGACCCGGCCCGCGCTGTTCGCCGCGATCTTCGCGATGCTGGGGCAGATGGTGTTCGTGCAGGCGCGGATCGGGATGCTGGACGTGTTCATGGGCGGGTTTCTGGTGTGGGCCGGGGTCGCCTTCCTCGCGGCGATGCGCGCCGAGTCGCGGCGGGCATGGAGCTATTGGCTGGCGAGCGCAGTGCTGTTCGGCGCAGCGGTGGGGGTGAAATGGGCCGCGATCCCCTATGTCGCGCTGGCGGGAGTCGCGTTTCTGTGGCTGCGGCTGCGTGATCCGCAGCGATTCGGGGGGATGCACTGGCTGCCCGCGCTGGCGGTGATGGGTGTGGTCAGCATTGCCACCTATTTCGCGACCTTTGCGCCCGCATTCTTCTACCGCACCGACCCGATGACGCTGGCGCGGCTGATCCCGTTCCAGTTCGAGATGCTGGCGCTGCAGACGCAGGTGCTGGCCCCGCACAACTACCAGTCGAGCTGGTGGACCTGGCCGCTGATGCTGCGCCCGATCTGGTATTTCTATGAGCCGGATCAGGGGGTGATGCGCGGCGTGCTGCTGATCGGGAACCCCGCGATCCTGTGGACCGGGCTGGTCGCGGTGGCCGCCTGCTGGTGGGCGGGGGTGAAGCAGCGTGCGGGCGTGCCGCTCGCCGTCGCGATCCTGTGGACCTTTTCGATCGGCGTATGGGCGGTGATCCCCAAATCGCTGGGGTTCTTCTATTACTATTACCTGCCCGGCATCATCCTGTGCGTCGTGCTGGCGGTGGCAGCGCACCATTGGCGCGAGGCGCTGAAACGGCGCGACGAGTGGCTGCTGGTGCCGGCCATCGGCATCTTCGCCTATTTCTATCCGATCATTGCGGCACAGGACCTGACCGGCACCCGCGCCTTTACCCGCTGGATCTGGCTGCCGAGCTGGGCCTGAACGCCTCCGATTCCGTCCTGGCAGAGACCGGTCTCAAATCAGTACCGTCCCCACACGAAACGCGAGGACAGCGCAAAGTTCCACACCGCCGCCACCGCGATTCCGGCCAGCGCGCTGGGTGCCCATTGCGTCTGCTGCACATCGTGCAGGAAGGCAGCGACCCCGATATTCGCGACCGCTCCGACCGAGCAGACGACACAGAAGCTGACCCAACCGTCCAACAAACGCCTTGCCCCTTTCAACCGCGCATCGCGGTAGGTGAGCGCGTTGTTGAGGAAGAAGTTGAACGTCATCGCGATCAGCGTCGCGACGATCGTGCCGGTGAGGAAGCTGTATTCGAACAGGCGGAAGAACAGCCACAAAGCCGAAAAATGCACGCCCGCGCCGATCGCACCAATGGCGGAGAACATCACGAACCGCACCGGAACCAGCCGCCCGAACATGCGGTCGTACAGCGCGATCAGGAATTCCATCGCCACGACATGGTCGAGCTTGCTCTCCCCGATCTGGCGCGTGCGGAAGACATAGGGAAGCTCGACGAAGTTGAGCGCGCGCGGGCTGGCGGTCAGGATGTCGAGCAGGATCTTGAACCCGATCGCCGACAGATGTGGGATGATGCCGCGCACCACATCGCTGCGGATCATGAAAAAGCCGCTCATCGGATCGCTGAGGTCGGCCTTGAGCACCTTGCGCGAGATGCGGGTTGCCAGTTCCGACTTGGCGACGCGGTCGCGGTCCCATTCGCCGGTCCCGCCGCCCTCGACGAAGCGCGACCCGATCGCGACATCGACGCTGTCATCCGCAAGCAGCGTGTCGAGCATCCTGGGCAGCAGCCTTTCGTCATGCTGCATGTCGCCATCGATCACCGCGACGAACGGCGCGGCGGTGGCGCACATCCCCTCGATCGTCGCCGAGGACAGGCCGCGTCGGCCAATCCGTTGCACCACCCGCACGCGCGGGTCGCTGCGTCCGATCACGCGGGCGGCATCGGCGGTGCCGTCGGGGCTGTTGTCGTCGACGAAGATCACTTCCCAGCGCCGGCCGGCCAGCGCCGTGTCGAGCGCGGCGACCATCACGGGCACGTTGCGTGCCTCATTGAAGGTCGGGACGACAACCGCCAGCTCGAGGCCCGCGTCGTTCACGCCAATGCCTGCACCACCGCATCGCCCATGACCTGAGTCGACAGCGTACCGCCGAGATCCGCAGTGCGCGCGCCGCCAGTCAGTGCCGCAGTGACCGCCGCCTCGATCCGGTCCGCCGCTTCCGCCATACCGAGCGAATAGCGCAACAGCATCGCCGCCGACAGGATCGTCGCGCACGGATTGGCCTTGCCCTGCCCGGCAATGTCGGGCGCGCTGCCATGGATCGGCTCGTACAGCCCCTTGCCGCTGCCATCGAGCGACGCGGAGGGGAGCATCCCGATCGAGCCCGCGCACATGCTCGCCTGATCCGACAGGATGTCGCCGAACAGATTGCCGGTGACGATCACGTCGAACTGGCCGGGGTTGCGCACCAACTGCATGGCGGCGTTATCGACGTACATATGTGTCAGCGCGATGTCAGGATATTGCGCCGAAATCTCGATCACCACATCGCGCCACAATTGCGAGGTTTCGAGTACATTGGCCTTGTCGACCGAGCACAGCTTGCCGCGCCGGGCGCGCGCGGTTTCGAAGCCGACCTTGGCGATGCGGGCGACCTCGTCCTCATTATAGGACATGATGTCATAGCCTTCGCGGCGGCCGTCGGCGGTGGTGCGTATGCCCTTTTCACCGAAATAGACGTCGCCGTTGAGTTCGCGGACGATCACCATATCGATCGCGCCGGCCACTTCGGGGCGGAGCGCGGAGGCGTCTTCCAGGCCCGGAAACAGCGTGGCGGGGCGCAGATTGGCGAACAGGCCGAGTTCCTTGCGCAGTCCCAGGATCGCCTGCTCCGGACGCAGATGCCGATCCAGCGCGTCGCAGCGCGGGTCACCGACAGCGCCGAACAGGATTGCGTCGGCACGCTTGGCCAGATCGAGCGTCGCGGCCGGCAGCGGATGGCCGCTGTCGAAATAGGCCGCGCCGCCAACCGGCGCCTCCTCGAACGTCAGGCCCAGATCCAGGGCATCGAGGACGCGGCGTGCCTCGGCAGTCACTTCGGGGCCGATCCCGTCTCCGGGAAGGATTGCGATCAACGGCATTTCTGGTCCCTTATATCCGTTTGGCCTGAGCTTGGAAAAGGCCCGTTCCCCTTCCAGCGGCCATGAAAGGAAGGAGACGGCGCTTCGACAGGCTCAGCGCAAACGGCGGTTGCGGCAATGCCCCGCCAAAGCCCCCTACGCAACCGCCCTGTTGATCCGGTCGATCAGACGGATCCGGGCCGCCAGCACCTCAGCCGTCCTGCCATGAAGCAGGTCGCGGTCCAGAAAATGGCCAGTGAGGCGCAGGCCGTCGCGGATGTCGTCCCAATCCGCCGCACCACCCTGTCGCAGGAAGGGGGGCAAGCGGAACAGCCTTGCCTCATAGCCCCGCGCTGCGGCGGTACTGACGGCCATGCCGCTTTTGGGGCTGACAAACGCCAGATCATCGGTCGTGCCGGTGGCGGCGCACTGGTCGAGGTCGAGGCCGAAACCGAGCAGGGCGAGCAGCAGCAATTCGTAGCGGACCAGCGCCACCGCCCAGCCCCGCGCCGCCGGGGCGGCTTCGATGGCGTCGAGCAGCCCTTCCAGCGCTGAGTGGAGCGGTGGACAGGCCTGCCCCTCGGGCAGGGCTGCGGCGGTCAGGGCGGTGGCCCAGTCGATCGCGGCGGCGGGCAAAGGCTCGCGGAACAGGGGCGCGCGGCTGTGCACCAGTTCCGCCAGCAGGGCGGGGAGCTGATCCTCGGTCCGGGCGCGCCAGTCGCCGAGGATCACATTGCCCGGCTGGAGCACCGGGCGGTGCTGACGGGAGCGGCCGCCGCGAACATAGCCCGCCAGCAACCCCGCCTCTGCGGTCAGCGCCCGGACGATCGCGCCGCTTTCACCATGCGGACGGATCGCGACGATGATGGCGGGGGCACGCAGATGCATGCCCTGCCCTTATCCCCGGCGCAGCTTCTTGGACAGCTTCTCAAGTCCGACCGCGTCGACCACCGCCTTGCCGCCGGCCACTGTCCGGTTGAACCCGCCCAGCGCGGCTGTGGTCACGCGATTGACGATTCCGGGGCGAAGTAGCAAGACGTCCACGCAGGGGAGGCCGGCGGTGGCGTATTGGCGTTTGTGTTGGCCATCGCCCTCCGTAAAGTCGAATCGGGCGAATTTCTGTGCGTCGAACAGGTCGCGGAAGGCTTCTACTTGCAGCACCGCGCCGGGCGACA
The DNA here is from genome assembly GCA_964393565.1 of uncultured Stakelama sp. Taxonomy (GTDB): domain Bacteria; phylum Pseudomonadota; class Alphaproteobacteria; order Sphingomonadales; family Sphingomonadaceae; genus Sphingomonas. The sequence continues at coordinate 12,349 of CAYMUJ010000021.1, read as the reverse complement.
AGTCGTTGAACGCGGGATCGTGGCCGACATATTCATAGACCAGATTGTCGCCATGCGCCGGGCAGTAGAGATAGGCGGCAGGCTCCCCGGCGATGAACAACAGCCAGGCGCGGACGCGGTCCGCCGCCGCCGCCGCGAGCATCCCCCGAATAAACTCCGGCGTCGCGGGCAGCCCCTCCCCCAGCAGCTTCTCCTGATAGGTGCGCAGCGCGATGCGGCGGGCGATGTCGTGAAACGCCTCCAGCTCCGCGGGCGTGCGATAGGCGCGGATGTCGAGTTCGCCGCCGGAAACCTGTGCGATCTTCTTCGCCTTGCGCTTGGCCGCCTGTCGCGCATTGCCCGACAGCCCGGCCATATAGGCGTCGAACCCGCCGGTCAGATCGGCATAATAGCGCGTATAACGCTGACGGACGAAGCCGATCATCTTGCCCGAGGCATAGACCATCGCCTCCAGCCGATCCTCAGGCAGCGAGGTCACGACATAGCCATGCGCGTCGCGCGGCAGCGGGGGCAGCACCGGCAACCGGCCTTCGCGTGCCTCATCCAGGCTGAGCGGCACGCGGACCATGTCGCGCTGCACCGCCATCAACGTCCGCGCACCGATACGGAAATTGAGCGGGGTGGGTCGCACGATCGCGGTCATGCGGCGCGCTCCGACACCAGATTGGACCAGAGCTGCTGCGCCTGACGCATGCGGGTGCGGATCAGGCTGGGGCCGAGCGGCGCGTCGTCCTGCCCCAGCGGCAGATGGCTGAGGTCGGCGAAATGCACCGTCTCCATCCCGCCGCGCCGCTCCGCGAGCATCGCACAGAGCGCGTCGAAGCGGGCGACATGCACCGCATTGGGGCGCGTTCCCGACCGGTTGGCCAGCTCGAACCCATGGCTGACAATCGTCACCGCCGCATGGCCCGCCGCCACCGCATGGTCGAGCGCGTCGCGCATCTCCGCAGTCGACAGCGCGCAAATCTGGAAATGGCGGAGATGGCCGCGCACATCCTCAATCAGCGTCACCGGCACTTCGATCACGCCGCGATGTTCGACCGGGGCGATCTGACGCGGGGGCAGGCCGATCGCGCTGGGCCAGGGATGTTCGGAGCCATTATGGCTGCTGTCGTAGCGGATGCCGAGTTCGGCGAGCGCGGCGAGCGTGTCGTCGCTGGCGCTGTAGCTGCCCGAGCGGAAGGCGATCGGACGCGGCGCCCCGGCGGCGACGAGCAGGTCGGACGCGGCGGCGATCAGGTCGCGCTGTTCGGCAAAGGTGAAGTCGATCAGTTCGAACGAGGCGGCGGCGCTGCGATCCTCATCCCGCGCGGCGGCCCAATTGGGGTGGAGGTGCAGCTGAACCTCCTGCCCCGCCTCCAGAATCGCCGCGACCACGCGGCGGATCGGATCGAGGCCATGCGCCACCGCCGGCATCGGATCGACGAAGAAGGTGGCTTTGAGGCCGTACTCGGCAAAGCGGCGCAGCTGATAGCCGATGCCGACCCCGGCCGGCTCCAGCGACCGCTCCGCCATCTCAGCAATCGGCAGCCCGGCGGCATGGTGCCGCCACATCAATTCGGTATCGACCGTCAGGAAAACGCGCGTGGGCATGGCTGCGGCCTAGCGGGGTTCGGTGAAGAAATCGCAAAATGTGGGCGCATGGCGCGAGTGTAGTGGGTTGGGCGCGCGAGGGACAGCCCCGGGGATTGCGGGGGCGAAGTCATTCCTCCCCTGAGCCTGTCTCAGGGGAGGGGGACCGCCGGCGCAGCCGGTGGTGGAGGGGCGGCCGCGCAGACGGCCGGGGGCAGTTCGGCGCAATTCCGCCGCTTGCAGCGGCGGCCCCTCCACCACCGCTTCGCGGCGGTCCCCCTCCCCCAGCGCGCTGGGGGAGGAATGTAGAAAGCAGCGCGGTCGCCCACGATTATGAAGAAGAAGACCCTCCCCGACCCCTCCCGCAGGCGGGAGGGGCTTAAGTGGGGGCGGTGGGGCTGGGGTTATGCCCCGCCGAAGCGGGGATTTGATAGTCGGGGCGGAAGCACCGCAGGATTAGCCGAGTTCCTGATCTTCAATTACGCCGGAAGGAACCCCAGCTCATACACCATCGGGCGCAGCTTGGCCGTTAGTGCAGCATAGGCGGTGTCAAACGGTTCAAAATTGGCAAATCCGCCCTCGCTATAGTCCTTTAATGAGCGGCGGATTTGGTACCATCCGGCATCGGGACGACCGAGCTTGTACTCGTCGCGAACCTTTCGAGGGAATGAGGTAGCGTGGAAGCACGCCCACAGCTTGCGCCCCTCGTCCAGCACCGCTTGAGCCTCTGGAGAGAACACCATGTCTTTGATGTAGCGAGCCATGAAGTCGCTCTCGAACCGCCCTTGCGCGCCGACCTCAGCTTCGGTGTAGGGAATGAAATGGTTGGTTAGCGACCAGTCGCGATCATTCCAGCGTAGTCCGTCTGCTCCGGCGGTCAGGTTGCTGCCGTTGAACAGCATCCAGATCAGACAGTCGGATTTAAACTTCTCGCTTAGCGGCTGTGAGGGTTGCAGAAACTGGTCTCGGTCGTTCAGCCAAGTTGGCTTGATCAGGCGACGAACGCTGAAAACGATGGCAGCCTGCCAGAGGTTATCGTGGGTCACAAATAGCGCGCCTGCATTGCCATAGCCGGACGAAAGCAAGCCGGTCGTAGCGGCGTGTTGGAAGTCATTTCCAAAGGCAATCAGGCTACCGATCGCACCATCAGCCCATTTCGTTCCCCGCACATCCTTTGTGCTGGTTGTCGGTGTCAGCGCATTTTTTAGCGGTACCGAGGGTTGTGAGTTGGATCGAGCACGAACGATCCACTCCGCAAGCGAGGGCCGTGGAAATACCCGATAGAAAGTTTTCTCGCCAACGACGTTTCCCGCACGGTCGAACGCGACGGTCTGAACCGATTGAGCAGGTTGTGTCTGCGCCAAATCCCAGATCAAGAAACCAATCGGGAAATTACCCTTCAGTTCCTCGAACGCTCGATTGTGGACTACAAAGCCATCGAGATATTTTGCTGTCCATCCAGCCCTGAAAGCTGCGAAATTTGGCGCGTTGACATATTTAAGCGTGCTAAACATGGCGAGCGTCGCTTTTGGGATCTCCTTACCGATCCTAAACACAAACTGTACGAATAGCTCGCGAGTGGCGTAACCAAGATGCCCCATTGCATGACTAACGCGAGTTGCTGCAACCTTCTTCTTGAGGCCTGCATTGTCCCCGCTATCCTGCATGTTATCGACGTTCATCGCCTCAGCATAAGGCGGGTTGATCAGCACTAGGATCGGTTGCGCGCCCTCTACGCCCGCCTTCACATCGGCGATCGCCTGCCGCAGCTTAATCGGTACCTTATTCGAGAGCGAATAGTCGATTTCACCGAAATCGGTCACATCGTCGTTGAGATAATCATACTGAAAAATCTCCGCACCCGGGAACAGGCGGCGTGCACGAATATTGTCGATGTCCGGCTGGTCTAGCGTCGACATATACAGGTTACGCGGATTTATGTGCGATAGTTCCAGATTGCCTACGCCGCAGCACATGTCCCAGATGATGTACTTTTCCTGCCAGCCTTCTCCCAACGTCTGCGCCAGCAGGTCATAGGCTTTATCGACGATGTGCGGTGGCGTGTAATAAGCACCTTTGAACTTCTGTTCGTCGATCGGCAGCAGCAAATCGCGCCGCTCAAGCAGATAGTGACGATGACGGGTTTCGGGCGGGCGATGATAGATACGCCAGAAATTGCGATAACCCTGCTGGCTCGCCAGCTCGTAAATCGTACGATTTAAATGAAATACCGGTCGGCCGCCATCGTATAGCAAGCGAGCAGACAGATTCGTCATCGCGGCATTGTTGCCATCGTGCATGATGTCAGCAAAGAATAGTTCGGCGTAGTCCCCCTCATGCGGCACGGCCATTTCCTGTCCGATCATTTCTACCCACCGGTTGAACACCTGACGCAGGTTATCAGGAGTGATCGGAGTTCGGATGATGCGCCCCTCGGCGACCGCCGTCTTGATCGCCGCCAAAAATGACTTTTCGTCCTTAGCGATTGTGTAGGTGGCGAAGTGCCCGTCGATATGAGCCGCGACCTGCCCAATGCAGGCCTTGCTCACAGCAGAAGCGGCGGTCGGCCATGAAATTGCAGCATCGCCCAACACCGCAAGGACAAGCTCGGTTTCGAGGATAGCTGCCTTTTCCCTGTCCATCACCACAAGAAACGCAGGGATCGGCTGGCCCACTCCATGCGCCTGACGGACGTAGAAGAGCAACTGTGCGAACATTGCGAGGACCGGCTTTGGATCGCACTTCGCTTCGAACCAGATGGTGTCGGTTTGGATATCAACCCGACCCTTGGTTACGTTGCGCAAGCCCAGCGCCTTGACGTAGGCGTCCTTGACGTCCTCCTCGCTCCGTGCGCGGGAAAGGTCTTCGATTAGCGACACGGCCCAGCTCCAATTTCGGAGCTATGCAAATACTGCATCGCGCCCCCTCGCCTATCTAAGTGCCGGTTGCGCAAGGAAAAGGGAAGAGGGGCTTCGACAGGCTCAGCCCAAACGGATGAAGTTCGCCCTCACCGCGAATGATAAAAATCATACACCTGCTGCGCCACCGCCGCGCTCACGCCCGGCGCTTTCTGCAGGTCCTCCAGGCTCGCCCCGCGCACTGCCTTGGCCGTGCCGAAGTGCATCAGCAGGGCTTTCTTGCGCGCGGGGCCGATGCCGGGGACGTCGTCTAGCGGGGACGCGCCGATGGCCTTGGCGCGTTTTGCACGGTGCGCGCCGATGGCGAAGCGGTGGACTTCGTCGCGGAGCTTCTGGATGTGGAACAGCGCGGGCGCGTTGGTCGGGAGCATGCGTTCGCTGCCGTCCATCAGGTGAAAGACTTCGCGGCCTTCGCGGCCGTGGTGCGGGCCTTTGGCGACACCGACCATGCACAGATCCTCGATCCCCAGTTCCTCCAGCACGGCGCGGGCGGCGCTGAGCTGGCCCTTGCCGCCGTCGATCAGGACGAGGTCGGGCCAGATGCCCTTATCCCGGTCGGGGTCTTCCTCCTGCGCGCGGGCGAAGCGGCGGGTGAAGACTTCGCGCATCATTGCGAAATCGTCGTTGGTGGCGGCGCTCTTGATGTTGAACTTGCGATACTGGCCGGTGCGGAAGCCCTCTGGCCCGGCGACGATCATCGCGCCGACGGCGTGGGCGCCCTGAATATGGCTGTTGTCATAGACTTCGATGCGGTCGGGCGGTTCGGGCAGGCCGAACAGATCGGCGATATCGCGCAGGATCTTTGCCTGAGTGGTCGATTCGGCCATGCGGCGGTCGAGCGCCTCGATCGCGTTGCGCTTCGCCTGATCGAGCAGGCGGCGGCGGGTGCCACGTTGCGGCATGCCGATCGCGACCTTGCGCCCGGCGCGTTCGGCCAGCGCTTCGGAGAGGAGCTTCAGATCGTCGAGGTTGCGGTCGACGAAGATGGTGCGCGGCGGGGGCACTTCCTCATAGAATTGCATGAGGAACTGGGTGAACACCTCATCCTCCGGCACGTCGGCGGTGTGCGCGGGGAAGAAGGCGCGGTGGCCCCAATTCTGGCCGCCGCGGATGAAGAAGGCCTGGATGCCGATCTGACCCTGCTTCGCGGCCATGGCGAAGATGTCGGCGTCGCCGATCCCCTCCGCATTGATCGCCTGACTCCCCTGAATGAAGGTGAGCGCCTTGAGCCGGTCGCGCAGGATTGCGGCGAGTTCGAAGTCGAGATTTTCGGCGGCGGCCTGCATCTGCTCGCCGAGCTTGGCCTGAACCCTGGTCGACTTGCCCATCAGGAAGTCGCGGGAGTCGGCGACGAGTTCTGCATAGCCGGCCTTGTCGATGCGATCGACGCACGGGGCCGAGCAGCGGCGGATCTGGTAGAGCAGGCACGGGCGGTCGCGATTGTTGAAGAAGCTGTCGGTGCAGGATCGCAGCAGGAAGAGTTTCTGGAGCGCGTTGAGCGTCTTGCGCACCTGACCGGCGCCGGCGAAGGGGCCGAAATAGTCGCCCTGTACGCGGCGGGCGCCGCGGTGCATCTGGACGCGGGGGAAGTCGTGGTCCGTGCGCAGCAGGATGTAGGGGAACGACTTATCGTCGCGCAGCAGGACGTTGTAGGGCGGGCGGAAGCGCTTGATCAGCTGGGCTTCAAGGAGGAGCGCCTCGGCCTCGTTATTGGTGGTCACCACGGTCATCGACCGCGTCTGCGCGATCATGCGGCGCAGGCGGTTGGAGAGCTTGGCGGGCTGGGTGTAGTTGGCGACGCGGTTTTTCAGCGCGCGGGCCTTGCCGACATAGAGCACGTCGCCGCGCGCATCCTGCATGCGATAGACGCCGGGGCGGGCGGGCAGCGTGGCGAGGACGTTGCGGATCGCGGCGACGCCGGCGTCGAGGTCGGGCGTCTCCGACCCGCGCACGGCATAGGTGGCGGAATCTTCGTTGAAACGGTTGGGGGAATTGGGGTCGCTGGTCACCGGGGGGATGTAGGGAATGCGGTGCTCCGGTAAAAGCGGAACTGCGCTTGCCAAGCCTGCGATGGCGCGACACACCATAGGTCATGCAGGGACCGCATAGCGAGCTGACAATCCGATCACGCTACGGATGGCTGCGTGACCTGATCCCGATCTACAGCCTGGTTCAGCTGGCGATCAACGGCGCGGCAATCGTGCTGATCCTGTGGCTGAATGACTGGCGCGCGCTCGTTACGGAGCACACGGTGTTTCCGCTGCTGCTGGGGTGGGTCTTCCAGTTCATGTGTCGGCCAAGCGAAATGATCGTTTCGCAGGCCGAAGCGGCATGGGTCGAAGCGGCACTTCGCGATCAAGGATTTTACGACCTGTCCGAAACGGACGGGCGCTGGCGGCGCACCGGGCAGGGTTGGTGGCAGCGCTGGCCGCACCAGTTTGTCGAACTGTTACCGGGCGAGCGGGTGACGGTGATCGCCCCGCGCGACGTGCTGGAAGCGATCCGCGGCGCGCTGGAGCACATGGAGGAACATGGCGATAGCTGCTTCGATGGCGACCGCCCGTTTGCGCTGCAGCCACCCGAGACCGCACCGCTACGCCGGACCGACCATGTTCCCGCCATTGCGATCGGCGCGGCGAGCGTGGCCACGGCGGTGTGGCTGATCGCGACGCGCGGGCTGGACGGGATCGCCGATTGGGGGCTGTCGGCAGCGGCGCTGTCACAGGGGCGGTTCGAGACGATCTTCCTCCACATGTTCACGCATGGCGGCCTCTGGCATCTGGTGATGAACCTGTCGGTGCTGGCGGCGATCGGCGGTGTGCTGACAGCGCGGCTCGGATCGCCGCCCTTGGCCTGGCTGCGATTCTTGCTGCTGTTCGTGTTGAGCGCGCTGGCCGGCGCCGCGCTGTTCCTGGCGCTGCATCCGACGGGGAGCGTGCCGATGGTGGGCGCGTCGGGGGGGATCTATGGCCTTGTTGCGCTGCTGTTGCGCACCCGCCCCGATGGTGGCCCGGTGCTTGCCATCCGATCGCGGACGATCCAGCGCAGCGGCTGGGCATTGGTCAAGGAGAATGCGTTCCTGTTCGTGTTGCTGGCGGTGCTGTCCTGGGCGGGCGATGCGGCCATCGGGCTGGCGTGGGAGGCGCATTTGGGCGGGTTTCTGTTCGGACTGCTCGCCGGACCGTGGTTCCTGCCACGCGCAGCCACGTCCAAGGGAGATGGCGCCGCTGAACCGCTCCCCCAGTCGCTTTCCACGGCCGGATGAGCACGGCCCTTTCCAAGCCAAGCGCGTCTGATTACGCTCCCGCAGGATAATCTCGGAGGATCAACACCATGCGCCTGCTCACCGCCCTGCTCGCCTCCAGCCTGCTTGCCACGCCCGTACTGGCCGAGCCGGACTTCGCGCCGGCGGTGGAGGCGGATTATGCGGCGCATCTGGAGGCGCTGTTCGTCGATTTCCACAAGAACCCGGAGCTATCCTACAAGGAGAGCCGCACCGCCGCGATCATGGCGCGGGAGCTGCGCGCGGTCGGCGGGATCGAGGTGACCGAGGGGGTCGGCGGGACCGGCGTGGTCGGCGTCATGAAGAATGGCGCTGGGCCGACGATCCTGCTGCGCGCCGATATGGACGGACTGCCGCTGAAGGAGAATAGCGGCCTGCCCTATGCGTCGACCGTGACGCAGGAGGATATCGACGGCGTGGTGAAGCCGGTGATGCATGCGTGCGGGCATGACGTGCACATCACGTCGATGATCGGCACCGCGCGGCAGCTGGCGAAGCTGAAGAGCCGGTGGAAGGGCACGGTCGTGTTCGTCGTGCAGCCGGCCGAGGAGCGCATCGGCGGGGCGCGCAAGATGATGGAGGACGGGCTCTACACCCGTTTCCCCAAGCCCGATTATGCGGTGGCGTTTCATGTCACATCGGGCTTTCCGACCGGCAAGATCGGGCTGGAGCCGGGGATCAGCTCGTCATCCTCGGACAGCGTCGACATCACGATCTTTGGCGTCGGCACGCATGGCGCGGCACCGCATATGGGCAAGGATCCGATCGTGATGGGCGCGCAGATCGTGATGGCGCTGCAGACGCTGGTGAGCCGCGAGATCGCGCCGCTGAAGCCCGGCGTGGTCACGGTCGGATCGTTCCATTCGGGGTTCAAGCACAACATCATCAGCGACAAGGCCGAGCTGCAACTGACGGTGCGGTCGGATGACGAGGAGACGCGCAAGAAGCTGCTCGACGGGATCAAGCGGATCGCGACCAATGTCGGACGGATGAACGGCCTGCCCGAGGACAAATTGCCGCAGGTTCGGGTGGGGTTCGAGTCGACCCCGGTGACGCTCAACGATCCGGCGCTGACCGCGCGGGTGCGCGGTGCGTTCACCAGGGCGTTCGGCCAGGACGTGTTGAAGACCGAACCGCGCGAGAGCATGGGGGCGGAGGATTTCGCCTATTTCATCGAGCAGAAACTGGGCGTGCCGGGCGCCTATTTCGTGGTCGGCGGGACGCCGCAGGCCGAGCTGGACGCGGCCAAGCGCGGCGAGAAGACGTTGCCCGGGCACCATTCGCCCTTCTTCAAGGTCGAGCCGAAGCCGTCAGTGACGCTGGGGACGACGGCGATGACGGTGGCGGTGCTGGATCTGCTGAAGAAGTAGGATTGTCCAAACCTTCCCCCGCAAGGGCTATCGCATATGGTGGGGCCGGTCGATCGCACCTCATTCCTCCCCTGCACAGCAGGGGAGGTGGCAGCGCGTAGCGCTGACGGAGGGGCCGCCCTGAAGAGGGCGGAATTTTGCCAAGCTGCACACGGCCGTCTGCGCGGCCGCCCCTCCACCACCGCCTGCGGCGGCGGCCCCCCTCCCCTGAGCAAGCTCAGGGGAGGAATATGCAAAACCACCAGTCTCGGTGAGACTTGGACGCCCCACCCCCAACCCCTCCCCTGAAGGGGAGGGGCTTGAGATGCGAAAAGGGGCGCCGGTCCTGCGACCGACGCCCCTTTTTCTTTTCCGGAACCGGACGATCAGTTGAGCCGCGAGAGGCCCGCGATCGTCTGGTCGACCAGCGCCTTGTCGGCGCCGGCATCGTGCTTCTGCGCGATGATCGCACCGGCCGCGGCGGTGGCGGCTTCGGCGGCCTTGGCGCGCACCTGGTCGAGCGCGAGGCGCTCGGCAGCGGCGATCTTGTCCTCGGCCATCTTGGTGCGGCGGCGGATCAGATCCTCGGCATCGGCCTTGGCCTTGACCAGCAGCGCCTGTGCTTCCTCATCGGCATGGGCGACCATGGCGGCGGCCTCCTGCTCGACATTGGTGAGCTTGCGCGCATATTCGTCGCGCAGCGCTTCGGCCTCGGCACGCAGCTGATTGGCTTCGTCAAGCCGCGTGCGGATCGCCGCAATCTGCTTGTCGAGCATGCCGCCGATGACCGACGGCACCTTCTTCCACACGACGATCAGGATCAGCGCCAGCATCGCCAGACCGACCCACATGGTCGCGTCGATGCCGAACACGGCCGGAGCCGCGTGATGCGTTTCACCCGCTGCCTCGGTGCCGGCATGGGGAACGCCCATGCCTTCGCCCTTGGACGCTTCGCTCAGATTCTGCGCGACCGGATCGGTCGCCGTGCTCGCGGTCACTTGTGCTGCCTCAGCCATGGAGTGCTGCCTTCACTGCCTGAGCCGCTTCGGCCGGGGTGACGGTCACGCCCGACAGACGCGCAACGATGTCACGCGCGGCATCGGTGGCGACCGATTCGATTTCACCCGCAGCGGCGGCGCTCGCCTCCGCGATCCGGGCTTCGGCCGCGGCGACGCGACCCTCGATCTCGGCATTGGCGGCCGCGAGTGCGGCGTCGCTTTCCGCCTGACCGGCGGCGCGAGCCTCGGCCAGACGCTTGCGGGCGGCTTCGCGCGCCGCATTTTCCTGAGCGCGCCAGGTCTCTTCAGCCTGATCGGCCGCCGTGCGTGCCACTTCCGCAGCCGCAAGGTCGTCCGCAACCGACTTGTCGCGCGCATCCATCGTGCCCGACACCTTGGGCAGAATGCCCAGGCCGACGATCACGAAGGTGAGCCCGAAGGTCAGCAGCAGCCAGAAGATCTGCGACGCATAGGTCGCTGCGACTTGTTCGATCTGGGGCATTGGTCCGTCCTCTCGCGGTCCGTCCTCAAGTCCGCCCCGCGCACCAACGCGCAGGGCGGGAGAGACTTCAGGCGACGAAGATCAGCAGCACCGCCACGACGAACGCGAGCAGGCCGAGAAGTTCGGCAGCCGCGAAGCCGATGAACATGTTGCCCTGCTGGCTGGCAGCCGCACCCGGGTTGCGCAGTGCGCCCTGGAGGAATGCTGCGAAGACGTTACCCACGCCCAGCGCCGCGAGGCCAGCACCGATCGCCGCGAGACCGGCGCCGAGCAGCTTGAATGCTTCTGCTTCCATTGAAATCACTCCTTAGAAAATCAGGTCTTGGTGGGAAAAAACTCAGTGATGATCGTGCAGATGCACCGCGTCGTTGATGTACAGCGACGTGAGCAGCGCGAACACATAGGCCTGGACGCCCGCGACCAGGATCTCGAGCGCCGAAACGCCGAGCATCAGTGCGAAGCTGGGCACGCCGACCAGCAGGCCCCAGCCCGCGCCGGCATTGGCCGAATTGATGATAAAGCCGGCCAACACCTTGAGCAGGATATGGCCCGCGGTCATGGCGACGAACAGTCGCAGCGCCAGGCTGAACGGGCGGACCATGAACGAGACGAACTCGATCGGCGCCACGAGGATCAGCACGGGGATCGGCGTCCCCTTGGGCACGAACAGCGAGAAGAAGCGCAGGCCATGCTTGGCAAAGCCGACGACGAGGACGATCGAGAAGGACAGGATCGCCAGCACGCCGGTCACGGTGAAGTGGCTGGTCGCGGTGAACGGATGCACGCCGGGGACGACACCGAACGGCAGCAGGCCGATGACGTTGGCGAACAGGATGAACATGAACAGCGAGAAGACATAGGGCAGGAACTTGCGCCCCTCATGCCCGATATTCGCCTTCAGCAGATTGTCGATGAAGCCGGTAAAGCCTTCGACCGCCATCTGCCAGCGACCGGGAATCACTTCCCGCTTCATGCCGCCCAGCATGAAGATCCACAGCGCGATGGCGGCGATCGCCATCCACAGTGCGCTGTTGGTGAAGGCGATCGTCTGATTGCCGATGGTGAACATGTCGGCAATCGACGTCACCTCGAACTGGTGCATCGGATCGATCTTGCCTGCTTCGTCAGCCACGCCCGTTTCCCATGTAACGCAAGCGCCCGAAAGTCACTTCGAGCGCTGGTTCGAAATCCTGATGATGTTCCTGAACGCGCTGACGATGCCGAGGGCAAGCAGCGTGAGCAGGAGCCATGGCGAGGTGCCGAGAAACCGATCGAGCACCCACCCGATCAGCGCACCGCCAACCATTCCTCCGATCAGTTCGGCAAGAACACGGTTGCCCATGCGATAATCACCATCGCCAGCCTTCCGCCCCTCACCCCGCCGATCCGCCTCTTCGGATTTCGCCCGCGCCAGCCGCTCATTGAGCGAGGTGATGCGGGCATCCTCCTTGAGGGGGTCCGGTCCGGGCTCGTTCTCGGTCATTTCGCTTCCTCCGCCAGTCCAATACCAGGGCGAAACGCATGGGCCGAGCGGCGAGCCCGCCAAGGCACGCGCGCTTTAGAAAGGGGGGTGCCCCGAGTCAACCGCGGTGCAACATCGTTGCAATCCTATTCCTCCCCCAGCGCTGCTCTCCACCTAATCCCTCCCCGTGCCGGGTAGGATTATCTGAAGCCTTCCCCGCCCCCGTCTCTGCCGCTAGGCTCCCCTCATGGGGGACGGCGGCGAG
>CAYMUJ010000020.1:0-35577 GCA_964393565.1 uncultured Stakelama sp. | reverse complement strand
CCGGTGACATGGATGCCCCAGGCGGTGGCGATGACCAGCAGCGCGCCGACAAACTGGTGCAGTACGCCCAGCGTGATGTTGACGCCGCTCATCACCGTGGCGATGCCGAGCAGGATCTGGACGCCGAACGCACTGTGGATCGCAACCGATGCGCCGCGACTGCCGGCGGCACGCGCGCGGCGGGCCAGCAGAATCAGCGCGATCACCGCGACCCATGCCCACCAGCGATGGATCCAGTGGATCATCGCCGGATCGTTGACCGCCGCGTCGAGCAACGGGCGGACGCTGAGCACTTCGGACGGGAAGATCTTGCCGTTCATCAGCGGCCATTCATTGGTAACCAGCCCTGCGTTCAGCCCGGCGGTGAATGCGCCGTACAGCAGTTGCATGAACAGGATCAGCGCGACGGCAAGCCCGAATCCGGTCATGCGGGCAGGCCGGTACGCCGGATCGCGCGCCAGCTGGCGCAGGTCCAGGATCGTCCAGGTCAGCGTTGCCAGAATGAACAGTGCCAGCAACAGATGCGCGGCAAGACGGAAATGGCTGACATCGGTGCGCTCGGCCAGGCCCGAACTGACCATCCACCAGCCGATCACGCCCTGCAGCCCGCCCAGCACGAGCAGGCCGGTCAGCCGCAGGCCATAGCCCTTGGGAATCGCCCGCTGCCACGCGAACCACAGCAGCGGCGCGGCAAAGGCAAAGCCCACCAGCCGCGCCAGCAGGCGATGGATATACTCCCAGAAATAGATGAACTTGAACGCAGCCAGGCTCATTCCCTGGTTGATCTGCTGATATTCCGGGATCTGCTTGTACTTCTCGAATTCCGACAGCCATGCCGCTTCGCTGAGCGGGGGCAGGATTCCCGAAACAACCTTCCACTCGGTGATCGACAGGCCCGATTCGGTCAGACGGGTGATCCCACCGACAACGACGATCAGGACGATCAGGACGGCGACGACGGTCAGCCAGTTGGCAATCGCGTGCGGGCGGATGGGGCGGCGGAATTCGGACACGTCATCCATGTATCCCGCTGTAACCATAAATGCCAGCCGGGGCACCTGTCCGCCGGTGCATGTGATGTTGTAACTTTTCCGCCGGCACTCTATATCGCGCGCATGCAGCCGGTGATTTTCCCCCGATTCTGGGAATTGGTCGATATGCGCTTCGATCGCGTCGCGATCGGGCTGTCGAGCCTGTGTCTGGCGCATTGCCTATTGACGACGGTGCTGCTCGTGCTTGCATCGGCGGCGGGATCGCTGATGCACCCGTTGATCCACGAAGTCGGGCTGGTCGCCGCGATTCTGTTCGGCATCGTCGCGCTGGGGCGCGGCATTATCAAACATGGCTATATGATGCCGGCGGCGGTCGGGGCGTTCGGCCTTGGCATCATGGCCGGCGCGCTGACGCTGGAGCATGGCGGACCGGAAATCGTGTGGACGGTGATCGGTGTGTCGATCCTGGCGCTCGGTCACGACCTGAATCGCCGCGCCACGTACTGATCCGGCGCTTGCCCGCCGCCTAACACGGGCCTACATTTCTGCCATGCACGTCCATGATCATCACGAACATCACGGGTCCGACCTGACCGCCGCCGCACAGGCGACGCTGGAAAAGGCGGGCGAACAGTGGACGACGATGCGCGCATCGATTTTCGAAGTGCTTGCCGGGTTCGACAAGCCGGCCTCGGCCTATGACATCGCTGAGGCGGTGTCGAAGCGCGAAGGGCGGCGCGTCGCGGCGAACAGCGTCTATCGCATCCTCGACCTGTTCGTGTCGTCGAACCTCGCGCGGCGGGTCGAAAGCGCGAACGCCTATGTCGCAAATGCGCATCCCGATTGCCTGCACGATTGCATCTTCCTGGTCTGCGACTCGTGCGGAAGCACTACGCATCTCGACGATGATTCGATCACGCGCACCGTCCGCTCCGCCGCTCAGGGCGTTGGTTTTTCGCCCGTGCGCCCGGTGATCGAAGTGCGCGGCAAGTGCGCCGACTGCGACTGAAGCTACCAAGTTGAACCCGGTCGAGCTTGCCGCGGCGGCGCTGGGGCTGGTCAATGTCGCGCTGGTGGCGCGGCGCAGCCTGTGGAACTACCCGTTCGGCATCGCGATGGTCGCGCTCTACTTCTTCGTGTTCGCCGATGCGAAGCTGTACAGCGATGCGCTGCTCCAGATTTTCTTCCTCGTGATCCAGCTCTATGGCTGGTGGAACTGGAGCCGTAGCGACCGGGTCGATGACGGGGTCGCCGTGCGCCGGCTGGACTATCCGGCGCGGGTCGGGTGGATCGTTGGCACTGCGGCGGCCAGCATTGCATGGGGTGCGGCAATGGCGCGCTACACCGATGCCGCCGCGCCCTATGCCGATGCGGCGGTGGCGGGGATGAGCGTCGCCGCACAGATCCTGCAATCGCAGCGCCGCGTCGAAAGCTGGCTGCTGTGGATCGCGGTCGACATTCTTGCGGTCGGGCTGTTCTGGAACCGGGGTCTGGTTGCCACGGCGATCCTCTACGCGATCTTCCTCGGCATGGCGGTGTGGGGCTTGTTTGCGTGGCGGGCGAAGCTGGGCGTGGCGCGGTGAAGCGCGGTTTCCTGCTCGGAAAGTTCATGCCGCCGCATGCCGGGCATCTGACGCTGGCGCGCGCGGCGCGGGCGATGGTCGACCGGCTGACCGTGCTGGTGTGCTGGCTGCCCGACGACCCGATTCCCGGCGAGTTGCGGCTGGCATGGATGCGCGAGCTGCTGCCCGATTGCGATGTCGTCGGTCATGGCGCGCCGGTGCCACAGGCGCCCGAGGACAGCCCCGATTTCTGGCCGATCTGGCGCGGCATCGTTCGCGCGGCGCATCCCGATCCGATCGATCTGGTCTTTGCGGGCGAAGCCTATGGCCAGCGGCTGGCCGACGAGGTCGGCGGGCTGTTCGTCCCGCTCGGCGGGCGGATCATGGCGGCCGATCCCGACGGCATCGGCGGCCTCTCGGGCAGCGCGGTGCGCGCCGATCCCTGGGGGCATGCCGCCTTTCTCCCCGCCCCGGTGCGCGCGCATTACACGCGCACGATCGTGCTGCACGGCGTCGAAAGCACCGGCAAGTCGGTGCTGGCCGAGCGACTTGCGCGCCATTTCGGCAGCGTCTGGGTGCCCGAATATGGCCGCGCGCAGGCCGAGGTGCATGGTGTCGAGATGGGCGCCGCCGACCTGACCCTGATCGGCGAAGCGCAAACCGCGATGATCGCCGCGTGGAAGCGCTGGGCCACGCGCTTCGTCTTTGCCGACACCGATGCGTTGATGACGGCAGCCTGGGCGCGGATGATGCTCGGCACCGCGCCCGATGCGCTGCTGCAGCATCCGCGCGGCGATCTCTATCTCCTGCTCGAACCCGATGTCGTCTGGGTCGATGATGGTACGCGCATCTATGGATCTGATGCGAACCGTGCACAGTTTGCCGATCTCTGCCGTGGCGTTCTCGATCAGGCTGGCGTGCGCTGGGTTGCGATTCGCGGCGACTGGGACGCGCGCTTCGATGCCGCAGTGGCGGCAATCGCGGCGCTGGATCGCGATTGACGTCGCGTCACCGCCGCGCTCACGCATCTGTCAGTTTTTGCTCATGACCATATCGGTCCGGCGGTGCCATCCGTTGGACAGGCCCAACACAGTGGAGTAAACGCGGTCGAATGTCTGAACTTCCCACGACGCCGTTGCTCGATACGGTCGACACGCCCCACGACCTGCGCAAGCTCGCGCCGTCGCAGCTTCGCCAGCTGGCGGATGAGCTGCGCGCCGAAACGATCAGCGCGGTCGGCACCACCGGCGGTCATCTTGGCTCGGGACTCGGCGTAGTCGAACTGACCGTCGCGATTCACTACGTATTCAACACACCCGACGACCGGCTGGTGTGGGATGTCGGGCATCAATGCTATCCGCACAAGATCCTGACCGGGCGGCGGGACCGCATCCGCACCCTGCGCATGGGCGGGGGCCTTAGCGGCTTCACCAAGCGCAGCGAGAGCGAATATGACCCGTTCGGCGCGGCGCACAGTTCGACCTCGATCTCGGCCGCGCTCGGCTTTGCCGTTGCCAACAAGCTGGCGGGCACGCCGGGGCGGGGCATCGCGGTGATCGGCGACGGCGCGATGAGCGCCGGCATGGCCTATGAGGCGATGAACAATGCCGAACAGGCGGGCAATCGTCTGATCGTCATCCTCAACGATAACGACATGTCGATCGCGCCGCCGGTCGGCGGGCTGTCGGCCTATCTGGCGCGCGTCGTGTCCAGCTCCGAATATCTCGGGCTGCGCAGCCTGGCCAAGCGCATCACCGGCAAGATTTCACGCCGCCTGACCAGCGCTGCGTCGAAGGCCGAGGAATATGCCCGCGGCATGGCGACCGGCGGGACCTTGTTCGAGGAACTGGGCTTTTACTATGTCGGCCCGATCGACGGTCACAATCTCGACCATCTGATCCCGGTGCTGGAGAATATCCGCGACGCCAAGGAAGGCCCGGTGCTGCTCCATGTCGTGACGCAAAAGGGCAAGGGCTATGCCCCGGCCGAGGCGGCGGCGGACAAATATCATGGCGTCCAGAAGTTCGACGTCATCACCGGCGCTCAGGCCAAGGCGCCGCCCGGACCGCCGGCCTATCAGAATGTGTTCGGTGAAACGCTCGCCAAGCTGGCCGAGACCGATCCGCGTATCTGCGCGATCACGGCGGCAATGCCGTCGGGGACGGGCGTCGACAAATTCGCGAAGGCGCATCCCGACCGCGCGTTCGACGTTGGCATCGCCGAACAGCATGCGGTGACCTTTGCGGCGGGCCTCGCGGCACAGGGTATGCGGCCCTTTTGCGCGATCTACTCGACCTTCCTGCAGCGCGCTTATGATCAGGTCGTCCACGACGTGGCGATCCAGAATCTGCCCGTGCGCTTCGCCATCGACCGCGCCGGCCTCGTTGGCGCGGATGGCGCGACCCATGCGGGCAGCTTCGACATTACCTATCTCGCGTCGCTGCCCAATTTCGTGGTGATGGCCGCCGCCGATGAGGCGGAGCTGGTGCATATGACCAGGACTGCGGCGGAATATGACGCCGGGCCGATCGCGGTGCGCTATCCGCGCGGCAATGGCGTCGGGGTCGAGATGCCGGCCGAGCCGCAGCTGCTGGAAATCGGCAAGGGCCGCATCGTGCGCGAGGGGAAGACGATCGCGATCCTGTCGCTTGGCACCCGCCTCGCCGAAGCGCTCAAGGCAGCCGACATGCTCGAGGCCAAGGGGCTGTCGGCCACCGTCGCCGACCTGCGCTTTGCCAAGCCGCTCGACGAAGCGCTGATCCGCCGCCTGCTGACCACGCACGAAGTGGCGGTGACGATCGAGGAGAATGCAGTCGGCGGGCTCGGTGCGCATGTGCTGACCATGGCGAGCGACGAGGGGCTGATCGATGCGGGGCTGAAGCTGCGCACGATGCGTCTGCCTGATCGCTTCCAGGACCAGGACAAGCCCGAACTGCAATATGACGAAGCCGGCCTGAACGCGCCGCACATCGTCGAGACGGTGCTGAAGGCACTGCGCTGGAACGAGGCCGAGGTCGGCGCGACTGCCTGAATCGACATGATCTGTCTCCCGCCGGCCCGGGCACCGGGTTGGGCTGCGCGGGAGTGTGCCCGGCACGCGCAATGTCTATGGGGCAAGAGCCGTGTCGCTCGCAGGCTACCCCTGCGCCCTGGCTAGTAATCAGAAACAGAGTTGCAGCATCCGCAGGTCAGGTGACTGATCTCGAACGACGAGTCTGCGCTGTCGTTGCGGTGTCGTCGTTACCGCGATGTCAAAGATTCTTGTTCGCCGCCGTCCGTTCTGCCCCCCGCCATCTATCATAGCTTGGACGCTCTGCCGTGTTTTGGCGGCGAGCGGCGACATGAGCAAAGCGTGCGGGAGAGCACGCACACTGATCTGAAGGGTGGGCATAACGATGACAAAATATTTCCTTCTCCTGGCAGCGGCGCCTTTGGCGCTGGCGGCACCAGCGCATGCGCGTGAGGCGGACGGCGCCGAACCGGCTGCTGCGCAAAATGCCGAGCCGAAAAAGGAAGTGTTCTCGACTGGTGTTGCCAAGGGCCGCGACCGTCTTGATCAGGCGACCTCAACCAGTGCGATCAGTGGTGAGGAAGTTCAGAAGCTGAACAGCGTTTCGGTGGCGGAGATTGTACGCAACATCCCCGGCGTGCGCGTCGAAGCCTCGTCGGGTGTTGCCAACAACAGCTACACGATCCGCGGTCTCCCGCTTGCGTCGAGTGGTTCCAAATATCTTCAGCTGCAGGAAGACGGCCTCCCGATTCTGGAGTTTGGCGACTTCACCTTCCTGGGCGCCGACATGTTCCTGCGCACCGACACCTCGCTGAATGCGGTTGAGGCGATCCGCGGCGGTTCGTCGTCGACCTTCGCGTCGAACGCGCCGGGCGGCGTTGTGAACTTCATCAGCAAGAACGGCGCGACCGAGGGCGGGGCGATCACCGCGACGACGGGGATCGGCCAGGAGCTGTATCGACTCGACTTCGACTATGGCGGTCGTCTGAACCCGACGCTGCGCTATCATGTTGGCGGCTTCTATCGTGAGGGCGAAGGGCCGCGCTCGACCGGCTACACCGCCTATCGCGGTGGACAGATCAAGGCGAACATCACCAAGGAACTGCCGAACGGGTATATCCGCCTTTACGGCAAGTATCTCGATGACTCGGTGCCGACCGACTATTTCCTGCCGCTTGGTGTGTCGGGCACCAACGACAACCCGAATTACCGGAATCTCGCCAATTTCGACATTCGCAGCGATTCCCTGATGTCGGCCAATATTCCGACCCAGGTGACCCGCGATGCCAACAACAATGTCGCTTCCTTCGATGTGCATGACGGCGTCCGTTCCGTGGTCAAGGCGGTCGGCCTTGAATCCCAGATCGATGTAGCCGACTGGACGATCACGGAGCGGTTCCGCTTCTCTGACATGTCGGGTCAGATGATGCAGAATGTGCCGCTGATGGTCATGCCTGCGTCGACGCTGGCCCAGATGCTGGGCGGCCCGGGTGCCACGTTGCGCTACGCTTCTGGTCCGAACATGGGTCAGGCGATCACCAACCCTGCGGGGCTCAACGGAAACGGGTTGCTTGCCGGCTCGCTTCTGATGAACTTTCAGGTCAACAGCCTCGACAACCTCACCAATGACCTGCGTGCGACCCGCGTCTGGGATCTGGGCGGAGGCAAGCTGACCTTCACCGCCGGCTATTATCATTCACGGCAATCGATGAATGTCGACTGGCTGGTTACGTCGATCATCACCGACGTTCGCGGCGGTGGCCAGACGGCCTTGGTCGATATCACGACCGCAGGCGGTGTGCCGCAGACCCAGAATGGTGTCTTTGCCTACAGCGCTGCGCTTGTGACGACCAATATGCGCCGCCACATCGATGTCAATTTTGACACGAACGCGCCTTATGGCTCGCTCAACTTCCACATCGGCAAGGTTGCACTGGGTGCCAGCGTCCGCTTCAACAGCGGCAAGGCGCGGGGCTCGATCTATTCCGGTGAACTGGGTGGCGGGCGTACTCCGATTGCGCCGTTCGACATCAATGGTGATGGTGTCATTTCGGCACCTGAGAGCCGTTCGGGCATCATCCCGCTGGGCACGCCGGCACCGGTCAATTTCGACTATAACTTTGTCAGCTATTCCTTTGGCGTGAACTATCGCGTTGCGGAAGAGCTGGCATTGTTCGCGCGGTACAGCCGCGGTGGGCGTGCTGCAGCATTCGGTCCGCTGTTCACCCCGGCGCACAATCCGGTGACGGGCGATCTGGTCAGCCAGGACGACGCCTATGGCCTGGTCAAGCAGGCTGAGGGCGGCGTCAAGTTCCGCAAGTCGAACCTTACCCTGAACCTTACCGGCTTCTGGGCAAGCACCGACGAGCGTGCTTCGCAGGTCAACGCCAACCGCGTCACGGGTGCGATCCAGGTTGAGCACATCTATCGCGTCTACGAGGCCTATGGTCTCGAGTTCGAAGGTGGCTATCAATATGGACCGTTCAGCCTGACCGCTGGCGCAACCTGGACCAAGGCAGAGATCGCCAAGGATCAGTTCAACGCTTCGGTGATCGGGAATACCCCGCGTCACCAGCCGGACCTGATCTATCAGACCACGCTGCAATATGAAGGCAAGCGCTTGACGCTTGGTACCAACGTCGTTGGTACCACGGGCAGCTTCGCACAGGACGTCAATCAGCTGCGCCTTCCCGGCTACACGCTGGTCAACGCCTTCGCGCAGTTCCGTCTGACCGACAATGTGCAGCTGGGTCTGACTGCGAACAACCTGTTCGACACGCTCGCGCTGACCGATGTCAACCAGGCGTCGATCCCGGCGAGCGGTGTCCTCACTGCGCGCGCGGATAACGGTCGTACTGTTGCTGCGTCTGTCCGTTTCTCCTTCTGACCCAATGGGTGCCGGGGCGCGTGCGTCCCGGCACCGACTGACCTCTCCTTTGAGCCGGAAGCCGTACCCATGCTGAAGTCCCTGAAGATCCCGCGTAAACTGGGCCTCTCCTTCCTCATCATCTGCGCATCCGCAGCAGCGATGATGGCGGTGTTCTTCTCGAACATTTCCATGATCCGGTCGGTGACCGATGCGAATAGCGCGGCGCAGAGTCGGTACGCCAAGGCACTGGCGCTCGAGACCGCATTGCTGCGGCAGAACAGCCAGATGCGCGGCTATCTCGTCACCGGGGATAAGACCTATCTCAAATCCTATGACGAGGGCCGCGTCGATTATGACAAGGCATCGGCGGAGCTTGAGGCGGAACTGACCGATCCCAAGCTGGTCGAGGCGGTCAAGGTCTCGCGCAAGGAAACGCTCGACTGGCGCGCCAAATGGGGTGACCGCCTGATCAAGCGCGTCGATGGCGGCGATCTCGCCGGTGCCCAGGCCGAAGTACAGGCTGCGGGCAAGGCTGTGCTGGTGAGCGCGGCGGTCACGCCGCTGCGCGATGTGCGCGATGCCGAAATGGCCCGGATCGAAGAGGGGATGGCGACGCAGAAGGCGGCCATGGATACCGCGACCACCGTGCTGATCGTCGGTGGCATCGGGCTGATCGCCCTCGCCATTGGTCTTGCCTGGCTGCTCAGCCGTGCCATCGCCACGCCGATCTCTGCACTGACGGGCACGATGACCACGCTGGCCTCGGGTCGCAACGATGTCGATGTCGATGGCACCGATCGTTCGGACGAGCTGGGCGATATGGCGCGCGCGGTGCTGGTGTTCCGCGACGCCGCGGTCGCCAAGCAGGCAACCGACGCCGCCGCCGCCAAAGCTGAAGCCGAGCAGAAGATGGTGGTCGAAATCGTTTCGGCCCAGCTGTCCGAACTCGCTTCGGGCAATCTCACCGCCGAGATCAACGCCGATTTCCCGCGCGACTATGTTGCTGTGAAGTCGAACTTCAATGCTGCGGTCAGCAGCCTGCGTGAACTGATCGCATCGGTGATGGACGCGACCCAATCGATCCATGCCGGGTCGGGCCGCATCGCCGAAGCGTCCGAGGATCTGGCACGCCGGACCGAGGCCAATGCCGCGAGCCTGGAGCAGACCTCTGCCGCGATCGTCCAGATGGATCAGCGCCTCAAGACGACTGCAGCCGCTGCCGGCCAGACTGTGGAGCGCGCCAATGGTGCGATTGGCACGGTCGCCAATGGCCGTGCAGTTGCCGAGGGCGCGGTGAACGCCATGGGCCGCGTCGCCGAAAGCGCCAAGGGCATCGACAGCGTGATCGAGGGGCTCGACAAGATCGCGTTCCAGACGCGCGTGCTCGCGATGAACGCTGCGGTTGAAGCGGGTCGTGCGGGTGAGGCGGGTCGTGGCTTCGCGGTCGTCGCCGACCTTGTCTCGGCGCTCGCGATGCGCGCCGAAGAAGAGGCTGGCCGCGCGCGTGACCAGCTTACCGCAACCCAGACCGACATCGTCGCTGCGGTCGAAATGGTGCAGAAGGTGGACAGCGCGCTCGTGGAAATCTCCACCGATGTGGGCGAGGTTCACACACTGCTCGACAAGATCGCGCAGGACAACAACGCCCAGTCCTTCGCCATCACGGAAGTCAGCTCGGCGATCAGCACCATGGACCAGACCACCCGTCAGACCAGCGCCATGGTTGAGCAAAGCTCGACCGCCGCGCGTGAACTGGCGAATGAGGTGACGCATCTCGCCGACCAGGCAGGTCAGTTCACCCTTGAGCCCGGTGCCCGCAGCCCCGTGCATGGGATGCAGGATCGCCTGGCCCATTCCATGGGTGCTGCGGTCTGGGAAGCGGCATGATCGACATGTCGCAACAGCGCTCATCGCCTGATTTGGTTTATGTGTAGCGCCGCACCGGCGCGGGCGGGGGATGTCGAATGAATATGATGACGCGCGTCGGGGCTCAGGGGGAGCTGCGTCGCCAGTCGCGGGTCATCCGCGCGCTCGGTTCCCCGTTCGTCGCAGCAGTGCTGGAGGCTGGTGACCGCCAGTTATACCATGCGCCGCAGACTGCAGCCCTGATCGACGGGTGGCCCGACGATCCTTCCGCCGCTGCGCTCGCCATGCGTTTCAATGCTGCATTGCATGCATTGGCACGACGCGGCGATGTCGCCGACCTGACCGCCCTGTACCAGCGTGAACATGATGCGTTCGACCGGGCGATCGGCAAGGCTTTGGCTGCGCACGACGCATTTATTGCGCGATGGATGCGCGCGCCGACGCAAACCAACGAAGTTGCGCGTGCGGCCGGGTTTGCCGCAGCCTTGATGGCACTTCGCACCCGCACCGGCATGCCGGTCGAGCTGCTGGAGCTTGGGTCGAGCTGCGGACTGAACCTCAATCTCGCGCGTTACAGCTATGTGCTGGGCGATGTCGTCGCCGGGGATCCGGAATCCGCCGTGCGGATCGCTCCGCAATGGCGCGGGATGAACCCGGTCGCGGCACCGATCGAAGTGGTTGCTGCGCGCGGCGTCGATCTCAACCCGCTTGATGCGCATCATCGGCCATCGCGTGAGCGGCTTTTGTCATTCGTCTGGGCCGACCAGCCCCGCCGGATCGAACGGCTCAAGGCCGCTTTGCGCATTGCACGCGCCCACCCGCCGGAATTGACGCGGGGGGACGCGACCTTGTGGTTGCCCGATCAGCTCGCCCAGCCCCAGAGGGAGGGTGTGTGCCGCGTCGTGTTCCATTCGATGGTACTGCAGTATCTGGGACCGGCGGCGCGCGCATCGGTGGTCGATGCCATCCATGCGGCGGGCGCGCGTGCAACGACGGCGCGGCCGCTCGCTTGGCTCAGCCTTGAATGGACCGAGCAGCGCGAGCGGGTCGAGCTGGCGATGACCTGCTGGCCCGACGGTGCACGCCGCGTCCTGGCGACTTGCCACCCTTATGGTGAATGGTTCGACTGGCACGGTTGATCCACCACGAAATTCGGCGCAGCATCTCCTGTCTTGCACATCATGTGCTTTCGCGTTTAGTTAGCGCTAACATAAGCGCGGCAGACCGCGTCAGGAGAGGGAGAAGCGCGTTGAGCCAATCACCGTCCACGCAGGCCAATACTGGTCTCGTACTCGCCATCGTCGCGGTCGCGACGATCGGCGGTTTGCTATTCGGCTATGACAGCGGTGCCGTGAACGGTACGCAGGACGGGCTCAAATCCGCCTTCACGCTCAATGACGCAACACTTGGTTTCACCGTCGCGTCGCTGCTGATCGGGTGCGTTATCGGCGCCTTCTTTGCCGGTACGCTGGCGGACAAGATGGGGCGTCGCAACGTGATGCGCCTCGCCGCGATCCTGTTTCTGATCGGCGCACTGATTCAGGGCTTCGCGCATGACCAGACGATCTTCGTCGCGGCGCGCATCCTTGGCGGCATTGCCGTCGGTGCGGCATCGGTGCTGTCGCCCGCCTATATTTCCGAAGTCGCGCCTGCCAATATTCGCGGGCGCATGACTACGCTGCAGCAGGTGATGATCATCACCGGCCTGACCGCCGCATTCGTGGTGAACTATTATCTCGCCCAGGCGGCCGGTTCGTCGCTCGCGCTGTTCTGGGCGGGTATCGAGGCATGGCGCTGGATGTACCTGATGCAGGCGCTGCCCGCTGCGGTGTTCCTGATCGCGCTGTTTTTCATCCCCGAAAGCCCCCGCTATCTCGTCGCCAAGGGCCGCGATGCCGAGGCGCTGACCGTGCTGACCAATCTGTTCGGGACCGACGCTGGCACCGCCAAGCTCGGCGAGATCAAGGCGAGCTTCTCGACCGATCACAACCCGCGCTTCAGCGATCTCCTGTCCAGGGGGGCTGGCGGGTTCCTTGGTATCCGCAGCATCGTGTGGGTCGGCATCATGCTGGCGGTTTTCCAGCAGCTCGTCGGCATCAACGTGATCTTCTACTACGGTGCGACGCTGTGGCAGCTGGCCGGCTTTACCGAGCAGGATTCGCTGATGATCAACATCGTTTCCGGCGGTGTGTCGATCGCGGCATGCTTCATCACCATCGCGGTGATCGACAAGATCGGGCGCAAGCCGCTGCTGCTGATCGGTTCGGCCGGCATGGCGGTGACGCTGTTCGTGATGGTCTATGCGTTCAGCCAGGGTTCGCTCGACGCCACCGGCAAGCTGACACTGTCGTCGGAGCTGGGGATGATCGCGGTGGTCGCAGCCAATCTCTATGTGATCTTCTTCAACGTCAGCTGGGGCCCGGTGATGTGGGTGATGCTGGGCGAGATGTTCCCGAACCAGATCCGCGGATCGGCGCTGGCGGTGGCGGGCTTCTTCCAGTGGTTCGCCAACTATCTGATCGCCCAGACCTTCCCGGCGATGGCGACGTGGAGCCTGGCGGGTGCCTATACCTTCTACGCGGTCTGCGCGGTGATCAGCTTCTTCCTGGTCCAGCGCTTCGTCACCGAGACCAAGGGCCGCGAGCTTGAGGACATGGAAGGCTGATCGGGCTGACCATCAAAAGGGGGCGGGGGCGGGAGGCAACTCCCGCCCCTTCTTATTCGGGACGATCGTCATAATGACAAAACAGCAACCGTGATAATCACAATCCGGAATCGGTATGATTGGTGCTGGTAGCGGGCGCCATATTCGATCGCCCGATCATTTCCAGAAATGGTCCCTGTACTTCCAGTACCGGTACGATCTGGTATGCGATGTTCGCGGAATGATCGATGTGCAGCCCCTTTTCATCCTGCGTCCATCGGACATCTGTACCAGGCAGCATCGTGACCCGTTCGATCCGGCCACCGCGCAGTGCCGTGAGGCCAAGCGTGGACAATGATAAGCGGCCTGCTGATGGTTTCATCAGGCCAATGTAGAGCGAACCTCCGCGCATGGTGAAACGTACGTCCTGCGCCGCGAAGGCGGGGGCATTCCCCTCGTTCATCATTCCTTCGACGAAGCGGGTCGGACCTTCGCCAAACACCCGCCAGGGCCTGCTGCCATGAATCGCCTTGCGGTTGATGGCCATCCATGCGGCCATGGCATCAAGAATAGCCTCTTCCTGATCATCGATGCTGCCATCGCCCCGCTGCGGGAAGGACAGCAGCAGATTGCCATTTTTCGAGACGACGTCGAACAGGCGTTGAATGACCTGCTCGGCGGTCTTGTAGCCTCGGCGTTCATAGAGTGGTCGGTCGTAGTGCCAACTGCCGATGCAGGTGCAGGTTTGCCATGGTTGGGTGCGGATGTCTGATACGAATCCCCGCTCGACATCTTCAACAAGGGCGCGTCTTTGCGCTGCATCCAGCCGTTTTGCGGTAACGACGATCTGGGTGTGGCCATGGAGACGGATGGAACTTTCATAGGCATGCGCCGCAGCGTCGAGGCCGAACTGTTCAAGCGGCAGTCCTGCATTGTCGAAATAGACAAGATCAGGCTGGTACCGCGTTACCAGATCAATTTGCCGGGCCAGCCAGTTGCGGGCAAAGCCGCGGTTGCCGGGGGGGATGGTTTCCAGCCACTGGCCGTCATGCGCATCGTGCCAGGCATTCATTTGAGCGATGCTGTTCAGGCCATCGGGGACGACCATGTGGGGCCCGGTATAGAGTTGCTGAGGGTCCAGCCCCTGCCACCAGCGACCGCGACCATGGGACCGGCGGAGATGAAATGCATCATAGCGCACGCCCCGCATCGGCCCTTCGGCGTCATAGCCATAAGCGGTCTGCCACCAATGCCAGGCATGAGCCCCGTGATTGGATACACCGAAGCGCAGCCCGGCCTTGCGCACTTCCCGTTCCCAGCTGCCGACAATGTCCAGACATGGGCCGACGCGCGTGCTGTTCCACGGTTGGTGCCGGCTGGCGAACAGGTCCATATTGTCATGATGGTTGGCCATCGAAACGATATAGGCGGCACCCGCCGCCTTATAGCGGCGAACCAGCGCCGCAGGATCAAAGCGGTCAGCTTTCCATAGCGGAATCAGATCCTTAAAGCCAAAGCGTGCAGGATGGCCATAGGTGCGAAGATGATGGTCATATGCAGGATGTCCCTGAACATACATCAGCCGGCCGTACCAGTCGCCAAATTCGGGCACGCATTGCGGCCCCCAATGTGACCACAGGCCCAGCTTTGCATCGCGGAACCAATCGGGCACCGTGAACTGTTCGGCCAGAAGGCTCCAATCGGCCGCCGCAGACCCCCCGGCCGCAAAGGACGGGACGGCCGCACTGGCCGACATTGCGCCGAGAAATGCCCTGCGGGTCTGGATCATCCTGCTCCGTCTGCTGTCGTCAGAATCGCGTTTACGTTCGCAACGATCAGGTTATGATAGCGGTAACAAAAAGTGGGGGAAGGGGAAAATGCGATCAGCATTCGCGAAGGTGCGATACGCATTGCGGCTGGGGCTGACATCGCTGCTTCTGCTTTCCGTTCAGCCGGCTGTCGCACGCCCGGCAGACACTCCGGTACCGGTCAGGATGGCGATCGATCAGTCGCGCCCCGGTTCGCGCATATCGCCGGAAATCTACGGCCAGTTTGCAGAGCATCTGGGCCGCGGGATCTATGAAGGCATATGGGTTGGCGAAGCGTCGACGATCCGCAATGAGCAAGGGTATCGCAGCGATGTCCTGAACGCCCTGCGCCGTCTGAAGGTACCGGTTATCCGGTGGCCGGGCGGGTGTTTTGCCGATCATTATGACTGGCGCGATGGTATCGGCCTGCGGTCGCAGCGCCCCCGCAGGATGAATGCGATCTGGGGCGGGCCGGAAACCAATGCATTTGGCACGCATGAGTTTCTCGATTTTGCCGAGCTGGTCGGAGCCAAGCCCTATGTCGCCGGCAATATGGGGTCGATGGAGCCCATGGCGATGGCGCGATGGCTTGAATATATGACATCGGCCGATGACACTGCGCTGACCAGGGAGCGCCGGAAGAACGGGCGCGACCAGCCATGGCGCGTGCCGCTTTTTGGTATCGGCAACGAAACCTGGGGATGCGGCGGCAACATGACGGGCGATGTTTCGGCCCAGATGCATCGTCGTTATGCGAGCTTTGTGCGGGCCAGCCCCGGTGCGGTTCCGTTGCTGCGGGTGGCGAGCGGGGCGGCCTCTGATGATTTTGCCTTTACCGAAGCGCTGATGCGGGATGCAAAAGATCATATGGAGGCGATCAGCCTGCACCATTATACCTTGCCCAGCGGGAGTTTCGGGCCGGGCGGGAAAGGCCGTGCGCTGGGGTTCGGCGAGGATGAATGGGCCAGCACTCTGGTTCAGGCGTTGCGGATGGATTCGCTGATCGAACGCCATGCAGCGATCATGGATCGCCACGATCCGGAAAAGCGTGTTGCGCTATATGTCGATGAATGGGGAACCTGGTACGATCCGGAGCCCGGAGAGAAGCGGGGCGCATTGTTTCAGCAGAACAGTCTGCGCGATGCCCTTGTTGCGTCGCTGACCCTCAACATCTTTCACAAGCATACGGATCGCGTAAAGCTGGCGGCGATTGCCCAGATGGTCAACGTCCTGCAGGCGATGATCCTCACCGATGGCGACCGGATGGTGCTGACACCGACATATCATGTCTTTGACATGTACCGGCCGTTTCGGGAGGCGATACCCTATCCGGTGGCGCTGGATGGGGCCGTCTATGTCCGGGGGAATATCACGCTGCCAATGGTCAGCGCGACGGCGGCGCGCGGTGTCGACGGCCAGTTGTGGATTGCGCTGGCGAATCTCGACCCCAATCGACGGGCAGAGGTCGATACCGGGCAGTCCGGTGTCGCCAGGGGGAGTATCCTGACCGGGGCGGCGATCGACACCCATAACAGCTTCGACCAGCCAGACAGGATCGCGCCGCAGCCCTTTGCTGCCGGTGCGCGCGGGCGGCCATTGCGGATCGTCGTGCCGGCAAAATCGGTCGTCGTTGTGGCGATCAACCCGGATTCCCGTTGAACCGGGGCGTCAGTGACAGCCGGCGTTTGCCCCCTTTGCCCGACGGCGCGGGGAGACGGGGTGTGGCGCATGGCGGGCGTTGCGGCCGGCCACAGGGTTTCGCGCCGCGCCGGGACGGCCGGGCCTTTCCGGAATGTTGCCATTGTGGCGAGGATCAGCCCAAAACGATGCGCGCGGGTTGGGCCATGACCCCGATGATCGTGAGGCAGGTGTCATGACGCGGCAGGGAAAACAATGGCGGGTTGTGGTTCTGGGCGGCGGCACCGCTGGCTGGATGGCGGCGGCCGGGATTGCCAGCCTGCTGGGCCAGCAGGTCCGGGTGGAACTGATCGAAAGCAAGGAAATCGGCATTGTCGGGGTGGGGGAGGCGACGCTGCCGCACATCCGCAGCTATATCGAACGACTGGGATTGGATGAAGACGAGTTCATCCGGGCAACCCACGCCACATACAAGCTGGGAATAGATTTCAGAGACTTTGGAAGGATTGGCGACAGCTATATCCACCCCTTTGGCAGTTTTGGCGAGGACGTCGCAAATGTCCCGTTTCACCATTTCTGGCTGTCCATGGCGCAACATGGTGATGCGGGTCCGATAGGTGATTATTCCATGGCGGTCGCGATGGCGCGCGCCAACCGGTTTTCACCACCACCAGCGGGGACGGGTATCGCTTCGAGCTTTGGCTATGCCTATCAGTTCGATGCCACCTTGTTCGGTCCGTTCATGCGGGATTTCGGCGTGCGGAACGGAGTCGTGCGGACGGAAGCATTGGTGACGCGGGTCCATCGCGACGGTGCGACTGGTGATGTGACCGGCCTGGAACTGGAAGGGGGGCGGATCGTCGAGGGCGACCTGTTCGTCGACTGTTCCGGCTTTCGCAGCCTGTTGCTGGGCGATACGCTGAACGTGGACTGGGAGGACTGGTCCCATTGGCTGCCGTGCGACCGGGCGGCGGCCATGCCCTGTGCCCATGCCGAGCATGAGATCGAACCCTATACCCGTGCGATCGCCATGCCCGGAGGCTGGCGCTGGCGGATCCCGTTACAGCACCGGGTTGGCAATGGTTATGTCTTTTCCAGCCATTTTACGACTGAAGACGAGGCTGTTGCGCTACTCCGCCAGGCTGTCGAAGGTCCGGCACAGGCGGATCCGCGCATCCTGCGTTTTCGTGCGGGACGCCGCCGCAACAGCTGGGTCGGCAATGTCGTTGCCGTTGGTCTGTCGTCCGGATTTCTGGAACCGCTGGAATCGACCAGCATCTATCTGGCGCAAATGGCAGTCACCAATCTGATCGAACTGTTTCCGACAGGCGATGGAATCGATGGCGCTGACCGGGACGAGTTCAACCGGCTGGTCGACATGGAATATGACCGGATCAGGGATTTCCTGATCCTGCATTATCACGCTTCCGAGCGCGATGATTCGGCGTTCTGGGACCATGTCAGGACCATGACGATCCCCGACACGCTTTCCGGCAAGATCGAGCTATGGCGTGAAACGGGGCGGCTGGAGCATTATTCGGAGGGGCTGTTCCTGGCCCCAAGCTGGGTCGCGGTGTTGCTGGGCCAGGGGATCATTCCGCGCCAGTTCGATCCGCGCACTTCCTTTGTTGATCCCGGTGCGCTGCACCTGGCGCTCAACAAGCTGCGTGCGACCATTGGCGCCACAGTGGCAGCCCTGCCTGGCCATCGCGCCTATCTTGAAAGTCGTCAGCACCGTCTTGCGGAGCCGTTGCCATGAGCGTCGCTCGCGCACCGGCACGCAGGATCGTCATCATCGGCGATGGGCAGACCGGGCTGATGGCCGCGATCATGCTGGCACAGGCCGTGCCCTCGGCGCAGGTTGAAATCGTCACTGCCGGCACCGGCTTTCGTGGATTTGCCGATCTCGCCTGTACGGCCCTGCCCTTTACCAATCGCTTTCACGATCGGTTCGGGCTGACTGAAGATCTGATGACGGGGCAGGCTGGTGCAACGCACAGGCTGGCCGTCATCTATTCTGGCTGGGGGGAGGAGGGCGCGATCTCCAGCATGTCGCATGGTCTGCAGCTCGCTTCCCGGTTCAGGGCGGGTATTGCGGGCATGGGACTGGAAGCGGCCGGCAAGGATGCCCCCGCAGTGCATGATCTGGGCGAGATACTGGCCAAGACAGGCCGTTTTGAACCGCCGCCTCCCTCAGACGCCGGACTGGCTGGGCTGGACTATGCTTTGCGCTGGAACCGCCAGCTTTACGGGCAGCTGCTGGCCAGCCGTGCGGCAATGCTCAACGTCAGACGGCATGGCAGCCGGATCGCCGAT
The DNA here is from genome assembly GCA_964393565.1 of uncultured Stakelama sp. Lineage (GTDB taxonomy): Bacteria > Pseudomonadota > Alphaproteobacteria > Sphingomonadales > Sphingomonadaceae > Sphingomonas. Next base: position 16,872 of record CAYMUJ010000020.1, on the reverse strand, counting down.
GTGCGTTTGCGCGATGCCTGTGTGGATCAGGTGATGTTGTCGGACGGGACGGTGTTGTCGGCCGATCTGTGGCTGGATTGCAGCGGCCATGACGCCGCGCTGGTGTCGCGCGTTCCCGGCCATGCAAGGATCAGCTGGATGTCCCGGCTTCCGGTCAGGCGGATCGCGTTTGTTCAGGCCAGTCGCGGCCGCCTGGCGTTGGCGGACCAGCTGGCCCTGACCCCCGCCGGGTGGGTGGCGCAGACATTTGGCAGGGATGGCAAGGAAGCGATGCTCGGCCTGGCCGAGGGACGCGACGATGATGATGCCCGCCGCCTGTTCGGCAGTGACGCGCTGCATCTGTTCGATATGTCGCCCGGGCGGATCGACCAGCCCTGGCTGGGCAATGTCATCGCCATGGGCGATGCGGCGATGCAGATCGAGCCATTGGCATGGACCAATCTCGATTTCGCGTATCGCATGATGGACCTGCTGCTGGAGTTTCTGCCGGGGCAGGATATCCACCCGCTTGAACGCCGGGAGTTTAATCGGCGTTTTGCGCTGATGGCTGAGGCGAACTGCGATTTCGTGGCGAGCCACTATGCCGCACCCGCAGCGGAGCGGCTTTTCGCCATTGCCGGTCGGTCCGACGTGCTGGCATCGAGCCTCGATCAGTTCCGCAAACGGGGCCGGACCCCGTTCATCGAAGAGGCGCCGCTTGACGTCGAGCAATGGCAGTCGGTCCTGCGGGCCCTGGGAATCCCGCCAGGGCGCTCAGCGCTGAGCCGTTCGCTGGATGTCGCGTCACTGAGGGCGGAGATCGCCGCCTACCAGCAGATGGTGCAGGCGGTGGTCGATGGGTTGCCGTCATATGAGCTGTGGATGCGGTCCCGGATGGAAGGGCGGGGCCGGCCGGTCGATTGACGCGGTCGGCGGCGGGCCATGTCTGCAGTGCCTGTCGGATCGCCAGCCCGGCCGCGTCAGCCTGTGTCCGGTCGTGCCAGATTCCATTTGCCACATATTCATGATAGCGCTACCAACTCGTGAAAGCGCGATCGTCGAAACCGCGCAAGGTTGAGGAGCCAATGGCCAGAAACTCACGCGCATATGCCCTTGCGCTGGCAATCGTCGCGACAGGGTCCGCGACCCGTGTGGCTGCTGCTCCGGTGCTATCGCCGATATGGACGGACAATGCCGTGATCCAGCGCGATCAGCCGATCCTGCTGAATGGCCGGGCCAAGCCCAATGAACCGCTGCGGATTGCGCTGGGTAATCAGGTTCTTGCCGTGACGGCGGGCCCGGACGGGCACTTTTCCGCCCGTCTCGCGCCGCTTCCCGCGAGCGCGGTTCCGCTTGCGCTCACGGTCAGTGACAGCAGCGGCGAGCGCGTGCACGTGACCGGTCTGCTGGTCGGGGACGTCTGGTTCTGTTCGGGGCAATCGAACATGGAAATGACGGTTGAGCGGGCGCTGGACGCCGGCAATCTCATTCCCGCATCGCGCGATGACCAGTTGCGCATGATGACGATACCCAAGGCGACGGACAGCAGGCCGCGCGACCATTTTGCCGGACCGGTTGCCTGGCAGTCGGCGGACTCCGGCACGACTGGCAGCTTTTCCGCAGCCTGCTACTTCATGGGCCGGGAACTGCGCCGGCAAAACCGTGTGCCCATCGGCCTGATCCATGCCAGCTGGGGTGGATCGGCGAGCCGCCCATGGCTGTCGCCTGGCGGGGCCAGGGCCATCTATCCGGCGCGCGACCTTGCGATGCTGGCGCAGCAGCAGACCGACCCGGTCGGCGCGATCACGCAGTTCGCGCCCACATGGCAAGACTGGTATCTGCGCGAGAGTGGTGGCCAGGATGTGTGGGCCAGCCCTGACCGCATTTCATGGGCCGACGTGCCCGGCATGGTCGACTGGCAGCAATGGGGCGACCCCGGACTGGCTGAGCATCCGACCGGCCTTGTCTGGCTGCGGCGAACCCTGAATCTGACGGCGGAGCAGGCCCGCGGGGATGCCGTCCTGACGCTGGGTGCCGTGGACGACATGGACATGACCTGGATCAACGGCAGGGCCATCGGTAACAGCTATGGCTGGGATAGCGATCGCAGCTACCGCATCCCGGCGTCCTATTTGCGCGCCGGGCGCAATGAAATCATCATCGCCGCGATAAACAGCTGGGGCGCAGGCGGATTTGTCAGTGGTGGCAGCCAGTTTGCCTTTCACCCGGCGCGTGGCGAACGGGTCGGCCTTGAAAGGGGCTGGCGCTATTCCCGGTCCGCTGTGGCAGGCTTTCCGCCGCGTTCGCCATGGGACAGGCAGGCCGGCATTGGGGTGATGTACAATGCCATGGTTGCGCCGATCGGGCCTTTTGCCGCCCGCGGCGTGGCGTGGTATCAGGGCGAAAGCGATGTCGGCACGCCGGGCTATTCCGGTCGGCTGGCGGCCCTGTTTCGCGGATGGCGCGAACAGTTTGGGACAGATGCGAGAATTCTGGTCGTCCAATTGGCCAATTTCGGGGCGCCGCAATCGCGTCCTGGCTATTCCGGCTGGGCTGAGCTGCGCGAGGAGCAGCGCAAGGGCGTCCGCGCCGATGGCAATGCGGCGTTGGTGACGGCGATCGATCTGGGTGATCGCACGGATGTTCATCCAGCGAACAAGAATGAGCTTGGCCGCAGGCTTGCGATGGCCGCCATGGGGCTGTCGCTTCCGCAACCGGAATCGGCGCGACGCGACGGGAATGCCATCCGGATCGGCTTTCAGGGCGTTGAGGGGGCGCTATCGGCGTGGAGCAGTGGCGCACCCATCGGTTTTGAGCTTTGCGGCGCGGCCCCCGATTCCTGCCGATATGCAACGGCGCGGATCGATGGATCGACCATTGTCCTGCCGGGCGATGGTCAGCCGATCTTTCGCGTCCGTTATGCGTGGAGCGACAATCCCGTCGTCAATCTGTACGATTCAAGGATGCTTCCGGTGCCGGGCTTTGAACTGGATGTGATTGGATGAAGCGCGCAATGGCCGGCGGGAGGGCCGCTGATATGGGGTGGTGGCGCAGCCTGTGGGCCGCAATCGCACTGGCCTTTCTGGTCCAGATTCCGGTGTCCGCCAAGGCGCCGGAGTCGCAGGTTGCTGTTTCGGGTGGCCTGATCCGTGGTGCGGAGCGGGACGGGACCCTGATCTTCCAGGCGATTCCCTATGCCGCGCCGCCGACCGGCAGTTTGCGCTGGCGTCCGCCGCAGCCCGTCATTGCCTGGAGCGATGTGCGCGACGCAACGCAAGCCGGGCCGGCCTGCCTGCAGAACAACGAACTATGGAACCGGGCCGATTGGCTGAACGCGAGTGAAGACTGTCTGACAATGAGTGTCAGGACGCAGTCTCTTTCAGGCAGCCGTCCGGTGATCGTCTGGATCCATGGCGGCAGCAATCGGGCCGGATCGGGTTCTGGTGCGGTTGAATCCTCGATGGTCCGTCAGGGGCTTGTGGTTGTGTCGTTCAACTACCGTTTGGGCATTCTGGGATTTTTGTCACATCGCAGCCTTGACCGTGAACAGGGCGGCAGCAGCGGCAATTATGGCCTGATGGATCAGATTGCGGCCCTGCAATGGGTGCGCGACAATATCGCCCGTTTCGGTGGCGACCCCGGCAGGGTGACGATTTTCGGGGAAAGCGCCGGATCGCAGGACGTATCGCTGCTGCTGGCAGCGCCACGGGCGCAGGGCTTGTTTCACGCTGCGATCATGCAGAGCGGCACTCCGGGTTTCGGCATGTCCTATCGCAGCCATGATGAGGCACTGGCGATTGGCGACCAGCTCGATGCCCTGTCGGACAGCGGTGGTGACCTGGCGCGGCTGCGGGCCATGTCGCCCGTCGCCCTGCTCAACATCCAGACGCAGCTTCGCGAAGCCGCAGCGCATGGCAATGACTTTCTGTTTCTCAGGACGACCATTGATGGCCAGATATTGCCTGGACCGCCCGATCGGCTGATCGCGGCAAACGCGCCCAAACCGGTCATCATCGGGACCGACAAGATCGAGTTCGGACCGGGGCCGGGGGGCACGGATCTCGACAGTTTTTCCCGGTTCTGGTTCGGCAGCAATGCGCCCGCCGCCCTTGCTGCCTATCGCGCGGAAGAAGGGCAGGTCGACCCAAGGCGCGGCAATCTGGAACTGCGCATGCAGTCCGATGCCCAGTTCCACTGCCCGGCCAACCGTCTGGCCAGTCTGCTGGTTTCGAAGGGATGGCCGGTCTGGCGCTATGAGTTCGATGTTGGCCCTGACGGTGGCTGGACACGGCATGCCTATGAAATCGGTTTTGTATTCGATCGCCGTGAAGTGGGCAGTGGCGTGCAGATGCAGGACTATTGGGCGGCGCTGGCGCTGGCCGGCGATCCTAACGCGCCTACCCCGCTCAGCACGCGGCGTTTGCGCTGGGAACACATGACGCCGCGCAAGCCGGTGACGTTCCTGTTCGCTGAAAAAAGTTCGGGTGAAATCGCCGGGCAGCCGCGTGCACATATGTGCGGCTGGAGCGAGGCGTTTTGAGAAGCCGGGAGTGCTGCGACCGACGGTGATCGCCATGGGGGGCGGCCGGGGACGCGGCAAATGCAGGTCGGGTTCGTCGAGGCATGACAGTCGCCCCATTGATGCAGGGGCGTGGGAAGGCAGATTATGAGAACCGCGCGTCTCGCCATCGCGTTTTGCGCCGCCATGGTTGCCAGTGCGGCGGCGGCTGCCGAACCGCGCAGCTTGCCGACCGGACGGTGCATCAATGCCGGAAATCATCTGGAGACAGGTGGGGAGGCTGCCTGGGGCGGCAGGGTGCTGGACGCCAGCGACTTTGCCAATATCCGAAATGCAGGGTTCGAGACGGTCCGCTTACCCGTCAACTGGAGCCGGCACATGGGCAGCGACGCCCAGAACAGCGTTGACGCGCAGTGGATGGCAATTGTCCAGCGTCGTGTCGACGATGCTTTGGCGGCTGGGCTCAAGGTGATCCTGAACAGCCACAATTTCGAGATGGTTCATGACCATCCGGAAACAGGCGGCGTTGCACTGGCCAATGTGTGGAAACAGGTGGCCGCCCGCTTCGCCGGATATCCCGAAGACCGCCTGTGGTTCGAGATCGAGAATGAGCCGCATAACAGGCTGAACAATGCCAATTTATGGGCAGTATTGGGTCCGTCTCTGGCCAGTATAAGGCTGACAAATCCGACCCGTCCGGTCATTGTCGGTGGTGAGAACTGGAGCGGCACCGCGTCCCTGGAGACTCTGGAACTGCCGCAGGATCCCAATGTCTGGCCAACCTTTCATTATTATTCGCCATTCCTGTTCACGCATCAGGGCGCAACATGGGTCGGAGATCCGGCCCCGCCGCTGGGACGCAAATTCCCGACTGAAGCCGATCGCGCCGAGCTGACTGTCGAACTTGCCAGGGTCGAGCGATTCATCGCGCGTACCGGCAAGATCCCGTTCATGGGCGAGAATGGCGTGATTGACCTCGTTCCGCTGGCGGAGCGCGTCAGCTATCATCGCGCCACGACAGAGGCATTCCGCGCATTGGGCATCGAACCCTGTGTGTGGGCCTATACCAACACCTACCCATTTTATGACCATGTGACCCGCCAGTGGCATCCGGGCTTGCTGGAGGCCATCGGGGTCAAGGTGCCGGCGAAATAGGGTGGGCATTCCCCAGAGAGAGGAGCGACGAGTGGGCAGAATGAGATGGACGCACGCGATCTGCGTTTGCACGCCATTGGTTTTGGCGGTGCCTAGTTCGCCATCAGGCGCATCCGGTGCGCCTGCCGCTTCCGATCCGGAGCTTGCCCGTCTTGATGAGACGCTTCCCGGCGACCTGATCAATGATCCCCGGATTCTGGTGGAACTGTCCCAGAACCTTGGGGGTGCCGAAACCGAAGTGATCAAGTCGGACACGATTCCAGGCGGCGGGGCCGCGCGCGGGGTCAGGGTCAGGCAGGTTCCCGCACAAGGGTGGCAGATCAGCGCATCGGTCGGTCTCACACGCCCGGTAGCCCGTGGTGATGTGGTTACAGTCGGCTTCTATGCGCGCGCGCTGCCCATGGATGCGGCACCGGCGCAGGGCAGGATTGGGCTGCGTATCCAGCAGAATGTCAGCCCATGGGCCGGCTTTCTTGACAAGAGTTTCGATATCGGGCCGCAATGGCAATGGTATGAAACCGCCGGAGTTTCCAACGTGGCGCTTGCGGGCGGGCAGTCTGCGGTTTCCTTCGTGCTCGGCGAACGCGCCCAGAATGTCCAGATCGGTCAGGTCATCGTTGTAAAGGGCGCCAATGCCATCGCCGCGGCGTTGCCGGAGCCGCCGGTCCCGCTGCCGCCGCAAATCGTCAAGGTCGACGGCGCATTGTTCAATCGCCCTCAGGATGGGCCCTGGAACTTCCATGGCACCGGTGGCGAGCAACAGCGATTTGCGGATCAGGGCATATTTCTGGGCAAGGCCAGCCGGGTTACGGTCCATGCATCGCAAGGACGCCCATGGGACCTGGAAATGGCGATTCCACTTTCCGGACCTGTGGTTGCGGGGGACCGGTTCCTTGTAGCGATCGCGGCGCGGACGGTTTCGTCAGAAGCGGAAGATGGCAAGGCGACGATCAATGTGCGGTTTCAATCCACCCAGCCGCCTTATAATGGATTTGCCGACAATGCCCTGCGTCCCGGGGTGAACTGGCAGCTGCTTCAGCTGCGGACAACCGCAGTGGTAGATATCCCCCCAGGAGAGGCTGTGTTCAAACTGATGTTCGCCGGGCAAAAACAAGTTGTCGATATTGGCCCTGTCTACATCTTGAAGCTGAAATAGGGTGCGCTGGTGCCGGCGCGATGTGACCGGAGTACGGGATCTTGCATCTGGACGTCCGGCCGCCTGACTGAAAACCGCTCTAGCGGCGGGCGGCCTGCGGCAGGGGCGATGCAGTCATCGGATCGATCGGATTCCAGGCACCGGCGCGCCGCAGAAACTCTTCCTGTGTCGGCAGCGCGTCAGCAGCCTGTGCAAAATCCTGTCGCATCTGTCGCAGGGCAACGGCGACCTTGGCAGGATCGAGCGAATCGACCAGTGGGTCATAGTGTGCCGGCATCAGGTTCTGACCGAGCATCACTGCGACCCAGCTTGGCGTGGTGAACAATTCTGCACCATCGCGCAGCACGCGACCGCGCGATCTGAAGAGACTCATGCGATGCTGCAGCGAGTCCGGAATTTCCATTTCACGGACGTGGTTCCAGAACGGACTGTCGCTGCGTTGCGTGGCCTTGTAATGCAGAATGATAAAATCGCGGACATCTTCATAGGCAAGCTGCATTCCGCGATTGAATTCGTCCCGTAACAGTGGATCGAATGTCTTGTCGGGAAACAATGTCAGCAGACGTGCAATGGCATTCTGTATCAGATGGATACTGGTCGATTCGAGCGGCTCAAGGAATCCGGATGCAAGGCCCAGTGCCACGACATTGTGGCTCCACGACAATTTGCGCCGACCGGTGACAAATCGCAGCATGCGCGGTTCGCCGAGCACAGGGCCTTCCACATTCCTGAGCAGAATGTCGCGCGCTTCGCGTTCGTCCATGAAGCGGCTGGCAAAGACATGGCCATTCCCGGTGCGATGCTGCAAGGGAATGCGCCACTGCCACCCTGCCATGTGCGCCGTTGAGCGCGTGTACGGGGCAAGAGGGCCGGTATTGCCCGTCGGCACCGCCCAGGCGCGGTCCATGGGCAGCCAGTGGCTCCAGTCTTCATATCCCGCCCCGAGCGTCTGTTCGATCAACAGACCGGCAAAGCCCGAGCAGTCGATGAACAGATCGCCTTCGATCCGCTGTCCATCGGCCAGCCGTACCGCTTCGACGAACCCGGTTTCGCCATTGCGGATGACGTCGACAATCTTGCCTTCCTGCCGCTGCACGCCGCGCAGTTCGGCAAAGCCGCGCAAATAGCGGGCATAGAGGCCGGCATCGAAGTGAAAGGCGTAGCGCAATTTGCCCAGTGCAGGGCGCGCATTGACGCCGGGTCGACCAAATCGATGGCTGCGGCCTGCGACCGTCGCCATGCTATAGTCGGCGATCGGGCCTGCATCGCGTCCCTGAAGATGTTCACGCAACCAGAGCTGGTGGAAATGAACGCCGTGAAGATCGAAGCCATAGTCGCCGAACGGATGAAAATAGCGATCGCCCAACTGGCCCCAGTTGCAGAATTCGATACCGAGTTTGAACGTGGCTTGCGTGGCGGCGATGAACTCGTTTTCGGGAATGCCCAGCCGGGCATTGAACTCGATAATCGGCGGGATTGTGGCCTCGCCAACGCCCACGGTACCGATCACATCCGATTCGATCAGAGTGATCTCACGCCCGCCATTGTTGAGGGTGTGGCAAAAGGCGGCGGCCGCCATCCATCCGGCGGTCCCGCCGCCGACGATGACAATCCTCTCTATATCATTGTTATGCATGGATAAGTTAGCGCTCTCTTGGCGTCGATGAGCCATGGCCTGTGGACAATCATTGGCTGCCAAATCGGACCTTGCCAAGCAATTATTTTGGGCTTACTCGATTATCGAAGGGCGCCGGCCGTTTTTTTTGTTTGGTCGTGATAGCGCTAACATAAGGGGGGGCGATGCGAACAGGGTTTTTGCAATCATCGGCTTTTGGGCCTGCCGGACGCGGTCTTGCGCTTGGCGTTTCGGTGCTAGCGCTGTCAGTCAGCGTGCCGGCGCTTGCTCAGACAGCGGATGCCAACAGCGCGCAGGCGCCGAGTGAGGCCGAGCCTGCGGCGGACGGTGAAGTCATCGTCGTGACGGGCATCCGGGCCAGCCTGGCCAATTCGCAGCAGATCAAGCGCAATTCGGAAACGGTGGTCGACGCGATTACCGCCGAAGACATCGGCGCGCTGCCGGACCGGTCGGTGACCGAAGCGCTGCAGCGCGTGCCGGGGGTTTCCATCAACCGATTTGCTGGCTCGAACAATCCCGATCGTTTCTCGGTCGAGGGTTCGGGCACGGTGATCCGCGGCCTCACCTTTGTGCGTTCGGAATTCAACGGCCGCGATGCCTTTGCCGCTGGTGGCTTTGGTCAGGGGCTGAATTTCGCCGATGTGCCTGCGGAGCTGCTGGGTTCTGTTGTCGTCTACAAGAACGCTTCGGCCGATCTGATCGAAGGCGGCCTGGCGGGTACGGTCAACCTCAACACGCGCGTTCCCTTTGATAAAAAGGGGTTCCATGTCGGCATGAGCGTTGATGGCAGCTATGGCGATTTCCGGAAGAAATGGTCGCCCGGCGCATCGTTGCTGGTCAGCAATACCTGGGAATCGGACGTCGGCACCTTTGGCCTGCTTGCCAGCGGATCATTTTCGCGCGTTCAGAGCCGGTCTGACGGGATCCAGGTTTCGAACTTCCAGATACGCGATGGCATTGCCGTCGATGAAGCGTTTCAGAATGGCGCTCTGGTCTGCCGCAACCCGCTGCCGGCTTCGACTGACGTTACCGGACTGCCGGGTGCAGTCGGCACGATTGTTCGTGGTTCGACCTGCTATACTTCCGCATCGGCGGGTGCGGACGGATTGGCCGACTATCTGCCATCGGCGGTTGCGCCGGTGGGGGCGCAGTTCCGCTCGCAGAATTCTGACCGCAAGCGCGATGGTCTCGCCCTTGCCGCGCAGTTCGAATCGGCCGATCGGACCATGCTTCTGACGATGCAATATATCCGTTCGCATACGACGAACTCGTCGTTCGAGCGGACATTCGAGGTCGATTCGGGTGGTTCGGAATATAATACCTATCCGCTCGGTTGCGTCGCCAACGGTAACGGTCCGGGTGGCCGGACCCGGGCGGAATGCCCGACCGGCGGCTTTACCAACTACACCTATGACCAGGACGGCGTGTTCCAGAGCGGTTACATCACCGGTCCCGGGGGCGCGTGGCGTGGCAATCCGTTCTCGTCGATCTGGGTGCCGCTTGGCGGCATGCGTCATTCGGTCACGTCGCGCGATGCGTCGGAAGAAGTGACCAACCAGGATTTCGCAATGAACGCGAAGTTCCGGTTTGACGATCACTGGTCGCTCGATCTCGATTTCGACTACACAAAGTCGGAGAAGGAAAATATCGACATCACGCTGATCGGTACGCAATATGCCGATCAGGAACTGGATCTGACCGGGAATGTCCCGCAGGCCACGCTGCACCGGCCCAACACCCTCTTCTACAGCTGGGCTGGCGTTACCAATCCTGCGCTGGCCGCGATGAATGACCAGCAATATTTCTCCGATCCCAGAACGCAGTTCTGGAATGCGGCGATGGATCATATCGAGCATTCGACCGGTGAGCAGCACTCGTTCCGGGGTGATCTGAGCTACAAGTTCGATGAAGGGTCGTTCCTGCGCGAATTGAAGATCGGCGCCCGTTACGCCGATCGTGCACAGATTATCCGCAACTCGACCTATAACTGGGGCATGCTCAGCGATACCTGGTCGGGCAATCACCCCGTCTCGGTTGCCGATGTGTCGGGCGACAATGCCGCTTTCTATGGCTTCGACAATTTCTTCCGCGGTCAGGCAAACGGCCCGGTGGGCGGCTTCTATTACAATGGAAGCATGATCGGCGATTACAGCCGGTTTATCGGCTTTGTCGACAGCATCCGTGCGGCCCATGCCCTGCAAGGCGGGACGTCGCAATGGGTGCCCCTGGCAAGTCGTCAGGGTGCCGCTGGCGGATTTCTGCCTTCAGAAATCCAGCCGGTGTCGCAGAAGGACACCAATCTTTACGCGATGCTGCGCTTTGGCAACGACACGCCGGTCTTTGGCGGTATCCGCGTGTCGGGCAATATCGGGGTTCGCTATGTGCGGACCGAAACGCAGTCGGACGGATCGATCACCGTGCCAAGCAGGTCTGCGCTTGGGATCGCGCAGCCATTTTCGGTCCGTTGCGCACCTGAAACGGTGACGTTGCCCGACGGTTCGGTTGTGACGCGGTCGCCGGAAGGCATATGCCTGGTCGGCGCCGCCGCCTATGCCAATCTGCAGAACTGGGCGAATACCACGACGGTCAGCGCCCCTGACAGTGCTCGCAACAGCTATTCGTACCTGCTGCCCAGTTTGAACCTCAAACTCGGTCTTACGGATGATGTGCTTGTGCGGTTCGCTGCGTCCAAGGTGCTGACCCGTCCGAACAACGACTATATCCGAAACTTCCTCGACATCAGCCTGAACCAGACCGCGTTGCAGGCGACGACGGGGAATCCCTTTATGCGGCCGGCTACGGCGTGGCAGTTCGACCTGACCGCCGAATGGTATTTCAGCCGGGTCGGATCGTTGTCGATCGATGTGTTCTACAAGGACGTGAAGGGGTTCTTCTACCAGAACGTCGTGCGTCGCGAGATTACGAACAACGGCATTACGTTGCCGGTGTTCGTCCGTGGCCCGGACAATTTCGACGGATCGGGGACGGTCAAGGGTGTCGAAGTCGCCTATCAGCAGACATTCGACTTCCTTCCCGGTTTGCTGAACGGTCTGGGTGTCAATGCGAACTATACCTATATCGACAGCAAGGGGCTGCCCAACAGTTCGCTGAACGGTGCTGGCCTGGCACTGGTTTCGACCGTGCCGTCGGGTAATTTGCCGCTTGAGCAATTGTCACGCCACAATGTGAATGCTGCGGTCTTCTATGAACGTGGTCCGGTGTCACTGCGTGCCGCATATAACTGGCGGTCGCGCTTCCTGTTGACATCGGCGGACGTTATTTTCCCGTATTTCCCGATCTTTAACGAAGCGACCGGTCAGCTGGATGCGTCAGCATTCTTCTCGATCACCAAGGACATCAGGATCGGTGTGCAGGGTGTGAACCTGCTGAACGAAATCACGAAAACGACCCAGGCCTATGCCGGTACGCCGGATCGCCTGGCACCCCGGTCATATTTCATGAATGACCGCCGTTACTCGATCGTGTTGCGCGCCAATTTCTAGTCGGTAGTTCGCGCGAAACCGTCGCCGCAATGGGCGGCCTTCCTGACGGGAAGGCCGCCCATCTTGTTTCAGGAGGGCGGAACGGGATCATCCGCGTCGGCGGTGCCGTCCGCCGGTCCCGCTCACGGCCTGAGACTGTGCCTCAGCCATCTTCGCAGATCGCCTTCGTTGAACGTGGCACTCCTGATCGAGTTGCAGAAGCGTGGTGAAGATGCAGAGCCAATATCGCCCATCGACCGCAGGTCCCCGATCCGGACCTGAGGTCGATGGTGCGCCTTGTCATGAACGCGGATGCGGTCGCCGGATGGCCGGCGCTGCCGCTATCGTCGTACAGTCAGTGTGTCGCCGGTGTAGAAGACAGTCTTGCCATCGCGGCCATCCAGATCCGGTGCCAAAGCCGTTTGCGGGCTGTGAAACCGGATGATGAAGCGGCGTTTGGCAAGCATGGCGGGATAGCTTCCCTGCCGTCCGCCAATGGTCAGAATACCGGTTTCATCATTCCAGTCGAACGGGATCCGCGACGCTTCCCCGCGCTGATAGGCGGTGGATGTGCCGTCATCCTCATACAAGGAAAACTGGCCGCTGGCGCCGGTAAAGACATGCAGGACGATCGGGTCGGCGGGCCGTTGGTCAACCCATTCGATCGCCGGACCTGTCGGCAATATGCTCCCGGCACGCACGAACAATGGCATCTGTTCGCGTGGCGCATCGACCGTCACATGGTTTCCGCCAGTAAAGTATCGGCCGGTTGAAAAGTCATACCAGCCCGAACCATTCGGAAGATAGACTATGTGGTTGCGCGCACCAAAGCGGGTGACTGGCGCGACCAGCAGGGCCGGACCAAACATATATTGGTCATCAATCCCCCATCCTGTCCGGTCTTTGGGGAAGTCGATGACCAGGCCGCGCATGATCGCGCCGCCGCGTGCCGAGGCATCGGCCGCGACGGTATAGATATAGGGCATCAGCCGGTAGCGCAGTCGCGTATAATCGACCATCGACTGATACATCAGTGGATCGTCCTTCGCGATTTCATAAATTTCGCGGAACGGCGCCTCACCATGGCTGCGAAACAGCGGGCTGAAGGCCCCGAACTGGAACCAGCGCAGATTCAGCTCGCGCCATTCAGCCAGATGGTCGGGGTTCCCGCTGCTGTAGCGATCCTCGACGGAAAAGCCGCCAATATCGTGGGTCCAGTTGGGAATGCCCGACAGCGAGAGATTGACGCCGGCCGAAATCTGGTCGCGCAAATCATCCCAGCGCGCGGCGACATCGCCGGACCACAAGGCCGCGCTGGCGCGTTGCAGGCCGGCATAGCCGGAGCGGGTGAGGATGAAGGGTCTGCGTGCCGGTTGGGCCTGTCGCAGTCCGTCCGCCACACCGTCGGCATGGACCAGCGGATAGCTGTTGAAATATTCGGAACCCGAACCCAGGGCATTCGGGCCCATGCGTTCGGCGCGCTGTTCCAGCGACAGGTTGGAGTGGATGTCGGGTTCGGTCGCATCCATCCACCATCCGTCGAAGCCCTTGCTGACCAGCGCATCGTTGATCTGCCGGAAATAGATCTCGCGCGCTTGCGGCGAATAGGCGTCATAGATCGTGTTTTCGTAGCCCGGCCCGACCCAGTCCTTTTCCCGGGCGGCCAGATTGCCCAGATAGAGATGGCCTCCGCGCATCAATTCCTGGGCATTGGCGGTGTTCGGATAGAATTTGGGCCAGACTGAAATCATGACGCGGCCGTTCATGGCGTGAATCTGTCGTACCATTTCGCCGGGGTCGGGAAAGCGGGCCGGATCAAAACAATGGCATCCCCATTGGTCCTCGGGCCAATAATACCAATCCTGAACGACTGAATCGATCGGGATCCGGCGGGCGCGGTATTCGCGCAGCACGCCAACCAGTTCATCCTGGGTGCGGTAACGCTGGCGGCTCTGCCAAAAGCCATAGGCCCATTTCGGCATCATCGTGGCAGCGCCGGTCAGTCTGCGGTAACCATCAAGGACAGCGTTGGTATCCGCGCCCATCGTCACATAGTAATCGATCGATCTGGCAACATCCGACGTCATCTGCACCGAATGTCGATCGGCATCTGGCTGTGGTTCATTGTAGAGAAGGCCGATATAGCCTGCATTGGGTTCCCACTCGATACGCATGTCGACGGGTTTGCCCGCCTCCATCGCGATGTCGAACAGATGGTTCCATGGGTTCCAATTCTGTCTCCAGCGATCCAGAACCAGCTTTCCGTCGACATAAACCTTGACGTAGCTCGACGCATAGAGGCGGAACTTGTGCAGCCCGCTTGCGGTTGGTGTCAGCGTGCCGGTCCAGATGACGCGCCCGGTTTCGGCGCTGTTACCTGCCGTGTTCTGTCCGTTGGTGGATGACACGCGCTTGGCAACGGCTTCCTGTGGCCACCGCGCCAGATCCTTGATGAACTGATAGTCGATGACAGCTTCATGTCGCGAAGCCGCGAGCCTGTCACCCAGGTAATAATCGGCTTTCCACCCCGGCTTGCCGTCACTGGTGACAGCGATCGCGCCATTGCCTACCAGCTTGTAGGGGGTTGGATTACCGTAGCGGCTGATGCCATTATTGTCCCACAGCAGGCCGTAATTCCGGGTGGAAACCAGAAACGGAACGGCAATGTCCATATTGTGCTGGGCCAGTTCCACGTCCTCGCCATTATAGTTCATCTGGCGGTTCTGGTGCTGCCCCAGGCCAAACAGCCCTTCGTCGGTGCTTCGGTTGAACTGCTGAGTGACGCGGAACTGTTCCGATCCCTCTGGGCCGGTCCTGTCAAAGACGCGCCGGTCCGTTTCGGTCAGGATCATGGTGCCGTTCCGGTCGAAGAAGCGCAGCGACCCGTTGGTGCGGTCCAGTCGTGCGCTACCGCCGGGGAGGGTGAGGACGATGTCCCCCTGGCTCTCCGTAATGGTCGGGGAGGCGGATGGTTTGGCAACGACCATCAGGCTTTGCGGCAGACTTGCAAAACTGCCTGTGGGGATCACCGTGACACGAAAGGTGCTGTCGTCATAGGCTTCGACCCTGACCTCTTTTGCCGGCCCTTTGTCGGGTGTGAGGATCACGCCATGGCCTGTCCGTACATAGCTTGAAGCAAAGGCCGGTTCGGCGATTCCGGCCATCAGCAGCGCCACGGTCGATATGCATCTCAATCCGATTTTCATGATGATCTTCTTCTCAACATTGCGGTGCTAGTTGGGATTGCCGACCGGGATGACCGCGTGACCGCGATACCGGCCGAGCTTGACGCGCAGTACAGCGGGGCGATCGGTCAGATTGAGCCCGTAATCGGTCTGGTCGCCATTCCAGACGCGCTCGAACAGCCATTTTCCGGCTTCAAAACGCCCTTGCTCCACCCGCAGGTAGATCATGGTCTCACCGGCCCTGGCATCGGCCATTTCGAAGGCTATGCGCGCATCAAATCCAGTCAGCAGATATTCGTCCGCGCCCAGCTGTGCGATCGCGACGCCCCCGGTCGGACGCGGATTACCGACCGGCTTGTCCCAGCCGAACTGCAACTGTCCAAAGGTTATTCGGGCGCGATAACGGCCCATTTCGATCAACTGGGTGTGCCCGTCGGCCGCGTCATTGGGCTCTGCGGCCCCCCAGGTCCTACCGTCTGCCGCCCATTGCGCCCATTCGCGCATCATCGGCGCGAAAACAGCATAGGCTCGGCCCAGATTGTTGAGATTCCCGTCGAAACTGCGCGCGCCTAGAGGGTAGTTGAAATAGCCGCTGTCATCCATTCCGAACGGAGCAAATCCGATGCCGCCCAGGCCGATGACCGGGAAGAAATAGCGCGCATATTCCAGATCATTTCCGGTTTCCGGCACGAACAGGGCATTGTCCGCGCGATCATAGAGCCGCAGATATTGCATGTAGGTGGCATGATCGCGCTGATAGATGTCGGGCGCCAGAAAATCGATCGCTGGCGCCGCGACCTTGTACACGTCCAGCACATGGTGCACGGGACCGCCGCTGGCATAGGAACTGGCCGCCTGCCTGCCCGTGGCGGATGCGAGAGCCGCATTGACGAACATCGGGAGAGGCAGGACAGTCTTACCCGCTGCTGCGATCTCATTGATGTAGGATGCGACATGCCAGGCATGGAAATACTCGTCGGCATCCGCTCCAAAAGCGGATCGCCAATTCTGACCTGACGGTCTGCCAAATCGTTTGAGCAATGCCGCAGGGGCGGGCCCCTCGAATAGCTGCTGCGCCCCGGGGCCGAAGTCCCGGACGCTGCCATAGGTGCCTGGTTCATTCTGGACCTGGACCATGATGACAGTGTGCTGCGGATCCTTGTCCCTCAGATACTCCATCAGCTTCACAAAGGCGCGCTTGTCCGCTTCAAGCGTAGTGCGGGAATGGGGGGACAGGGCGTAGTGTGTTTCGCCTTTGGCATTGATCATGCGCGGGAAGCGCTGATTGTCGAGCCTGACCCATGCCGGGGTATAATTGGGCGCCGTGTTTTTCCATGTGGCAAACCACAGCAGTACCAGCCGGACATTGCGTTCCCGTGCCTGGGGCAGCAAGGCATCGAGATAGCTGAAATCAAACTGGCCCTCGCGCGGTTCGATCTGTTCCCAGGCCACGGGGATTTCCAGCGTGTTTGCCTTCATCCGGTCGATCACCGACCACACGGCGGGCAGGGCGGCAGGATAGTTGCTGCTGTTATTGGCCTGGGCGCCAAGGATGAGGAAGGGTGCGCCGTCGACAATCAACGTGTGGCGGGTGCCCCGTTGTTCAATCCGCGGGATTGCTTCCGCTGCGGCAGGAGACAAGCAGACAATGCAGCCAAGCTGCAGAACCAGCACGGTCATCAGATGACGGATTGGCCGCCACATCGTCGATAACGCTTGATCAGCTGTTACAGCCATTGCTGCCGTCCGGATATCAGTTG
>CAYMUJ010000019.1:5018-36786 GCA_964393565.1 uncultured Stakelama sp. | reverse complement strand
CGCTTCCGACGAACGATCTTTGTGCTAGGGAAGCCTAAAGGTCTAGATATACAATAGATTCGAACCACGTCGGATTCGACGATGCAGGGGGCGACCAATCACGAACAGCTTTCCATGGGGATTCACAAGATCCGGGATCGAGTCCAGACCTGACGTCTTGCCAGTTCCGCTTCCAACATCCTTGGTCGTCGCCAGGAAGCTCGAGAACGCCAAGCAAGAGGCGCTGCTTGGGGCTGCTTGCATCCTCGCATTGACCGTTTCCGGATGCGCGGTTCCACGTGCGGAACCGCCAGCGATGGCAAGCGCTCAGACTATTCCGGGCCAGTGGGTTCTGACCGACCCGCGTGGGGCCGCAGTGCCGTTTGATCGCTACTGGGCCATGCTCGATGATCCCCTGATCGCCGAATTCGTCGCCCGCGCGCAATCCGGGAACCTCGATCTAGCGCAGGCTGCCGCGCGCCTCAGGGCCGCGCGTGCCGGATTGCGGCAGGCCGAAGCGGGGTTCCTCCCCTCGGCCAGCGGAAGCGCCAGCGGGCAGCGCGATATCGGCGATCTGGCGCGGGACGGAGTCCAGCTCTCGCTCGGCGCCGACGTGCAGTGGGAGGCCGATCTGTTCGGCCGTATCGATGCATCGCGCGATGCCGCGCGCGGCGATCTGCAGGCGGCGGGCTATTCGCTCGGCGATCTCCAGCGGGTCATCACCGCGCAGGTAGCGAGCCAGACCATCACCGCCCGCGCGCTGGCCGCGCAGCTCGCCATCGCCCGCGAGACGCTGACCGTGCAGGACGACAACCTCCAGATCGCGCGCTGGCGCAATCAGGCAGGGTTGGTCGCCAGCCTTGATGTCGAACAGGCGCGCACCCAGCGGGCCCAGACCGCCGCCTCGATCCCGCAGCTCGAAAGCAACCTTGTCGCGGTGGCCAATGCGATCTCGACGCTGATCGGCGAACCGCCGGGCCGGGTCTACCGCGCGCTGACCGAGGCTCCCCGCCCTGTCGCCGCGCCGCCTGCCCGCATCGCCATGACCGCACCCGCCGACATGCTGCGCCGCCGGCCTGACGTGAGCGGCGCCGAAGCCCGGCTGGCGGCCGACCTTGCCCGCATCGGCGTTGCCCGCGCGCAGCTGTATCCGCTGGCCCGGCTTACCGGCACGATCGGCACCGGCGGCACGAATGTCGGCGACCTGTTCGATGTGGTCACCGGCAATCTCTTCGCCAGCCTGTCGCAGCTGATCTTCGACGGCGGACGGGTGCGCGGACAGATCGATGCCGCGCGCGCCAGCGCCGACGGCTCGCTCGCGGCATGGCGGCAGAGCATCCTCACCGCGCTTGAGGAAGTGGAAAGCGCGGCGGTCGATCTCGACACCAGCGATGCGCGCGTCACCGCCCTTGCCGAAGCCAGCGAGGGCGCACAGAATGCCGCGACCCTGGCGCGCAGCCAGTATCAGGCGGGGCTGATCGACTTCCAGACATTGCTGGTCACTGAAAGCCAGCTGCTCTCGACCCGCACTGCGCTGGTGAGTGCGCAAGGATCGCGCGCGCAGGCTTTCATTGCCCTTTCACGGGCGATGGGCGGCGGCTGGTCCGTGCCCGAAGGCGCAGCCATCAATCCAACCGCAGGGGAGCCCGGCAAGTGAGCGATAGCAGCAATCCGGCAGCCGTGCCCAGCGTTGACGAATTCCTCGGCACAAAGCCGCGCTCGCGCTGGCGGCGGTGGATGAAATACTGGCTGCCCGCGTTGATCCTTGTCGTCCTCGCGCTGATCATCTCGCGCTGCACGGCCGAGCCGCCGGGGCCCGATTATATCACGGAGCCCGTCACCCAGGCCTCGCTCGCCTTGTCGGTGACCGCCACCGGCAACCTGCGCCCGACCAATCAGGTCGAGGTCGGCGCGGAAGTCACCGGTCCGCTCGATTCCGTGCTGGTCGACGTCAACGACCGGGTGACCAAGGGTCAGGTTATCGCGGTGATCAACACCGAAATCATCGACCAGCAGATCGCCCAGTCACGCGCCAATGTTGGCGCGGCGCGCGCGGCACTTAGTCAGGCGCAGGCGACATTCGATATCGACACGGTGCAGCTCAAGCGGCTCGAGGAGGTACGGCGGCTTTCGGGCGGGCGTGTGCCATCGCAGATCGAGCTCGAACAGGCGCAGGCCGCCGTCCAGCGCGACCGCGCGACGCTGGCCTCGGCGCGCGCCAATATCGAGGCGGCCGAAGCCTCGCTGAAGGCCAACCTCACCACCCGCAGCCGCGCCGTGATCCGCGCGCCGGTGACCGGCGTGGTGCTCGCCCGCCGGGTCGAGCCCGGGCAGACGGTGGTCGCCAGCTTCAACTCCGTCACTCTGTTCGTGATCGCCGAGGACCTTTCAGAAATGCAGCTGCGCGTCGCAATCGACGAGGCGGATGTGGGCCAGGTCAAGCCCGGACAGAGCGCGACCTTCACGGTCGATGCCTATCCCGGCAAGCGCTTTCCGGCGCGGCTTCAACGGGTCAACCTTGCCTCGAAGGGCACGGTCGAAGGGTCGTCGAGCGGCAGCGCTGCGTCCTCGGCTTCCGGCAATTCGGTGGTAAGTTACGAAGCACAGCTCGATGTCGACAACCCCGAAGGGCTCCTGCGTCCGGGCATGACCGCGACGGCGACGATCGAAACCGAGAACACCGGCAAGGTGCTGCTTGTCCCCAATGCCGCGTTGCGTTTCCGCCCTGACGAAAAGCCCAAGGAAGGCGGCGGCGTTCTCAATCCCCAGATCGGTCTGGAGGATGGCAAGCAGCAGGCAAGCATCGGCGAAGGCAGCCGCCAGCAGGTGCAAGTGCTCGGCGCGGACGGAAAGCTGAAGGCGGTCGATGTCATCACCGGTCGCAGCGATGGACGCCTGACCGTGGTCCGTTCTGCCGATCTGAAGCCCGGGATGAAGGTCGTCACCGGCGTCAAGGCGGCAGCCCCGTGAGCGGCGAACCGCTCATCCAGCTCGAAGGCATCACCAAGACCTTTGGCAGCGGGGCGGCGGCGTTCCAGGCGCTCAAGGGCGTCGATCTCACCATCACGCGCGGCGAATTCGTGGCCGTGATGGGGCCATCGGGGTCGGGCAAGTCGACGACGATGAACATGCTCGGCTGCCTTGACGTTCCCACCGGCGGCATCTTCCGGTTCCGCGGTGTAGAGGTACAGAAACTCGACCGCGATCAGCGCAGCCTACTCAGGCGGCGCTATCTCGGCTTCGTGTTCCAGGGCTTCAACCTCCTGGCCCGCACCACAGCGCTCGAAAATGTCGAACTGCCATTGCTCTATCGCGGTCAGAAGAAGGCCGTGCGGCGCGAGGCGGCGATGCATGCGCTCGATCAGGTGGGCCTTGCGCCATGGGCCTCGCACACCCCGGCCGAACTTTCGGGTGGGCAGCAGCAGCGCGTCGCCATCGCCCGCGCGCTGGTGACGGGGCCGGACGTGCTGCTGGCCGACGAGCCGACCGGTAACCTCGACAGCGAACGCTCGGTCGAGATCATGCTGCTGTTGCAGCGTCTCAACCGCGAGGGCATCACGATCCTGATGGTCACCCACGAGGAAGACATGGCCTCCTATGCCGGCACCATCGTGCGCTTCCGTGACGGGCTGGTCGAGCACATCGAGCGCGGCATCGAGGCCCACGCCTGATGCTCGGTACTTCCATCCTGCTCGCCCTGCGCGAAATCCGGCGGCACGTCCTGCGTTCGATCCTTACGACGCTTGGGATCATCATCGGGGTCGCCGCGGTGGTGACGATGGTGACGCTCGGCAAGGGCGTGACGGCCTCGGTGCAGGACGAGATTTCCTCGCTCGGCGCGAGCAACTTCATCGTCTTCCCCGTGCGCACCGATCGCGGCATTATCCGTCCCTTCGACGAGGCCGATGTCCGCGCCGTCGGCCAGCAGATCGCCGGGGTGGAGATCGCGGCAGGCCAAGTCTCGGCCAATGCCACCGCCTTCTACAACGGGCAGGACTGGGACACCAAAGTCCAGGGGGTGACCAATGACCTGCTCGAAGCCCAGTCGGTCAAGATCGACGAGGGGCGTCTGTTCACCCGCGACGAGACCGAGTCGGGCAAGAATGTCTGCCTGCTCGGCCTCAAGGTGCGCGAGGCGATCTTCCCCCCCTCGGGCAGCCCGATCGGTGCACGGATGCGGATCGGCAATGTCTCGTGCGAGGTGATCGGTCTGATCGCTGAGCGCGGGCAGGGAGGGGGCGGCGCGGATGACGATGATGCGGTCTACCTGCCGCTCAAGAACGTCCAACGCCGGTTCCGAGGCAACAACAATCTCGATTACTTCGTGGTCAAGTACAATCCGTCCTACTCCGCCAAGACAGTGCAGGATGCGCTGGTCGGGCTGCTGCGCGAGCGGCGCTTGCTGCAGGACGGCGCGCCCAATGATTTCAACGTGATCGACACCGCGCAGATCAATCAGGCGCTGGGCGCGGCGACCGGCGCGCTGACCGCGATGGTGGCGGTGATCGCCTCGATCAGCCTGCTGGTGGGCGGGATCGGGATCATGAACATCATGCTCGTCTCCGTCACCGAGCGCACCCGCGAAATCGGCATCCGCCTCGCCATCGGCGCGTTGGCGAGGGAGGTGCGGCTGCAATTTCTTACCGAAGCGGTGGTGCTTTGCGCATTGGGTGGCCTGGTTGGGATCGCGCTGGGATTCGTCGCCTCGCTGGGACTTTCCTCGGCGATAGACGTGCCGTTCGTATTCGATCCGACGATCAACATCGTCAGCTTCCTGTTTTCCGCAGTGATGGGGATCGTGTTCGGCTACTACCCCGCCAGCCGCGCATCGAAACTCGATCCGATCGACGCGCTGCGGCACGAATAACTTGTGGCGCTGCACTGCCGCCCGTGAATGGCTTCACACCCTTCGAATACATCTGCAAAATCTGGACGATTGAGCCCGATCGATTCACACTCGACCCCACTCATCAGTTGCCGGGACTAAACACCCAAATTCTTGCCATTCGCGTCAGTTTTCTTCGCAATGCGGGGATCACAGGTTCTGCATCGCGATCAAAGTCGCGCCTCGGTTGGCGGATCGCTCCCGCGAGTCAGCGTCTCGCCGTGCCATAATCGGTGCAGCCGGTTTCCAAGGATGTCTCCAGGCCCGGCGGTGAATTGCGGATGGCCGAAATGGGCCATCACCGCATGCTGGCGCGCGAGGGCGCGACGGTCCTGGGCGACCACCGGGGTCAGGAACAGGCGGATGGCAGCCTGCTTCAGCCAGCCGGGCGCAAGCCCCTTGGGTGTCGAGAAACGCGCGAACGGGGTGAAACTGGCTTCGCTGGTGGGCGTGAAGATCGCTGTGACGCACAGCGTCAACTTGGTCGCGCCTTCCCAGCGCGCTTGCACTGTCGTCGGCGGATAGAAGCGCGAAACACTGCGCTGGCGATCGTGTTCGAGGAAGCGGGACATCAGGCCAAGGTCAGGCTGGGTTTGCTCGATCGCCATTTCGATCCCGTCCCCATGGCTGGTGACGATCAGTTGAACCGGCAGCCGCTTGTCGCGCCTGCGGATGAAACCATGGTGCAGGTGATTGGTGTGGAACGGGTCCATCACATTCTCGATGGCGTCGAAGGCACGGCCTTTCCAGATCCCCTGTTGCCACCAGAAATGATCGAGATCGGGATTGCCGAAATCTGGCGGAAGCTGGGGCTCGTCGGGCGCCGCAGCGGACAGGGCGACGAAGATTGCGCCATGCCGTTCGCAGACGCGCAAGGCCTCTGCCCCAAGGCGACGATCCTGTCTGGTTTCGACAAGGCAGCCGGGTACCTCGACGCAGCTCCCGTCGGAGGCAAAGCGCCAGCCGTGATAGGGGCATTCGAGCGCGCCTTGGCGGACCCGCCCATCCGACAGCGGATAGTTGCGATGCGGGCAGCGATCGACCAGCGCGCCGACGCCCGTCTCGCCGCGAAACAACGCGATCGGGGTGTCGCACAGCATGACCTTGCGTACGACCCCCCGTTTGAGGTCGCGCGACAAGGCCACCATGTGCCAGGCATCGCGCACGGATTGGGGAAAGCTCATCGGTCCAGATTCTCGCCATTCCACTCGATGTCGAACGTCGCTGCGCCATTGGTCGAGATGTTGTGCCTGAGACCGGTCCGAAAGAACGCTGCGGCGTCGGCCAGCGCCCCGGCGATGGGCAGGCGATCACCGGGACGCGAAATCGTATCGCTCCCTTCGGCAAGGAGCGCTCGCCATTTGGCGAACTGTCCGTCCCGAAGCGCGCGGGGAAGGCCGAACAGCCACATCGCGGGGGCCAGATAAGCCGTGCGGTGAGGCCGATCGGGCATTGCGATGCCGTCTCCGATCGAGCGTGCCAGGCTGCCGTCCCCAGCGAGCAGGTGGACGCCGCTGGTTGCGCGTGGATTGCATTCGAGCAGAAACGGTGCGGACTCGCCTTCGAACATGACGTCGCAGGCGAACTGTCCGTGCCATGCCGTCCTGCATGTGATTGCATCAGCGATGGCGCGCAGCGTGTCGCTTCGCCTTTGCGACAGTGGCTCGAAGGCGTAACTGGCGCCCCCGCCAAGCCGCCAATCCGATCGATAAGCTGAAAAGGCCACCAGCGTGCCACGGTGGGCGATCGCGTGAAAACAGGCCTCCTCGCCGTTGACATAGCGCTGCGCCAGCCACCCGCCCCGCGCGACGGGATCGATCGCGCGCAGAGCGTGCGACGTTGGCGCGACCAGCGCGCGCTCGCCGAACCGGCTGAAGCGTGGCTTGAACACCCATTCGGCGCTGACTGCGACGAAACGTGCATGTGCATCGGCGCCCTCGAACGGATGGCTCTCAGGCACGGGAAGGCCCCAGCGCTGACAGGCATGGGCGAAGGAGAGCTTGTCATGCATCGTTCGCAGCGTCGCCATGTCCGGCGCGAATAGCCGATCGCCCAGCACCCGATGCAGCGACGGAGCGGCCAGGTGGAACACCTCTTCGCAAACCGGCACCACCAATTCGATATCGTGGTGCGCGACCAACTCCGCGATGCGTCGGCGGAACGCATCTCCCTGTGTGCGGGGCGGTGGATAACGGTGATGGCGTGCGGAGAGGCGTGACCAGCGTGCCATCCGAACCCGCGTGCTGTCCGCCAGATGCACCTCCCATCCGGCGGCATCGAAGTCGCGCGCCAGATCGAGTGCCGCCGCTGCACGGGCACCGGTGATGAGGACGCGCCTAGACGCCATTCCACACGACCTTTCGACGCTTCGGGCCGTTCCAGTCGGGAAGTTCGTGGCGCAGCAAGACCGGCCTTTCGACCCGACGCGCGAGTGCTTGTACGGCTAGATCGGCCAACCCGGCGGGGCAGTCGCCCGCAACGTTCAGGACGACGTCTTCAGGGTCCGCCACCGCCTGCCAGCGCCATGTTCCGCCGAGCGCGCTCTCGACCGCGTCGACCACCTGCGGCGGGGTGAGGCACCGCCCCTGAAGGTACCACACGTCCTGCACCCGCCCCTGGATGGGCTGGATCGCCCGACCGGCATAACCGCACGGACATTCGCCCTTGTCGAGCTCCAGATAGTCGTCGCCGCGAAGTCGAACGACGGGTTGGCTGGTCCGGCGCAGGTCCGTGATGACCGGCCGAAACCCGTCAGTCCCAGGTACCGCTTCAAGCTCGATTGCGAGCGAATGGTCGTTGAGGTGCAGGCGACCTTCCCGGCACTCCGCGCCAAGAAACCCTTCAGTTGCCTGATAGATGGCTCTCGGGACGAGATGCAGATGATCCTGGGCGACTGCGCGCTCGGCCGCGCTCAGAGGTTCGCTGCCGTAAAAAAGGTGCCGGAGCGCAGGCAGGTGCAGATCCGCCGCTGCGAATGCGAGCAACCGATGCGGGGGTGCGATCAGGATCGTGGGTGCGAAATCGCGCAGTGCCACCGCGGTCTGGGCCGGGGATCTGGTGAGCGGAAAATGCGCGAAGACGAACCTGCCGCGTGCGGCATCGCTGTAAAGCGCATTCCCGGCTCTCAGATGGAGGGCGATCCGCTGGCGGCGCAGCAGCGCGCCTGCGGGCAGCAGGCGGGCAAGGCTTTGCCCGATATAGTCGGCCCGCTCCGCCGGGTTGGTGACAAACAGCCCCCGTGGCCCGCCCCCGCTGCCGGTCGACCAACCTGCTGCGAGTTGTCCCCATTCGGTCGCAGCTTCCGCGTTATCCGCCATCGCGGACAAATCGGCGTGACTGAGGCCGACGCTGTTCCACTGACCATAATCCCGGCGGAGATCGGCGGTGTCGGTGATCGGAATGTCGGCAAGTGCCTTCCCCGCATGCGCAGCCAGCGCCGGGGTCCGCGCCAGTGCAGGCTGCAACGCAGCCCACTGCCTCTCGCGCAAGATGGTGAGGGCCGTGGCGGAGCGGCGCATGGCGCGGCGCGTGCGAAGCCATGACGCGAACATCCGCTCAATCTGCATCGTCACCCCTGAACTTGCGCGCACTCGCTGCGCAATGCGAGGGGAGGATCGCGAGCTCCGAATTGGCCTCGGCAGCAGTGCTCAAGAGATCGAGTGTCCGGCGGTATCTGCGGGTGTCGCCAAGCAGGGCCGTGGTGATGCGGGGCGGGGGGCGACGTTCGGCAATGGACCGTCCCGACCAGACCGCGTCGGCCGCGAGCAGAACGGGTTGACCGGCTTCCGTGACAAATGCGAGCCCCCAATGCCCCGCGCAGTGCCCCGGCAGTTCGACCGCGAGCAGGCTCCCGTCCGCGAGGATGTCGCGCCCCTCGTCAAAGGGCGCGAAGGCGTGGGGCAGGGGCCGTGCGGGCGCGTCCTCGAAGAAGCGCGCCTGGGCATCGGCGGCGTGCGGCACAAGTGTCGGCAGCAGCCCCTGTCGCACCCGGCCGAGCCGCCCGCGCTTGCGCAGCTCGTTCAGCCCTGAGCGAGCGCAAAAGAGGGGCCGGTCTGCCAAATGCCGCATCCCCGCGACATGGTCGCCATGGAAATGGGAGATGATCGTGCCGACGATATCCCCTTCCGCGAGATCATGCGCTGCCAGCCAGGTTTGCCATTGCGCGGTCTCCCCGATCGAAACCGGCGTGGTCCAGCGATAGAGGCGTTCGGGAAAGGGGCGTGTCGCGTCCAGAAAAGCCGGGTCGTACCCGGTGTCGAACAGGAAAGTGCCGCGGGTCGGGTGGGTGATCACCCCGACCAGAGCCGGAAATTCGGCCGCACAGAGACTTCCGCCGCTGAGGGTCATCGCCTCGGGGTGGCGGCACGATCCGCGCTCGAGCCAGCGAAAGCCGACGTGGATCATGCCGGGGTTCCGTTCGTCGCGTGCTTGCCCGCTTCCGCGAGAAGCGTCGTCAGCGCGTCATGGCGCGGCGCGTAGCCCAGCAGGCGCCTCGCGGGATCGAGGTCGAAGGTCTGTGACCAGGCGAGTGTCGCCAGCGTGTAGCGCGTGAGCAGCGGCTCCTGCTGCGATCCGCGCAGCCGGGCCAGTGTCTCGAGCAAGCTTGCGAGCGGCTTTGCGATGCCGATCGGCAATGACACGAGTCGCGGCTCTTCGCCCAAAGCCCGAGCCAGCCGCATAGCGACCTCGCCAACGCTGACCGGGCTGCCGCCCGAGATGTTGATGGCTCTGCCGCGCAAATCGGGCGCGCGTTCCTCCGCCTCGCAGATCGCCCAGGCAGCATCCCTGAGGTCGGTCAGTTCGATCAGGGCCTTGCCGCCGCGCGGGAGCGGCATCCGCTTGCGACGGGCGAGGTCGATCAGTCGCGGCAGGATCACAGGGTCCCCCGGCCCCACCAGCGCGCGCGGGCGGATCACACAACAGGCGGGGCCCGCGTGGCATTGGTTCAACAGGGCGCGTTCCGCCGCCAGCTTGCTCCGCGCATAGACGTTCAACGGCTTGGGTGCCGGGTCGTCATCCTCGCCGATCCCGATCTGATCGGCATAGCGCGCGAAGATCGAGGGCGAGGAGATGAAGACGAACCGCGCCAACCCTTCTGCAATGGCTGCGTCGAGCAGGCGTCGCGTCGCAGTGACATTGATGGCCTCGAAGTCACGCGCCAGCCCCCAGCTGGCTGAAAGTGCTGCGGCGTGGATTACGCTGGTGCACCCTTTTACAAGGCCGCGAAGATCGGCAGCCGGATCGGCGAGGTCGAATGTCGCGAACTCTGCGCCGAGTGCCGTCAGTTCCCCGCCCTGGCCATGCGATCGGCCGGTCGCGACCACGGCATGCCCCCGCTTGAGCGCTTCACGCACAAGGGCCTGACCCAGGCCGCCGGTCGCGCCGGTAATGAGCAGCCGGCGATTGCTCACAACCGGATCACCATCGCGCTTGCGCTGATCCCCGCCGCGGTGCCGAGCAGCAGGATTGCCTCTCCCGGCTTGGCGTGTCCGGTATCGAGCGCATGGGCCAGCACCGTCGGGATCGAAGCGGCGATCTGGTTCCCGGTTTGGGCGAAGATGTCGACCACACGCGCGCTGTCGGGCGCGAAGAGTCGCTTCACATGTTCGACGCCGGGCGCGCTGGCCTGGTGACAGACCACGCACGCGATCGCATCGCGGCTCAACCCGGCGTCATTCAGTGCGCGTGCGATGACCCCGGGCAGGGACTTTGCGGCGGCCTTGAAGACGCCAAAGGCATCCATCTCGAAATAGGAGCCGGCAACCAGCGCCGCATAACCTTCGGCCACTCGAAGCCGGGTACCCCCCGCGCGCAATTGGGCAAGCTGGTGGTGCGCGCCGTGCGTGACCGTCGCGACCGAAGCGAGGCCGCGCAGATCGTCTCGGGTTGCTTCGATGGCCAATGCTGCGGCGCCGTCGCCGAAGATCGATCGGGTCTTGGAATTCTGAGGGTCGAGGCCCGCCGACGCGATGTCGCTCGCGAAGACAAGAGCACGTCGCCAACGGCCGGTGGCGAGGCCCATTGCGGCGATGTCGAGCGCGGTCATGAACGAGAGGCAGGTCTGATTGACGTCGAAGCATGGTATGCCCGACTGGCCAAGCCCCAGTCGCTGCTGCACCAGCACCGCCGTCGACGGGATCGGCTGTTCCATCACGCCGCATCCCCCGATGATGACATCGGGCCCGTTTTCACCCCATGCGGCGCGTTCCAACGCGCTCCGCGCCGCTTCCGCCGCCATCATGGAGGTGGTCTCGTCGTAAGCGGCGACATGACGCGCCGAAATTCCAAACTCGGACTCGGTCCAGCCAGTCGATGCCCCGCAACGCACGTCGAGATCGTGGGAGAACAGCACGGTGCGCGGGCGATAAGCGCCCCATCCGGCAATCGTGAACTTGCTGATCACAAACGGTTCTCCGTGCGACTCGATAGCACCATCCCATACAATTGAACGATGTTCAATTAAAATTAGACAATGTTCAATTTGCGCGCTATCCAGATGGCTATGGGACGGAGGTCGGATCATACGCCAGAGGAACTGCGCGACCTGCTAACCGCCTGCGGTCACGACCTCTTGGCAGAACGGGGGTTCGCCAAATTCTCGGCGCGCGAGGCTGCGCGACGGGCCGGCTACTCCGTGGGGACGATCTACAATGTGTTTGGCGACCTCGACCGCTACCTGATCGCCATCAACAGCCTGACCTTCCGGCGCTGGAGCGACTGGCTCGAACAGGCGCTTGTGGAGTCGCCACAGGACGGCGTCTCGCGTATCGAGATCCTGGTGCGCGCCTATTTCGACTTCGCCAATGCCAACAGGAATAGCTGGATGGCGATCTACGACCACCGCATCGACCGTGGCACGACGATCTCCGCCGAAGATGAGGCTGCGCGGGAGGCGCTGACCGGCATCGTCGACCGCGAAGTCTCCGCGTGGCTGGCTAAGGGCCAAGACGCCACGACCCAACGCCTGGTACGCTCACTGATCGCAACGGTGCATGGCCATTGCGCGCTGTGGCTGTCTGGCAGCTACGCACTGATGCGCGAAGATGACCCCGCGGGGCAGGCGCTGGCGCGGGTGTTGGAGATCCTCGCAGCGCATCGTTCATGACGCGGGAAGGAGAGGGCCGGCTTGTTTGGTGCCGTGTTAGGGGCGAACTTAGGGTTCGCGCGTGAGGGTCCCAAAAAATATCATAATATCAGGAACATGACTTCATCGTGTGACGGACTCCGTCTCCGCCACCTTGTGTCATCGTCGATCTCTCACCCGCCGGCCAACGCCGGTTGTGTGATTTTGTCGATCGGATCGACCGGGAAATTGGCGGTTGCGAATGGTTTGCACCATGCCCAAAAGCGAAGCCGATATTTGCATGTTGGGGGTATGCGGTGCGTATCGGTCGTTTCACTGTCGCGCCGGGCGGACCGCTGGCCGTGGTGGCCGGGCCGTGCGTGATCGAGAGCGCCGACCATGCGCTGGGCGTCGCGGAAGCGGTGGCGGCCATCGGCGCGCGGCTGAACCTCCCCTTCATCTTCAAGAGCAGTTTCGACAAGGCCAACCGCACCTCGGGCGACAGTCCGCGCGGACCCGGGCTGGACGAGGGGCTGGCGGTGCTCGCACGGGTACGCGATGCGACCGGGCTACCGGTTCTCACCGATGTGCACGAAACGGTGCAGGTCGCGGCGGTGGCCGAAGTGGCGGACGTCATTCAGATTCCAGCCTTTCTCTCGCGCCAGACCGATCTGCTGCGCGCTGCCGCTGCGACCGGGCGCGTGGTCAATATCAAGAAGGGCCAGTTCATGGCGGCGGACGACATGGTCCACGCCGCCGCCAAGGTCGGCGATGCGCTGCCGCCTGGTAGCGCGCTGGCGGATCATGTGATGCTGACCGAGCGCGGGACCAGCTTTGGCTATCACGACCTGATCGTCGACATGCGCAGCCTGGGCAAGCTGCGTGCGACCGGGCTGGTGACGCTGTTCGACGCATCGCATTCGGTGCAGCGTCCGGGGGCTGCCAATGGCCAGTCGGGCGGCGCGCGCGAGTGGATTCCGTTGCTGGCGCGTGCGGCCGCGGCGGCGGGGATCACCGGGATGTTCATCGAGACCCACCCCGATCCCGAGCGCGCCTGGTCCGACA
This sequence comes from uncultured Stakelama sp., assembly GCA_964393565.1. Classification (GTDB taxonomy): domain Bacteria; phylum Pseudomonadota; class Alphaproteobacteria; order Sphingomonadales; family Sphingomonadaceae; genus Sphingomonas. The sequence goes on along the minus strand of CAYMUJ010000019.1, from coordinate 23,794 downwards.
GCGCCACCGTATGGCCGCTCGACCGGCTTGAGGCGCTGCTGGCCGATGTCGCGCAGATCCATGATCTGGTGCGCGAGGCCGGGATGGCCGATGGCTAGCCTTGCCCGCGACCTGCACGATGACGGCGTGGCGGAGGGTGCGGTCGCGCAGGTGCCGCATGCGACGGGCGCATGTGCCGGTCGCCATTTCCTGTTCCTTCAGGGGCTGCCCGGCCCGTTCTTCCGGCGGCTGGGTGCCGCGCTGCGGGACGAGGGGGCAGATGTTTCGCGGATCAACTTCAATGGCGGCGATGTGCTCGACTGGCCCGCTCCGGGGGCCATTGCCTATCGTGGTACGTCCGCCGACTGGCCGCGCTGGCTGGAGGCCTTTGTCGACGCGCGGGGGGTCACCGACATCATCGTGTTCGGCGATCTGCGCCCGATCCATCGCACGGCGCGTGCGCTGGCCGATCGCCGCGGCCTGGGTTTCGTGACGTTCGAGGAGGGGTATCTGCGCCCCAATCATGTCACGATGGAGCGGGGTGGCGTCAACGGCCACTCGTCCTTCCCGCGGTCGCTTCATGCGGTGCGGCTGATCGCGGAGCGCGCCGGGGAACTCGGTGCGGTAGTGCCGGTCGAAAACCGCTTCCGTCGCCGCGCCAGCGAAGCCGCGCTCTACTATGCCGCGACGCATGCCGCCGCGCCGCTCTTCCGCCATTATCGCACGCATCGCCACGCATCCCCGCTGCGTGAGGGCGCGGCATGGTTGCGGCGCTATGTCCGGCGCTGGGCAGAACGCCGCGCGAGCCGCGATGCGCTGGCGGGACTCGCCGGTCGCCCCTTCTTCCTGTTCCCGCTGCAGCTGGAGGGCGATGCCCAGATCACGGTGCATTCGCCCTTTGCGTCGATGCGCGATGCCGTGGGTCAGGTGCTCGACGCATTCCGCCACGCGCCGCCGGACGTAGCGCTGCTGGTCAAGCAACACCCGCTCGACCCCGATGTCGACAATTGGCGCGGTTTCGTCACCGATCGCGCGGAAGCTTTGGGACTGGGCGAGCGGGTCGCGTTCATTGAGCGGTTCGACCTGATGCCGCTGCTGCGCGCTGCGCGGGGCGTAGTGACGGTCAACAGCAGCGTCGGTCCGCTCGCACTGGCGGCGGGCGTGCCGGTCAAAGCGCTGGGGACCGCGATCTATGACGTGCCGGGTGTCACCGCCGATGTGCCGCTCGATGCGTTCTGGCGCGCGCCGCCTTCGGTCGATACCGAGGCGTTCGGCGTCTTCTGTCAGGCCTTGCGCGCCAAATGTCTGATCAATGGCGGGTTCCATGGCGACGCTGCGCTGGACCTGCTGGTCCGCAACGCGGTCGCCCGGCTGCGCGACCGGTGAACGCGCCGCTCGCCCTTGATCGCGGGCATGTGGCCGCTGGCGGCATGACGGACCGCTGCCTGACCCTGGATGTCACGCGACTGTTGCGGCGCGCGGGCCATGCCACGCCGACCGGGATCGACCGGGTCGAGCTGGCCTATGCCCGTGCGCTTCTGGCGCTGCCGACCGCGCGGTTCGAAGCGGTGCTGCCGGGGCTCGGCCGGATGCGTTATGCGCGATCTGCCCTGGCCTGGCTGGTTGCGCAGCTCGAGCGCAGCTGGGCGGAGGGCATGCCGGCCGGCCCCGGAACCATTGCCAGAGTATGGGCGGGGCTTCGCGTCCTTCCGCGCAGTGAAGCCGGTGCCGTGAGGCTGATCGTATCGCACCAGCATCTCGACCGGCTGTACCGGCACACCGCCCGGCATGGCGAGCGGCTGTGCGTCTATCTGCATGACGCCATTCCCGCGCAATTCCCCGAATATGCACGGCTGGGCGGGGCGGAGCGGCACCGACAGCGGCTGCGCAACGCAGCGCGCTTTGCAGATGCGATCCTCGTGAATTCGCAGGCGACGGGGCGTGCAGTTGCACCCTATCTGGTCGAAGCGGGACGCCAGCCGCCGCTGCTGGTCGCGCCGCTGGGTATCGAACCGCTTCGCGCCGCCCGGCCGGACGGCACGGCGGCAAGCCCGCCCTATTTCCTGTGTGTCGGCACGATCGAGCCACGCAAGAATCACCTGCTGCTGCTCCATATCTGGCGCGCCATGGCGGAGCGGGCGCCCGACGCCGTGCCCCGGCTGGTGCTGGCCGGGCGGCGCGGGTGGGAGAATGAACAGGTGCTCGACCTGCTCGACCGCTGCCCGGCGCTGCGTGGCCATGTCGTCGAGGCCGGGCGCGTCGGTGATGCCGAGCTGGCCGAACTGATGGTCGGCGCACGCGCGGTGCTGATGCCCAGCTTCGCCGAAGGGTTCGGGTTGCCGGTGGCCGAGGCGCTCGCGGCTGGCGTGCCGGTGATCGCCAGCGACTTGCCGGCGCTGCGCGAAACGGGCGGGGATGTGCCGGACTATCTCGACCCGCTCGACGGACCCGGCTGGACTGCGGCGGTGCAGGACTATGCGCGCGCGGATTCGCCGCTGCGCACCGCCCAACTGGACCGGATGGCGGGCTGGACCGCGCCGAGCTGGGACGCGCATTTCGCGCAGGTCCTGACGTTTCTGGGTGCGCTGTGACCCCGGCGTCGTTCCGTGAAGCGTTGCGGGTGCAGGGCAATGTCATCGGCGCGCTGATCCTGCGCGAGCTGCATACGCGCTTCGGTCGCGCCAATATCGGCTATCTGTGGCTGTTCGCCGAGCCGATGCTGCTCGCGATCGCGGTTGCGCTGCTGCACAGCAACCATGACCTGCCGATTGCCGGGGGGATCCGCCCGATCCCGTTCGCAATCGCGGGCTATGGCCTGTTCATCATGTTCCGCTCGGTCGTGTCGCGCGCCGAATCGGTGATCGAGGCGAACCGCCCGCTGCTCCACCACCGCCCGGTGACGATTGCCGACATGCTGATCGCGCGCATGGCGCTGGAGGCGGTGAGCACGATCGTCATGCTGGTCGTGCTGCTCGGTGGCGCCTGGGCGCTTGGCCTGGCCGATCCGCCGGCGCGGCCGGAGGCATTTGCCGGGGCGGTGGCGCTGATGTGCTGGTTCTCCTTCGGCCTGTCGCTGATCGTCACCACCGCCAGCCACCAGTCGCCGATGATCGGACGCCTGATCCACCCACTGCTCTATCTGTCGCTGCCCGTGTCGGGCGCATTCTTTGCCCTGTCATGGTTCCCGCAGGGCGTGCGCGATCTGCTCGTCTGGGTGCCGACGGTACATATCTTCGAACTGCTCAAGGTCGGGCAGTTCGAGCCGTTCGAATCGCGCTGGATCGACCTGTCCTATGTGATCGGATGGTGCGGCGGGCTGACGCTGATCGGGCTGTTCGGCCTCAACCATTTGCGCGCGCGCATCGAACTATCCTGATATCGGAACATCATGTTGCTCACGGACACCCCCGACCCGGTCGCGGAAGACGCCAAGACAGCCCGTTCGACCTCGCTGTTCGATCGTGCCCGCGCGCACCCGTTCATTCTGCTGGTGATCGTGCCGACGCTGATCGCGGCGCTGTATCTGTTCGTGATCGCCAGCGCGCAATATCGCTCGGAAGCGCAGTTCGTGGTGCGCGGGCTCGACACCCAATCGGCGCCGGCGAGCGGGGTCGGGCAGTTGCTCGGTCTCTCCGCCAATCTGTCGCCGGGCCAGCAGGAGGCGCAGAGCATCCGCGAATATCTGCGCTCGCACGACGCGGTCCGCGCGCTGCGGAGCGAGGGGGTCGACCTGGTCGCCATCTATCGCCGACCGGGTACCGATCCGTTCTCGCGGCTGTGGAGCCCGGTGCCGCGTGCGGAGACATTGCTGGATTTCTACCGCGACCATGTCGATGTGATCTACGACCCCGACGACAATATCACCCGCCTGTCGGTGCGCGCGTTCGACCCGGCCGATGCGCAGCGGATCGCCCGCGCGCTGCTGCGGCTGGGGGAGAAGCGGGTCAACGCCTATAATGCCCGGCTGTTCGATGCCTCGCTGCGCGTCGCATCGGGCGAATCGCAGCGCGCCCAGGACGAGCTCGAATCGATCCAGCGCCAGCTCGGCGGCTTTCGCGAGCGCGAGCGCGATCTCGATCCCGCCGCAACCGGCGCAGGCGGCGCGCGCCAGATCGAGGAGCAGCAGGCGCGGCTCGACCGGGCCGCCGCCCTGCTCGCTGACATGCGCGGTAAGCTCAGCCCGAACAGCCCGCAGGTGCGCGCGATGGCCGCGCAGGTCGCGGCCGCCTCCGCAGCGCTCGATGCGGCGCGCGCGCGCCAGACCGGCCAGCCCGAGGCGGTCGCCGGACGGCTTGGCGAATATGAGGAATTGCGGCTGCAACAGGAGTTCGCCGCCAAACGCTATGAGGCGGCGCGCGCCCGGCTCGAACAGGCGCGCACCCGCGCCGCGAACGAACAATTGTTCATCGTCGCTGTGGTCGAACCCAATCTCCCCGAAAAGCCGGCGCTGCCGAGGCCGTTCCGCACGACGTTGCTGATCCTGATCGGGCTTAGCGTAGCGTACGGCATTGGCTGGATGCTGATTGCCGGGGTGCGCGAGCATCGCGCTTGATTGGTGAATTCAGCTGCGCTGAATTGCGGCACCGGCCCGCTCCCCCACCCGGCCACCCATCGACAGGATATTCTGAAATGGGTGGCCGGGTGGGGGAGCGGGCCGGTGCCGCCTATCCGGCTCTGCCGGATCGAAAATCAAAAATGCTGCTCCAATGCGCCTTCGATCGTATCGTAGAAGGTCAGCTGCCCGTCGCTCAGGGTTGCGCCACTGGTGCAATAGGCGCGCAGCGTGTGGGGGTCGTGCGACACCATCACCAAGGTCCCGCGCTCGCGCCGCTCCATCAGCGCGGCATGACAGCGCGCGCGGAAGCGTTCGTCCCCGGCGGCGGTGATCTCGTCGACCAGATAACAGTCGAAATCGACCGCGAGCGATGCTGCAAAGGCCAGCCGCGCGTTCATGCCCGCCGAATAGGTGCGGATCGGCATGTCGAGATAGCTGCCAAGCTCCGCAAATTCCTCGACAAAGGCGAGCACCGCGTCGACCGGCCGGCCATAGACGCGCGCGATGAAGCGGACATTGTCGGCGCCGGTCAGGCTGCTCTGAAAGCTGCTGGCATAGCCCAGCGGCCAGGACACCGACATGTGCCGCTCGACCGTTCCCGAACTCGGCCGCTCCACCCCCGCGATCAGGCGCAACAGGGTCGACTTGCCCGCACCGTTATGGCCGCAAATCCCCAGCGCTTCGCCCCGTCCGATCGTGAAGCTCGCTTCCTCGAGCACGCGGTGCTGCCCGCCCCGCGTCCGATAGGTCTTGCTCACGCGGTCGAAGCGAATCATGGCGCGACGATAGGCAAGCGCGCGGGCGGAGCACAGGGGTGAAGCGCATCGCGGTCGATCACCGCACAGTGCGCTGGCGGGACGGGACGGGGGTTGCCCGCTATCGCGCCGGACTCGCCGATGCACTCGCGCAGCTGCCGGTAGCGGTCGAGCCGATCGGCGATGGCGGGGAGGCGGCGGCGCGGCCCGGCTGGCGCGACGTGCCGCGTCTCCTTCACGGGCGACCGGCTGCCGCGCGTGCCGACGCCGGCTGGCTGGTGCCAGACCTCTACCGTCTCGCCCAGCGCCGCTTCACCGCTACCGGGGCGCTGACGCGGCTGATCCTCCCGAACCCGCCGGCCATCGTTCACTGGTCGCATCCGATTCCGATCCATGTCGCCGGGGCCGCGAACCTCTACACCGTGCATGACCTGATCCCGCTGACCGACCCGGAGTTGACCGGCATCCGTGCCGGGCGACAGCGCCGACTGCTGAACCGGCTGGCGACAGTCGCGACGCAGTTCGTCACCGTCTCCGAAAGCATGGCAACCGACCTGAGCGCGCTGATTCCGGATGCCGGGGACCGAGTCAGCTGCTGTTATCAGGCGGTCGACCCGGGGCCGCCCGGCGCGTTGCCATCCGGCCTGGTGCCCGGCGCCTATCTGCTCGCCATCGGACGGGTCGAGTCGCGCAAGAACATCGAAGCGCTGCTGCACGCGCATCGTCGCGCCGACACCGGGCTGCCTCTCGTCATCGCCGGACCGGACGGCCATTGGCGCGACGCCGGAGAGCGCCGCCGGGTCGAAGCACAGGTCGCCGTGCCGGACGTGATCCGGCTCGGCTGGCAGGATGATGCCACCATCGCCGCGCTGATCGCCGATGCCCGCGCGCTGCTGATGCCATCGCTCGCCGAAGGCTTCGGGCTGCCAGTGGTCGAGGCGATGGCGCTGGGCGTGCCCGCGCTCGCGAGTGCCACGGGCGCTGCGGCGGAGATTGCCGGCGACGGCGCGCTGTTGGTCGATCCGCATGACGTCACGGCCCTTGCCGAGGCGATCCGCCGGATCGCGGCCGATACCGATCTGCGCGCCAGGCTGGTTACGGTGGGACGTACCCGGGCTGCGGACTTCACTCCGGATCGCTTCGCTGCGCGGCTGGCGGCGCTTTACGAACGCTTTTGGTGAGTTATGAGGGGCTTGAGGGCGGGTTCATCATGCGCGTACTGATCGACGGCTTCAATCTCGCGCTGCCCCGCGGCACCGGGGTGGCCACCTATGGCTATCAGCTCGCCGGGGCGCTCAAGGGCATGGGCCTGCCGGTCGGCGGGCTTTACGGCCTGCGCGCGCCATTCAACCCCAAGCTGCGCGATGTCATGTTCTACGAGGCGCTGGGTGGGGAGCACCAGACCCGTACGCCGCGCCGTTTGTCGCCCAACTGGTTCCGCGAAATGACGTTGACGCTGCGTGATCGCCGCGCGCGCGCGATCCCGCAGGGCGGCCGCGTGATCGCGCGCCAGTTCGGACATCGATTGCCAGACTTCGATGCCGGGCTGTACACCGCACCGGACATTTTCGATCTCGCCGGCCGCAATTTCTCGCGATTAGGGCTGTTTTCCAACGTCTGCGTGCCCGAGCCCGCCGATGTGATGCACTGGACCTATCCATTGCCGCTCAAGCTGTCCGGCGCGGCCAATGTCCACACCATGCACGACCTCGTCCCGCTCAAGCTGCCCTATGCCAGCGCCGACCGGAAACGCTATTATTACAAGCTGATGCGCGCGGTCGCCCGGCGCGCCGACCGCATCATCACCGTGTCGGAATCGAGCCGGCGCGACATCATCGAATTCTTTCCCTTTGCCGAGCCCAAGATCGTCAACACCTATCAGGCGGTGCGCGTACCCGATGCGGTGCTGCAGGAAAGCGACGACGAGGTTGCCGCCGCGATCCGCAGTATCTTCAACCTGCCGTTCCGCGGATATTTCCTCTTCTATGGCGCGATCGAGCCCAAAAAGAACGTCAACCGCCTGATCGAGGCGTATCTGGCGCTCGCGACCAAGACCCCGCTGGTGATCGTCGGGCGGCGCAGCTGGGGTGCGGACGATGAGCTGCGGCTGCTCCAGCGCGACGAGGTTCAGCCGCTCAAGACCACCTTCAAGAATATCCGCCGGATCGACTACCTCCCGCGCGCGCTGTTGATGCGGTTGATCCGCGGGGCAAAGGCGGTGACCTTCCCGTCGATCTATGAGGGATTCGGCCTGCCGGTGTTGGAGTCGATGATGCTGGGGACGCCCGTTCTGACCTCGAACACCAGCTCGCTGCCCGAAGTCGGCGGCGATGCGGCGCTGTATGTCGATCCCTATGACCCGCGTTCGATCCGTGCTGGGCTGGCGCAGCTCGACAGCGATGCCGAATTGCGCGCGACGTTGAGCGCCGCCGGGCGGGTGCAGGCGGAGCGGTTTTCGCAGGCGCGCTATCAGGAGCGGCTGGGGCGGCTCTATGACGAACTGGCGGAGGAGCGCGCCATCGCCCGCTTCGCCGCCGCACGTGGATCGGACGGCGCCAATGCGTAAGCGCGTCCTGACCTTCGTCCCGCTGCTGCTCGTGGTATCGGCCTGCGCGACCTTGCCGAGCGGTGCACCGACCGTGTCGCAGCTGGTGGGGCCGGCCGCCACATCGGGCATTGCGGTGGTCGACATCGTCGACACACCCACGTTGCCTCAGTCGATATCGCCAACCGATACCGTCTGGCCGATCGCCGATGCCCCGCCCTGGACGGGCGAGATCGCGGTCGGCGACACGCTCACCGTGACGGTGTTCGAGGTCGGTTATGCCTTGTTCGCGCCATCGGGCGAGTCGGGTGCGCGGGAGGGTGCGCCGCCTGCCGCAGGGGCACGCACCTTGCCGCGCATGGAGGTGGGCGACTCCGGCGCGGTCACCATCCCCTATATCGGTGCGGTGCGAGTCGCCGGGCGCTCCAGCGCGGCGGTCGGTGAGGAGATCCGCCAGAAATTGCGCGGCCTGTCGCAACAGGCGCAGGTGGTGGTCGCGGTCGAGCGTGGGCCGGGGCGCAGCGTTGTCACCAGCGGCGATGTCCGCAACCCCGGACGCCAGCCGCTGACGCTGGCGGGCGAGCGGCTGCTCGACCTGATCGCGCAGGCGGGTGGTCCGGCCAATCGTCCCGCCGATACGCGCGTGCGGCTGGTGCGCGATGGTCAGGCGGCGGAAATCCGGCTCGATCAGCTGCGCGTCGACAGCCCGGCCAATGTCCGGCTCGCCCCCGGCGACCATGTCCAGCTGATCCGCAACGTGCGTTCGCTCACCGTGCTCGGTTCGGCGCGCAATGTGGCCGAACTTGCCTTTGACAGCGACACGCTGACGCTGGCCGAGGCGATTGCGCGCTCGGGCGGGCTGGCCGATGATCGTGCCGATGCGACGGGCGTGTTCGTCTTCCGCTACGAGACTGGACCCGATGGCGCGCCGAAGCCGGTGATCTACCGCCTCAACCTGCTCGACCCGCGCAGCTATTTCCTGTCGCAACGGTTCGCGATGCGCGAAAAGGACGTGTTGCTGGTCGCCAATGCGCGGTCGGTGCAGTTCGGCAAGATGGTTCAGCTGCTCAACACGCTGGTGACGCCCGCGATCACCGTCGACCTGCTGACGCGATGAGCGCGCACGCGCGTCTCGAGGAGATCGCCTGTCTGACCGGCATCGCGCCGTGGAAGCGGCGGCGGGTTGCCGCGATGCTGCGCAATGCCCATGGCCCGGTGGTCGAGCGCGACCCGGCCCGGGCCGTCGCAACCGCGCGCGCGCGTGGCGGGGCGCTGGCATGCTGGGCGACGCGGGTACCGCCGGGGCTGGAGCAGGCGGCACGCGCGGCGGATGTTCCGCTATGGTGGATCGAGGATGGCTTTCTGCGCTCGGCCGGGCTCGGCGCGGCACTGATCCAGCCCTGTTCGCTGACCCTCGACAGCCGCCGCCCGCATTACGACGCGAGCGGGCCGAGCGATCTGGAGGATTTGCTTCAGACCGTAGCGTTCGATGCCGCGATGCTGGCGCGGGCCGATGCCCTGATCGCGCTGCTGCGGCGCGCGCGGCTGACCAAGTACAACCTGGCCGGGGAGCCGCTCGACCTGCCGGCGGGCCGGCGCATCGTGCTAGTTCCTGGCCAGGTCGAGTCGGATCACTCGGTGCGGCTCGGCAATGCCGGCGTCGCCGGCATGCGCGACCTGCTCGCCCGCGTCCGCGCCGAGGAGCCCGATGCCTTCATTATCTACAAGCCGCACCCTGATGTCGTCTCGGGCCTGCGCGCGGGTGGCACGGGTGAGCGCGCGGCGCTGGATCATGCCGATCTGGTCGCGCCCGATGCCAGCCTCACCGACCTGCTCGACCGGGTCGATGCGGTGCATGTGCTCACCTCGCTGACCGGGTTCGAGGCGCTGGTGCGCGGGCGGGAGGTGGTGGTGCACGGCCAGCCCTTCTATGCCGGCTGGGGGCTGACGCAGGACCGCGCGCCGATTGCGCGGCGCACGCGGCGGCGGACGCTCGCCGAACTGGTCGCGGCGGCGCTGATCGCCTATCCGCTCTACGCCAGTGCGCGCAGCGGCCAGCCGTGCAGTGTCGAGGCGCTGGCGGAGGAACTGGCGGCGGGGGCGCCTGCATCCGGCCCGTCGGGCGCGCGCGTCATGATGGGGCGTGTGGCAGGATGGTTCGGCGCACGGCGCACTGCGACCGGGGGATGATGGGGACAGGATGAACGCGACACCGATCTACGACATCTGGCGGCTGCTTCAGCACCCGCGCACCTTCAACGAAGCGGAAATCCGCGCGCTGTGCCGCACCGCCTATTGCGGCGACCATATCGCGCTGGCGCGCGTGCTCGGCCGCTACAAGATGTTCGTCGACACGCGCGACATCGGCATCAGCAGCCATCTGATGCTCGACGGCTTCTGGGAAATGTGGGTGACGGAAGCGATGCTGCGCACCGTCCGGCGCGGATCGACCGTGATCGATGTCGGGGCCAATCTCGGCTATTATTCGCTGCTACTTGCCGATCTGACCGGTGCCGAGGGGCGCGTGCTGGCGTTCGAGCCCAATCCGGAGCTGGCCGAACGCACCCGGCGCAGCGTCGAGATGAACGGCTATGCGCCGTTCGCAACGGTGCATCACTGCGCGCTGGGCAGCGAAGAGGGCCATGTCGCGATGGAGGTGATGGCGCACCAGCCCGGCGGCGGGCGCGTCCATGCGCTCGACGGAACCATCGGCCCGGACGCCGTACCCCTGCGCCGGCTCGACAGCTTCCCCGATGCGCTCGATGCCGAATTCATCAAGATCGATGTCGAGGGGTTCGAGCAGCAGGTGTGGCGCGGCATGACCGGCATCCTCGCTGGAGGACAGCCGCTGACGATCTTCATGGAGTTCACCGTGTCGCGCTACCCCGATCCACGCGGGTTTCTGGCCGAGATTCTGCATGAAGGATTCACGCTGGAAATCATCGACTATGCGGCGGGGATCCGCCCGACAACGGTCGATGAGATCTTTGCCCAGCCGCACAATATCGATCACATGCTGTGCTTCCGCCGATGATCGCGCAGCGCGCGACAGCATCGGTTCATCGGCGGCGGTCTAGCCTGTCGCATCGTCCTGCAGTTACGGGAGAGCGCCCTTGTCCTGGTTTCTCTGGCTGGCCCTGTCGATGAGCGGCGCGGCATCCCCGCTGTCGTTGTCCTGCACCGTCGAGGGCGGAGCAAAGGCGGGTCTCGATCCCAAGGCAGTGTGCGCGCAGTTCGTCGAGCGCCTGTCGCGCGAGTCCGGGCGATCCTATGCGCTGGTGCCGGTCGAGAAGCGCGCGGGCGACGGCATGACGGTCGCGATCCGCTTTGTCGGGCGCGACACCGTGGCGGCTGCCGCGACGGTGATCGCTGGCGGGCGAAAGCGCGTGCTCGAAACGCGGATGATTTCGTCGTCGGACCGGGCTTTGGGGCTTGACTCTATCGGCGTGCTGGCGCGGGATGTGGCACAAGCGGCAGCGCGGTCCGACTGAATTCACGGTTCGGGATTTGCTCCGCTTTTCAAGGTGGTCCGGGCGGTATCGCAGCCGGTCGGACCTACGGGGACATGCTCCCCGATGACAGTCGGCCCGTCGTGTGCAGTGCGCGCGGCTTTGCCATGAACGGATGGGGGATCGCGTGTACGGAATCTCGACAAGGCTCGGCGATGTGGTCGATGGCAATTTTTCCGGCTTTTCCCAGATCGTGGACGGCTTTGGCAGTGGCAGCGCGCTGCTCGACGGGTCGGTCGGGTCGGCGGTGGTCGTGCATGCTGAAGTAACATCATGTCAGTGCGAAGCCTGTACCAAGGCGCGCGCGGATGACGATGATCTGCTCCCGGTCGAGGTGGCGGAGGACGCCCCCGGCAGCACCAGCTCGACCGATCCGGTCGTGTTCGGCGGTTCGGTCGCTGGCGCGATCGATACGGGCGGTGACCAGGACTGGTATCGCGTTACGCTGACCGCGGGTCAGACCTACACTTTCTGGACCAACGGGGCCCAGACCCCGACCGACACGTTGATGAGGCTGCGCGATTCGAGCGGCGGCGTGGTTGTCAGCAATGACGATGGCGGCCAGGACGCGCTGTCGCATATCACATTTACCGCCACCACCACCGGCACCTATTTCGTCGATGTCAGCGGGTTCAGCAGCAGTGTTACGGGCTCGTACAGCCTGTTCGCGAGCAATGGCCTGTGGAATGGGTCGGATACGGTTGCCGACAACCGCACGACCACCGGTACCGTGGCCTTTGGCGGCTCGACCACCGTCACGCTGAACGGCCTGGGTGATCATGACTGGTATGCCGTCACATTGACCGCCGGCACGCGCTATGTCTTCGAAACGTCGGGCCAGGGCACGGTCGATACCTATCTTATTCTGCGCGATTCCAATGGTGGCGCGTTGGGCGAGAATGACGATGGCGGCGCCGGCACCTATTCGCGGCTGGTGTACACCCCGACGACCAGCGGGACTTATTATATCGACGTCGGCAGCTGGCGTGAGGCGGAACAGGGCACGTTCAGCCTCAGCTTTGGTGAAGCGCCGCCGCTGACCGTGTGGACCAACGACCAGATCGCGGATCAGCTGACGACGCTCTACTGGACCACGCCGCACCATTTCGCGGTGGCACCGGGCGGAACGCTGACGGTCGACATTACCGGGCTGACCGCTGCTGGCCAGACGCTGGCGCGGGCGGCGCTGCAACTATGGACCGACTTTACCGGCATCAATTTCACCGAACAGACGGGCAATGCCCAGATCACGTTCGACGATAACCAGGAAGGCGCCTTCGCCAACGCATCCTTCACCAGTGCCGGCGTTACGACGAGCGCCACGGTCAATGTCGGAACCGGCTGGCTGACCACTTATGGCACCGGCATCAACACCTACTCCTTCCAGACCTATGTGCATGAAATCGGTCATGCGCTGGGCCTTGGCCATGGCGGAAATTACAACAGCAGCGCCGACTATGCGAGCGATGCCAGTTATCTCAACGATGCGTGGATCACGACGGTGATGTCGTATTTTGACGCGCTCGAGAACAGCTATTTCGCCGGGCTCGGCTATACCCGCCAGTTCACGCTGTCGCCGATGGCGGCGGATGCGATCGCGGTTGCCAACATGTACGGCACGGTGACCACGACGCGGACCGGCAACACGACCTATGGCTATAACAGCAATGCCGGTCGCGACATTTACAATGCGTCGCTCTACCCGAACATCGCCTACACGATCATCGACAATGGCGGGATCGATACGCTGGATTATTCCGGCAACAGCTCGAACCAGCTGATCAACCTGCGTGAAGAGGCGTTTTCGAACATCGGCACCGGTCGCGGCAACGTCGTCATCGCGCGTGGTTCGGTGATTGAAAATGCGATCGGCGGCAGCGGCAATGACTTCATGATCGGGAATGCGTCCGACAATATCCTGAACGGTGGCGCGGGCGCGGACGGCCTGCACGGCGATCGCGGCAACGATACCTATTATGTCGACCGGCAGGACGACATGGTGTTCGAATTTGCGGGTGAGGGTACCGACACCGTCATCGCCACCGGTAGCTATTATCTGTGGCAGCATGTCGAGAATCTGACCCTTGCCGAAGGGGCGGGGAATCTCTTCGGCGTCGGCAACGACCTCGCGAACACGATTCAGGGCAATGGCGGTGCCAATGTGCTGATCGGCGGTGCGGGCGATGACGTCGTGCGTGGCGGTGGCGGTGCCGACTCGCTGTTTGGCGAAACCGGCAATGACCAGCTTTTCGGTGATGCGGGGATCGACTATCTCGTCGGTGGGGTCGGCAACGACACGCTCGATGGCAGCTTTGATGCCGATGCGCTCTATGGTGAGGATGGCGACGACACGCTGATTGGCGGGTCGGATTTCTCTACCGATATCCTGGTTGGTGGCGCGGGCAATGACATTCTGCGCGGCGACAGCGGTTTTGGCGATTATGACCGGATGGACGGCGGATCGGGCGATGACAGCTATTATGTCGACACCCCCGATGACCTGACGTTCGAAGCGGTCGGTGGCGGCACCGACACGGTCTATGCGACGATCAGCGGGGCGGGTTATACGCTCAACGCCAATGTCGAAAATCTGGTGCTGGGCGGTACCACTCCGTTCGGCGTCGGTAACGACCTCAACAACCGCATCACCGGCAGCGCCAGTGCCAACTGGCTGCTGGGCGGCGCGGGCAACGACATCCTCAATGGCGGCGCCGGCAATGACGTGCTGTTCGGTGAAGCAGGCGCGGATACCTTTGTCTTCACCCAGGGTACCGGCGGCGACGTGATCGCCGATTTCGTGGTCGGCACCGACCGTATCGACCTCAGCGCCTATGGCCTGACGTGGCAGACGGTGATCAACTCGATGCACGAAAATGGCGGCACCACCGCGATCGACCTCGGCAATGGCGACTTCATCGTGATCAACAACGTCACCCGCGCCAGCCTGTCGCAGAGCGATTTCATCCTCTCGGCAGCAGCTTCGGCACCGGAGACCAAGATCCCGGTGATGGAGCATCTCGACCGCGACCCCTTCGCCGATCTGGTGCATGAGTTCCAGAATCCGCGTCTGGTGCTTGAGCTGCTTTAATCCGCGCGGAGGGCTGCCGGGACCGCACATGTCCCGGCGGCCCTCCGTGACAGGCTGCGCCTATTTGCCTTCCAGCCTTGGGCGCGGCATGCGTCGCGCGTCGATCCCACGGAACCAGCCGATGTTCGCGTACCGCCTGACTTTGCCCGAAACTTCCGCCCATGCGCGCTGACGCCGCGCCCGCAGCAGCCGAGGATCTGCTCGCGACCGCGCACCGCCTGCTCCGCGCCGAACAGCGCGCGCTTGGCCTGCTGGCGGATGGCCTCGACGACCGGCTGATCGCGGCGGCGGGCGCGCTTGCCGGCTGTGGCGGCCGGGTGCTGACCAGCGGCATCGGCAAGTCGGGCATCGTCGCGCGCAAGCTGGCCGCGACCCTGTGTTCGCTCGACGCGCCGGCACAGTTTCTCCACGCTGCCGATGCGCTCCACGGCGATCTCGGCGCGGTCCGCTCCGGCGATGTCGTGGTTGCGGTCAGCGTGTCGGGCGCCAGTCGCGAACTGCTGCGCGTGGTCGAACATGCCCGCCAGGTCGGAGCTGCAGCGGTGGCGATCACCGCTGCCCCCAACGCGCCGCTCGGCCGGATCTGCGATCCTGTCCTGCCCATCCCCGCTGGGGACGAGGGCAGTGGCGACTTTGCCGCACCGATGGCCTCGACCATCGCCTCGATCGCGCTGGCCGATGCGCTGGCATTGCTGGTTGCGCAGCTGCGCGGACACCGCCGGGGAGCGATGTACGCGCTGCACCCGGCTGGCGACCTTGGCCGTCAGCTGCGCCCGGTGCGTGAGATCATGGTCGGCGGCGACCGCATCCCGCTGGTGCCCGCCGACGCGACCGGGGCGGAGGTGGTGCGCGAGATCACGGCCAAGGGGCAGGGCATCGTCGGTGTCGTTGATGGACAGGGGCTGCTCATCGGCACGATCAGCGATGGCGATATCCGCCGTCGTGCGCTGGATGTGGCGAAGAGTTCTGCGCGCGACCTGATGAGTGACCATCCGGTCAGTGTCGATACCACGGCCGACGTCGCTCAGGCGCTCGACCGGATGCGTATGCACCGCATCTCGACGCTGTTCGTGGTCGATGGCGGTCGCGCCACCGGCCTCATCCATATTCAGGATCTGTTGCGTGCCGGCATCCTCTGAAACGGCGCCGCGCGTGCTGGTGGTCGTCCCGGCGCGCTACGGGTCACAGCGCTTTCCCGGCAAGCCGCTCGCCCCGATCCGTGGCCGTGACGGGATTGCACGCCCGCTGATCCAGTGGAGCTGGGAGGCGGCGATGCAGCTGACCGATCGTGCCGAGGTGATCGTCGCCACCGACGATGCGCGCATCGCCGATGTCGTGCGCGGCTTTGGCGGCACGGTCGCGATGACCCCCAATACGGCGCGCAACGGCACCGAACGCTGTGCCGCGTTGCTCGGCCAGCGCGAGTCCGCGCCTGATCTGGTGATTAATCTGCAGGGCGATTCGCCACTGGTGACCCGCTCGGCGCTGGAGGCGCTGATCGATGGCTGGGCGGCGACGCATGCGCCGGTACTCACCCCCTGGTTGGCATGCGACGCGGGGATCGGCGCGATGCTGCTCGCCGATGATCGCGCCGGGCGGGTCGGCGGCACCAGCGTCGTCGCGGACCGCTTCGGCAATGCGCTTTATTTCTCGAAGCGGCCGATTCCCTATGGCCCGGGCGAGGGGCTGAAGCTGCACCTCGGTCTCTATGCCTACACGCCCGCGGCGCTGCGCAGCTATGCCGCGCTCGACCCCGGACCGCTGGAACTCAGCGAGGGGCTGGAACAGCTACGCTTCCTCGAACACGGCATTGCGATCCGGCTGGTCGAGGTCGAACGCCCGCCTTCGGGCTTCTGGGAAGTCAATCATCCCGACGATATCGCGCCGGTCGAACGCGCGCTGGCGGCGCGGTCGTGATGTGCCACGCTTTCCCCGATGGTGCTGAACGGCATTCGCCTGTATCTCACTGGATTATCCGGGAGATCGGCGTGTCGAGATGATGAAGTTGCGAAATCGCCTGGGCGAGTCCGAACTGGGCACGGCGCTGCAGCGCGTGCGCGGCGGCCTGTGGGGCATTGCTGCGCTCAGCGCGATGATCAACATCCTGATGCTGACCGGGTCGATCTATCTGATGCTGGTTTATGACCGGGTGCTGCCGGGACAGCATCAGGCGACGCTGTTCAGCCTGTTCCTGATGGTGATCGTCGCCTTTGCCTTTTACGGCGTGTTCGACGTGATGCGCGCGCGCATGCTCGCCGATGTCGCGGCGTCGCTCGACAGCCATCTGGTCGATCGCGTGCAGCAGATCGAGGGGCGCGTCGCGCTCGAACGGCCCGACGCGCGCGAACGGGTCAGCCCGACCCGCGACCTCGATCAACTGCGCAGCTTCATCGCCGGAGCGGGACCGCCCGCGCTGATCGACCTGCCCTGGATCTTGTTCTTTCTGCTCGTCCTCACGCTCGTCCATTACTGGCTCGGCGTCGTGACGCTGGTCGGCATGCTGGTGCTGGCCGGCCTCACCGTCGCGGCGGAGCGGGTCAACGCCCGGCACGTCGCGGCAGTCACCGATGTCGGCGCGCGCCGACGCATGCTGGGCGACCGGCGCTGGCGCCATGCGGAACTGATCGCGACGCTCGGCATGCGTCAGCGCATGGTCGGCCAGTGGCGCGCGGCGCACACCGGGCTGTTGCGCGAACAGGGCGCGCTGACCGACGCGACCTCGACGCTTACCGGGATCAGCAAGGTGCTGCGCATGTTCCTGCAATCGGCGGTGCTGACTGTCGGTGCGATCCTGGTGATCGATGGCAAGGCTACGGCGGGGATCATCTTCGCCAGCTCGATCCTGGCCGGGCGCGCGCTGGCGCCGGTCGATGCCGCGATCGCCAATTGGCGCGGCTTCGTCAGTGCGCGGCAAAGCTGGTCGCGGCTCGGCGACCTGCTGCGCCAGGTGCCGGCGCCCGAAGACACCCGCACCATCCTTCCGCCCCCGCGTCAGAGCCTGTCGGTCGAGCAGCTGACGCTGACCCCGCCCGGATCGACCCGCGCAACCGTCGCCGATGCCAGCTTCCGGATGCAGGCGGGGCAGGCGGTCGGCATCCTTGGCCCCAGCGGTTCGGGCAAGTCGTCGCTGGTGCGCGGGGTGATCGGCGCGTGGAAACCGGCGCGCGGCCATGTGCGGCTCGACGGCGCGACAATCGATCAGTGGGATGCCGACCAGCTCGGTCCCCATATCGGCTACCTCCCCCAGTCGGTCGAGCTGTTCGCCGGCACGATCGCGCAGAATATCGCACGGTTCGAACCCGATGCCCCCGCCGAACTGGTCTTTGCTGCCGCGCAGGCGGCCGGCGTACATGAGCTGATCCTGCAGTTCCCCAACGGCTATGACCTCGAAGTGGGGGAAGAGGGCAGCCAGCTTTCCGCCGGCCAGCGTCAGCGGATCGCGCTCGCCCGTGCGCTCTATCGCGACCCGTTCCTGGTGGTGCTGGACGAGCCCAACTCCAATCTCGACCATGACGGCGAAACGGCGCTGATCCGCGCGGTGCAGCAGGTGCGCGCGCGCGGCGGCATCGTTCTGATGGTCGCGCACCGCCCGTCGATCCTCGCCGCCGTTGACCTTGCCCTGTTCATGCGCGGCGGCAGCGTGCAGGCGTTCGGCCCGCGCGATGAGGTGCTGGCCAAGGTCACCCGTCCGCGCGGTGCGCCCGAGTCCGCCCCCGACTCCGCAAAGGTCGCGGTCCTCCCCCAGCGCGGAGGATCGGCATGAACGCCTATCAGCCGATCGAGGTGGACGTGGCCGAGGATACGCCGGACAGCGCCGACGCGCGGCTTCGCCGTCGCACGCGCCGCGCCTTTGCGCTGATCGGCTTCCTCCTGTTCGGCCTGTTCGGCCTCGCCGCGATCCTTCAGGTCGGCGGCGCGGTGATCGGCATGGGCGAGGTCGTGGTCGATTCGAACATCCGCGTGGTCAGCCATCCCAATGGCGGGGTCCTGCGCGAGGTATTGGTGCGCAACGGCGATCGCGTGCAGCAGGGGCAGCTGCTCGTCCGGCTCGACACCAGCGTGACGCAGGTCGGCTCGCAATCGGCGGCACAGGGGCTCGAACAACTGCTCGTCCGCCGCGCGCGGCTGGAGGCGGAGCGCGACGGTGCGCCGAGCCTGCGCATGCCGTCCGAACTAACCGGCAGCAGCGATCCGCGCGTCCGCGAACTGATCGCGCGCGAACAGGGTCTGTTCGCGCTGCGCCGCGCCGAACTCAGCGGCACGCTCGACCTGCTGCACCAGCGGATCGAGCAGCTCGACAGCGAGATCGCCGGCTACCGCGTCCAGATCGACGCCGCCGACCGCC
>CAYMUJ010000019.1:0-4918 GCA_964393565.1 uncultured Stakelama sp. | reverse complement strand
CAGCTCGACAGCGAGATCGCCGGCTACCGCGTCCAGATCGACGCCGCCGACCGCCAGCTGGTGCTGATCGAACCCGAGCTGGAAGGGCTGCGGCGGCTGCATGAGAAGCAGCTGGTGACGATCAACCGCCTCAACAGCGCCGAGCGCGCGGCGGTGCAGCTGGAGGGCAGCCGCGCTGCGCTGCAATCCAACATCGCTCAGGCGCGCGCACGCATCGCCGAAACGCGCGAGCAGATCCTGAACGTCACCAAGAACATGCGCAGCGAAGCCGCGACCCAGCTTGCCGATGTCGTCGCGCAGATCAACGAACAACAGGTGCGTGTCGCGACCACTGCCGACGCCTTCGCGCGCAGCGACGTGCGCGCGCCGCAATCGGGCACGGTCGACAAGATCGCCTATACCACCATCGGCAGCGCCGTTCCCGCCGCCCAGCCGATCCTCCAGATCGTCCCCGACCGCGACACTCTGGTGGTCGAGGCGCGGATCCGGCCACAGGACGTGGATCAGCTGCGCATCGGCCAGGACGCGCGCATCGTCTTTTCCGGGCTCGATCGTCAGGCGACCCCTGACATTCCGGGCAAGCTCGTGTTCGTCTCGCCGGAACTGACCCGCGACGACGCCACGCGCCAGCCCTTTTACCGCATCCGCGTACAGGTCGATGCGGCGGCGCTGGCCCGCAATCCCCGGATCGCGCTCAAGGCGGGGATGCCGGCCGAAGTGTTCGTCTCGACCGGCAGCCGCTCGATCCTGTCCTACATCACCAAGCCGCTGGTCGATCAGCTGCGCTACGCGCTGCGTGAGGGATAGGGATCGACGCCCGATAGCCACGCTGCTAACCCTATGGGCTGTGCAATGGCACGCTCTTCCGGCAAAGATAGTACATGGACAAGCGTGGCTTTACATGGAAATATGCGGCGTTGCGTGGAAGAGGATGAAGGATTTCCTGCTGATGTGACCCACCAGCGCAGCCATATCCTTGAACAGCTGGCCCAGGTCGTCGCCGTTCAGCGCATGTTGCTGGACTCCTTTCGCGTTGGTCTGGCCGATGGCGTGATCGGCGACGACCGCAATCTCGATGCGAAGCTTGGCCGGCTCGACGCGGATCGTGCACGGCTCTGTGCCGAATTGCGCGGAGGCGGTCTGGCGCCGGACGACCCACCCGCTGCGCGCCTTCCAACAAAACCCAGTCGTACACGCGGGCGTGCAGTACGCGAAATATTACTCGATATGCTCGATCTGGTTGGGGTTCCCGCCGCACCGACGCTTATCGCCGAACTGGCGCACGCCGTCGCCGGAGTCGATATCGCTCCGTCGCGTTTCTCAAGTCTGCGCCGCGATGATGTGCGCGCCGCGCGGCGCGACCCGGGTGCGCGCCCGGCCTGGCTTGCCCCCGCACTCAACGCCACTACGCTGACCGCAATGCCGCGCCTGCTGACCAGCTCCGCCTGGCCGCTCGAACTCAGACTGATCGCGCCGGGGAGCCTCAAGCTGGTCCATCTTCGCACGATTCAGGCGCTGCTCGACTGGTCAGCACGCTTCGCCCCGATCGATCCGGCATCCGCGGCACAGGTCGAGGCGGTCGCCCTCCGTCTGGCCGGAGACGTGTCGGGTCCGGCGTACGCGGCACAGCGTCGCCGCGATACGGTCACTGCGGAGCTGGATTTGCTTGAAGAGGCGGATCGTGCTGCACGCAACGCCGCCGCGCAGAGGCTTCGTGACTGTCCGGTGGATGTCCAGCTCTGGGGTGGGCTCCCGTGATGCCGTCGTTTCCGACTCGCCAATGTAATCCGGCAATGGCATCCGGTGGAGGGATGCGAAGCCTGATCCTTCTTGCCGCCGCCACGCACGCGGCACCCGCCTTTGCGCAGGTTCGCGCCGTGCCGACCCAGCCCGAATCGGAGGCGGCGGCGCTGCGCGGGGTCGAGGTGATCCTGATTAATGAGAGCCCCGCCCCGGTCGCGGCGGAAGGCCCGCGCGTGATCGAGGTGACCGCCGCAGATGGCACGCGGCTGATCCTCGAACGCCTGCCGGCACCCGCGGTCACGCTTGCGCCGGGCAGCTTCGCTAAGGTGCGCTATGTTCCGACCGGCTATGCCGCGCGTCCGGCACCGCGCCCGACACCTGGCGCGCCGGTGCCGCAGGGGGTCGGCGCCCCCTGGACCGGAGGCGGTCCCGCACCGGATGCGCGCTCCGCCGACGCCTCGGAGCATGAGACGCAATCCGCGTCCGGCACGGCATCGGGCTTTCTCGACCGGTTCACCCCGCACGAGCCGACCTATGGCGCGTTCGGCCTCGACGACGCCGGGGGCAAGCTGCAATTCAGCTTCGCCTTTCAGCCGATCGGCGGCAGCGGAGCGCTCAGCCATCTGCGCTTCGCCTATACCCAGACGATGTTCTGGCGGCTCGATCTGCCCTCGGGGCCTTTCACGCACACCACTTACGCCCCCGAACTCTATGTTGAGCGCGCGGTCGACCCCGGCGCGATGATCGGGCTTGGCTGGCGGCATGATTCGAACGGGGAGGGGCCGGCGACGTCGATCGATTCCAACCGCATCTTCCTGCGCGCGACCAAGGCGTTCGACCTGGGCGATGGCTGGCGCGCCGAAGTGACGCCGCAGGCATGGGTCTATGTCGGCAAACAGGGCGTCGCCCCTGATCTCGATCGTTATTGGGGCAATGGCTCGATCGGCCTTGCGTTGCTCAAGCCCGACAGTCTCAAGCTGACGCTGACGCTGCGCGGCAGCCCGGACAGCGGGCGCGGCGCTGCGGAGCTGTTCGCGTCCTGGCCGCTCGCGCGGCTGCACGGCGATCTCGGTTTCTATTTCTTCGGCCAGGGGTTTTCCGGCTATGGTGAAGCGCTCGACGATTATCGTCGCCGCGATACCCATGCCCGCATCGGCATCGCGCTGACGCGCTGAATGTGAGGAGAGAACCATGCGCCTGAAGCTCGCCCTTGCCGCCCTGATCCTGCCGCTGACCATGCCCGCCAGCGCCGCGCTCGCCCCGGGGGCCAGGGCGCCCGATTTCACGGCCAAGGGCGCGATCGCCGGGCGTGATTTCACGGTCCATCTGGCAAAGCAGCTGAAGAAGGGGCCGGTCGTGCTCTACTTCTTCCCTGCCGCCTTCACCCCGGGGTGCAGTGCCGAGGCGGCGGCGTTCGCCGCTGCGATCGATGACTTCAAGGCTGCAGGTGCGACCGTGATCGGCATGTCGGCGGATCCTGTGGATAAGCTGCGCGATTTTTCGGCCAAGGACTGCGCCGGAAAATTCGCGGTCGCCAGCGCCAGCCCCGACGTCATTCGTGGATATGACGTCGCGCTGGGTCGTCAGATTCAGGGGCGCGACGCCACCAACCGCACCAGCTATGTCATCGCGCCCGATGGCAAGATCATCTATGTGCATAGCGATCTGCGCCCGGCCGACCATGTACGAAACACGCTTGCCGCGGTTCGGGACTGGCGCGCGCGGCGCGCGCGTTGAGTCCCTCCGGAGCGCGCGTTTCACCGGATGTTAGCAGTTTCGGTTTAGCCCCAGTGGAGGTACGGGAGGGGTGCAGGTGGTGCGCCCTTTGGGGGTTCGGAGGACGGCATTGGTGGGGCTGATAAGGGCGTCGCGTGCGGAAGGGCCGGTTGATCCGGCTCGTCGGCTGTATGCGCGCATCGGCACCTTTCTGTTCGACCAGCACCTTGAGCCGAGCCCGGCTAACTTCGCCTTTGCCTGGCATTTGTTGCATGATCCGGACGGTCCGCTTGCCCGGGCTGTCGAGAATCTGACCGAGGGCGGAGTGCGTCTGACCCAGCGCGACATTGAGTCACTGGGCGGCGACGCTTCGGGTGCCGCCGCGCAGGCGCGTGAAAAGGTCAGTGGCCTGGTTGCCAAGACCCAGATGCAGGTCGAAGGCTTTCAGGACATGGTCCAGGCGATGCGTGCCGAAACCGCCGGATTCGGCCGCGATCTGGCTGCCAGCGCCGATGCCATTCGTCGTTCGGGGGAGGGGCCTCAGGGGGCCGTGCTCGACGACCTGTCGCGGATTACCGCCGCGATGCTGGAGCGTGTGCATCGCGCCGAATCGCAGCTCGAAAGCGCAACGCGCGAAGCCACCGAGTTGCGGAGCGCGCTTGAAGAGGCCCGCGATAATGCGCGCCGCGACGCGCTCACCCATTTGCCCAACCGCCGCGCGTTCGAAGAAGCGTTCAGCGCGCAGCAGTCATCGGGTGCGCGGCTGTGCATCGCGGTTTGCGATGTCGATCATTTCAAGTCCGTCAATGACCGGTTCGGCCATACGGTTGGCGATCGGGTGCTTCGGACGATCGCACAGGCATTGAGCGAGGTGTGTGTCGGTCACCTGGTGGCACGTCATGGTGGTGAGGAATTCGCGATCCTGTTTTCGGGGATCGGAATCGCCAAGGCGCGCGACCTCATGGAGGATGCGCGGTCGATGGTCGCATCAAAGCGCTATCGGCTACGTGAGACCGACAGGCCGATCGGCGAGATTACCTTTTCTGCCGGCCTGACCCGGGTTCATATTGGTGAATCGCTCGCCGAAAGTTTCAACCGTGCCGATATGCGGCTTTACGAGGCCAAGCATGCGGGTCGGAATCGCGTCGTCAGCAACTGAATATTGGCGTATTTTGCGATTTGGTGCGGTGAATTTCGCCATATATTCCAGAAATATTATTACAAATGACTTAGAATCAAAGACTTGCTGAAACTGGCACGGTCCCTGCAATCCTTCTGGCATCCCCGGCGGAACGATCCGTCGGACAGCAAAAAGAGGGAACAACATCATGGCACTCCGTTTCGAAAGTCTCGCCCGCTCCGCCGTCGCTCTGGTCGGCGCCGCTGCCTTCACCCTGGTGATGCTCGCCAACACCGTCAGCCTCGGCCCGGTCGCCTGATCCATCGTATTCGCTCAGGG
>CAYMUJ010000018.1:0-36890 GCA_964393565.1 uncultured Stakelama sp. | reverse complement strand
GCGAGCGCGGTCGCGGATACGGTGGCGGAGATGCTGGCGCGGGGGTTGGGGGTGAGATCGCCGGACTGAACGAGGCAATGGCGAACAACCCGACGGGGTTGCGTATGTTAGGGATTCCTCAAGGGCTGCAAACGACACTGCTATCCGGGCGAACAATAGGCGAGGGCGCTGCGATGATTAGAGCTGGCTTTCGTCTCCCACGGACAGCGGTCTTCGCCGCTATCATTGCGGTCGGATCGGCATCTTCGCTTCATGCGAAAGATGAACCCAGCCACTATGTTTTAGCCACCTTCGACGAAGCGTCATGGTGGAAAGCCCAGTCGCGGGTGCTGGTTGACTGGCCGGACGGCAAGCCAGTCATGGCCGGATTGGAATGCACAGCCAGTCATGGTCGCAATTTGCAGGCCGGCAAGTCGCCGATGGAAGTCGTCATTTCTCGTCCGGTCGAGTCGAGCACCTATAACTTCCGCTTCCACTTTAACTTGGCCGAAGGTGAGTTGACCGACCCCCGCGTGGAAACCGTCACAGTCGGCGGCCGACCTTATCAGGTGAAGTCGATTGAATCCCGGGTAATCCCATGGTTCGGCGTGCACAAACCTGGCGACGTCATCCTCATGTATGGAATCGGCCGACAGATGTTCCGTCCGAATGATTCCTATCCCTGGCTACCGGTGGAATTTCTGATCCCCCAGTTCTTCGAGGTCGAGGGAATCAGGCTCGGCATTGCAGGAGATTTTGAGATTTCGCATGGCGATTACGAGAAGCGGTACCAGGAGCTGTACATCGACATGGAGGGATTCAAGGAGACGCTCGGCTGGTGCTACCAACAGGTCAATCCTTCTGGAGATCGCAAGATCGAACTTCCATCCGAGTTGAAACGGAGGATTGATCGGTAATTCTCAAAGCGCGGGACGGTGCCGTCGACACCTGCTTCCTCAGCTTCCAAACTGGTCGGAACCCTGATGGCGCCTTACCCCGCCTCACCAATCCACGTCGCAGCCGTCTCGCCATCCCAGTCCATATCGCCCGAGACGCGCCACACTTCCTTGCCCTCAGCATCGTACAGGATCGTCGTCGGCAGGTTGACGCCATAGCCGGTCGAGAATTTGACGTCGGGGTCGAGATAGGGCTGGAGCGCGGCGAACTTCGCCTTTTCGAAGAAGGGCGTGACCTTGGCCGCGCCGTCGAGATCCTGGCTGATCACCAGAACCTGGAGCTTGTCCTTTTCGCGCACCGCGAGCCGATCGAGCGTCGGCATTTCGCGCACGCACGGCGCGCACCAGGTCGCCCAGAGGTTGACCAGCAGCGGCTTGCCGCGGAACGCCGCCAGCGTCACCGGCTTGCCTGCCGGGTCGAGGAAGCCGTAATCGGGTGCGGCCTGACCCTTGTTGCTGCGGTCGACCGTGCCGATGCGTTCGGGTTCTTCGGACGCGTTGTCAGGCGCAGCCGGGCTTTCGTCGGCGACAGTTGCGGTTGCTTGCGGCTCGGGTTGCTTGCCACTATCGCAGCCGGCGGTTCCAAGGCCCAGTATAAGGAGAAGCGCGATCGTCGAGCGCAAGGGAAGCTCCAATTCCATGTGGGGCGGGCGCTTTGCCGAAGGCCCGTCGTCGGTGATGCGCGAGATTAACGCATCGATCCCGTTCGACAAGCGAATGTGGCGCCAGGACATCGCCGGATCGAAAGCGCATGTCGCGATGCTGGGACAGCAGGGAATCGTGTCGGCTCAGGATGCCGCGACGATTTCCGCCGGGCTGGACGCGGTCGCCGCCGATTATGAACGCGACGGGGTGCCGGAGGATCTGGCGCTCGAAGACATTCATATGCTGACCGAATCACGGCTGGCCGAGAAGATCGGGCCGGTTGCCGGGCGGCTGCACACCGCGCGCAGCCGCAACGATCAGGTCGCGACCGATTTCCGCCTGTGGGTGCGCGACGCGACCGATCAGGTGCTCGCCGCGCTCGACGCGTTGCAGGGCGCGCTGCTGACGCGGGCGCAGGAGCATGCCGACAGCGTGATGCCGGGCTTCACCCATTTGCAGAGCGCGCAGCCGGTGACTTTGGGGCATCATCTGATGGCCTATTTCGAGATGGTCGGCCGCGATGTCAGCCGGTTCAGCGATGCACGGACGCGCGGCAATCGCTGTCCGCTGGGATCGGCGGCGCTGGCCGGGACGGGCTTTCCGCTGGACCGCGAGATGACGGCGGCGGCGCTGGGCTTTGACGGGCCGACGCGCAACTCGCTCGATGCGGTGAGCGACCGCGACTTTGCGCTCGATTATCTGATGGCGGCGGCGCAATGTTCGCTGCACCTCAGCCGCCTTGCCGAAGAGTTCGTGATCTGGGCGAGCCAGCCGTTTGGCTTCGTCAAGCTGAGCGACCAATGGTCGACCGGCAGCTCGATCATGCCGCAGAAGCGCAACCCCGATGCGGCCGAGCTGGTGCGCGGGCATTCGGGCCGCATCGTCGGGTGCCTGACCGCGCTGATGATCACGATGAAGGGCCTGCCGCTCGCCTATTCCAAGGACATGCAGGACGACAAGCCGCCGGTGTTCGAGGCGCACGATCTGCTCGCGCTGTCGATCGCGGCGATGACCGGAATGGTCGAGAGCGCGGAATTCCGGACGGATCGGATGCGCGGCCTTGCCGAAAGCGGCTTTGCCACCGCCACCGACCTTGCCGACTGGCTGGTGCGCGAGGGCGGCATCCCGTTCCGTGAGGCGCACCACATCACCGGCCGCGCGGTCGCGGCGGCGGAGGCGAAGGGCGTGCGGCTCGACCAGCTGGAGCTGGCGGAACTGCAGGCGATCGACGGGCGTATCGATGCGCGCGTGTTTGACGTATTGACGGTCGATGCTTCGGTCGCGAGCCGGATGAGTTTTGGTGGCACGGCCCCGGCGCGGGTGCGTGCGGCGATTGCAGCCGCCCGGGCTGCAAGAGGAGAATGACGATGCGAACCCTGGTGGTCTTCACGGCGCTTCTGCTGGCCGCATGCGGCAATCGGGGCGACCTGAAACCGGCCGCCGGGGAGACGCTGCCCCCCAAACCCTATGGGGCGGTGGCCACGCCGGCACCGGCAGACCTGACGAAGGCGCCGCCCCAGACGCGACCGACGCGCAGCGACGAAGTGCTGCGCAGCTCAGAAAAACGGCGCAGCGACGAGTTCGACCTGCCGCCG
The DNA here is from genome assembly GCA_964393565.1 of uncultured Stakelama sp. Classification (GTDB taxonomy): domain Bacteria; phylum Pseudomonadota; class Alphaproteobacteria; order Sphingomonadales; family Sphingomonadaceae; genus Sphingomonas. The sequence goes on along the minus strand of CAYMUJ010000018.1, from coordinate 33,715 downwards.
CAATAAGAAGATCATCATGGACCATTTCAATCGCAAGAACGGCGTACTGCACGCCGAGGACGTCGCCATTCCCGCCATCGCTGCGGAAGTGGGCACGCCCTTCTACGTCTATTCAACCGCGACGCTGGAGCGGCATGCACAGGTGCTGAAGGCCGCGCTCGCCGATCTGCCGCGCGTGCATATCGCGTTCGCGATCAAGGCCAATCCGAACCTCGCCGTGCTCGGCGTGCTGGCGAAGCAGGGCTATGGCGCAGACGTGGTGTCGGGTGGCGAGCTCAAGCGCGCGCTGGCTGCGGGGATGAAGCCCGAGGACATCGTGTTTTCGGGCGTCGGCAAGACCCGCAGCGAGCTGCAGCTGGGGCTGGACGAGGGGATCGGCCAGTTCAACCTGGAGCTGGAGGAGGAGGGCGAAGTGCTCGCCGACCTCGCGCATGCGCAGGGCAAGAGTGCGCCGGCGGTGCTGCGCGTCAACCCCGATGTCGATGCCGGCACCCACGCCAAGATTTCGACCGGCAAGGCGGAGAACAAGTTCGGCGTGGCGATCGACCGCGCGCCCGCGATCTTCGACCGGCTGGCCAAGCGGCCGGGCATGAATTTGCGCGGCGTCGCGATCCATATCGGGAGCCAGCTCAAGACGCTCGCCCCGCTGGAGGCTGCCTATAAGCGCGTCGGCGAACTGGTCGCGCAGCTGCGCGCGGCCGGGCATACGATCACGCATGTCGATCTGGGCGGTGGCCTCGGCGTTCCCTATGAGCCGGACGACAAGGTGTCGTCCGCCGAGGAGTTCGGCGCGATGGTCAAGCGCGTCACCGCCGATTGGGACGTGACGCTGATGTTCGAACCGGGCCGCTTCATCTGCGGCAATGCCGGGGTGCTGGTGACCGAGGTCATCTGGGTCAAGCCGGCGAGCATCAACCCCTATGTCATCGTCGATGCGGCGATGAACGACCTCGCCCGCCCGGCGCTGTACGACGCCTATCATGCGTTCGAGGCGGTCGAGCCGTCGGGCGAGAAGTTCGTCGCCAATATCGCAGGGCCCGTGTGCGAAACCGGCGATACCTTTGCGATGGGGCGTGAGATCGATCTGGTGAAGTCGGGCGACCTTGCCGTGTTCCGCACGGCGGGCGCCTATGGCGCGACCATGGCGTCAACCTATAACAGCCGCGCGCTGGTGCCTGAGGTACTGGTGTCAGGCGACCGTTTCGCGGTGGTTGCCGACCGCATCCAGCCCGAAACCATCATGGGGGCCGAGCGCGTCCCCGAGTGGGTGCGGTGAAACGCTCCGGCCTGCCCGTCTTTGTGCGGCTGGACGGGCGGCCGGCTATACTGGTGGGCGACGGCGCGATGGCGGAGGCCAAGCGCCGCTTGCTCGAACGCGCGGGCGCGGTGATCGTCGGCGAGGATGCGTCGGCGCAGATCGCTTTGGTCGCGTGCGAGGATCCCGAGCCGGTGGTGGCACGGCTCAAGGCGCGCGGGCTGCTGGTCAATGTCGCCGACCGACCCGATCTGTGCGACTTCACCTTGCCCGCAATCGTCGAGCGTGATCCGGTGACGATCGCGATCGGCACGGGCGGTGCGTCGGCAGGACTGGCGGCGGCGTTGCGGCAGCGGATCGAGCCGCTGGTTCCGGCTGGTCTTGGCGCATTCGCCGATGCGCTGGCGGCGGCGCGGGGGGCGATGCGTGCGCGCTGGCCCGATGGGGGCGAGCGGCGGCGCGCGCTGGGTGCAGCGTTGAGCGGGCCGCTCGATCCGCTCAAGGTACAGGATGGCGAGGCGGTGACGCGCTGGATTTCCGGGTCGGAGGCGCGCGGCGACCGTATCGAGCGGATCGTGCTGACCTCCCCCGACCCCGATGATCTGACACTGCGGCAGGCGCGCTGGCTGGCGCAGGCGGATCGCGTGACGCATCGCGCCGATGTGCCAGCCGCAATCCTCGACCGCGCGCGCGCCGATGCCGACCGCATGCTGTGCGATGCGCCGCCAGAGGGCTTGCCCGGGCTGACAGTCGATGTTTCAACGACGCGATGAGTGGATTTGCCTATCGCGTGACGGCACAGGCCGTCGAAGACATTGCCCCGCGCGACGCGCTGGGGGTCGAGGCCGAGTTCGTGTGGATCCACCTCACTTCGCGCGATGAGGAGGTGCAGGCGTGGTTGCGCGATCATGCCGCGCTCGACCATTTCACGATTGACGCTCTGACCGCGCTGGAGACGCGCCCGCGCTGCGAGCAGGTCGATGGCGCGGCGTTGCTCAACCTGCGCGGCATGACGCAGGCGCAGATGGCGAGCAGCGATCCGCTCGCCTCGATCCGCATGCGCGCCGATGGCAAACGGGTGATCTCGGTCACGCGCCTGCCGCTCGATGCACTTGATGCCGCGCAGGCGGCGATGCGTGCGGGCGCAATTCGCGACGCGGGCGATCTGATCGCGACGCTGGCGACCGCGATCACCGAACAGCTCGATCCGCATGTCGCACAGCTCGGCGATTCGCTCGACGATTGCGAGGAACAGCTTGATCCGCGCGACGCATTCGATCTGCGCCGCAATGTCAGCCGCGTGCGGCGCGAGGCGATCGGCTATCGCCGCTTCCTCTATCCGCAGCGCGTAGCGCTGGAAAAGCTCGCCGGGCTGCCGGTGGCGTGGCTGAGCGACGACGACCGGCTGCACATCAACGCCGCCGCCGACCGCGCGGCGCGGATGGCGGAGGAGCTGGAGAGCATCCGCGAGCGGTCCGCGCTGATCCATGAAACGCTGACCGATCTGCGTGCCGAGGTGATCGACCAGCGCTCGCTGCTGATCGCGGTGGTGGCGATGATCTTCCTGCCGCTGACCTTCATCACCGGACTGTTCGGGATGAATGTTGACGGCATTCCCTATGCCCATCATCCCGAATCATTCTGGGCGATTACCGGCTTCAGCCTGGCGGTCGCGGCCGGGGTCGGCCTGTATTTCGTCAGGCGGCACTGGTTCCGCTGAGCGGGACCACGGGTATCCGAAGACTGCGGGAAGACACCAGCAAACGTGCACGATCGGCACGGGTCACGGCAAGTTCGCTGCGGGTTTCACCCAGTTCGATCGCGCGCGCGGCAATGCGTGCATCGAGCACGGCAACTGTACGCTTCAGCTCGGCAATGCGGCCCGCGCGCTCCAGCACCCGCTCGATCCGCGCCTGCAACACGTCAAACCCGAATGGCTTGGCCAGATGATCGTCGGCTCCTGCCGCAAGGGCATCGACCGCGCCGCCCGATTCGCTCAGTCCGGTAATCATGATCACCGGCAGATCGGCCGTATCCCGGGTCGATCGCAATTCGACCAGCATCTCCAGCCCCGACATGCCTGGCATCATCATGTCGATCATGACCAGGTCGAATCCGCGTCCGGCGATCAGGTCGAGTCCTTCCCGCCCGCTTTGCGCAAGCACGACCATATAACCCATTGCGCCAAGTCCGGCACCCATGACGTGCAAATTGGTCCGGCTGTCATCGACGACCAGAATCGTGCGCATGCTGCGCCGGCGCGAATCGGCCGTCAGGTTGGCGGAGCTCACCATGATGCCCACCATAACATGCGAGCGTCACGATCCCGTTAATGCCGGGTTGCCGCGGAGGGCGGTACCGCCGCACTGAAAACGAGCCTAGCGGAAAATGATATGATGGGCCACCCTGACCCGGCTGACGGCTATGGAGGCATGGGTGCAGGGCAAGGGACCGCTGGCAGGTGTGCGGATCATCGAGATCGACGCAATCGGCCCCGTTCCGTTCGCCGCAATGCTGCTCGCCGATCTGGGCGCGGATGTCGTCCGGATCGTCCAGCCGGACTCAAGCTCAAGCGCGGTCGTCCCCGGCCTGTATCGCGGGCGTCGCGAGTTGATGCTCGATTTTCGCCATCCCGCGTCGATCAGCGAGCTGCGCGACCTGATCGATCGCGCCAACGGGCTGATCGAAGGGATGCCGCCACGCTCGATCGAGGCGCTGGGGATCGGCCCCGATGCGTGCCGGATGCGCAACCCGCGGCTGGTCTATGGCCGGGCAAGCATGTGGGGTCAGGACGGGCCGATGGCCGAACGTCCGGGCAGCGACATCAACGTGCTGGCACTGAGCGGAGCGCTGCACGCGATCGGTACGCCGGATCAGCCGGTGGTGCCGCTGACCCTGCTGGGTGACCATGCCGGGTGCGGGCTGTTTCTGGCGCTGGGCATGGTCAGTGCTATTCTGAGCGCGCAGGCGAATGGCGAAGGACGGATCGTCGATGCCGCCGCAGTGGACGGGGTAGGCGCGCTGATGGCGCTGACCCAGAGCCTGGCGCAGAGCGGGCGCTGGCTTGACCGGCGTGAGGCCAATCTGGTCGATGGCGGGGCGCCCTTCTACCGCACCTATCGTTGCGCCGATGAACGCCATGTCGCGGTCGGCGCGATCGAGCCATCCGCCTTTGCCGATCTGTGCGCGGTGCTGGGGCTGGAGGCGTCGAAAATCCCGCAATTCGACCGCGCGGGCTGGCCGCACATGGCGCGTGAATTCGCGCGGCGCTTTGCCAGCAGGACGCGCGACGAGTGGGTCGCACGCTTTCCCGATGGGGCTGCCTGTGTCACTCCCGTGCTGAACCTGGCGGAGGCCGCGCGCCATCCGCACGCACTCGCCCGGCGTCCGCTGGCGAACGGACCGGCAGGCGGTCCGACTGCGCCACAATTCACCCCGCGCGCCGCGCCGATCGGACCGGCTGTGATGACGAGCGTGGGGGAGATGCTGGGGCGGTGGGTGGACTGAGACCTGAGAGGAACACGCGCCTCCTGTTCCCCGGCGCAGGCCGGGGTCCAGTATCGGTGTGCTTGCAGGGGGCGCGCGCACCACTGGCACCGTGGCAACTGGACCCCGGCCTTCGCCGGGGAACAGCGCTTTAAGTCTCTATCGCATATTCAAGCCGCCCGCGCCGCACTCCATGCGCCCGCAATTTCCTCAAGGTCGTCGGCAACCGCGCGGAAGGGTGCTGGGTCGCTGCCGATGCTGGCGTGAACGGTCTGGTTGCGAAGCCCGTGATAAAGCGTCGCGAGCGTGCGCGACACGTCGCCACCGCGTTCGAAATCGAGGCCGCCCTCCAGCGCGAACAGGATCGCGGTCGCGCGGGCGATGCGCTCGCTCTTGACCGCAAACTGGCCCTTTTCGGTTGCAAAGGCGGCGGAACGGAGCGCAGCGATGCACTCCTTGTACATCAGCTCCACCAGCTGATGCGGATCGGCGGCCGCAGTCCGTCCGACCGCATCGATCGTGCGATAGGTGGCGGCGGCATCGGTGGTGAGGCGGATCGGGCGCGTCATCGCATCAATCCTGACTGTTCCACGCTTCAACCTGCGATTCGAGGAAGCTCATCGTCGATTGATAGGCCGCGACCTTGGCGTCCATGCTGGCGAACTGGCGGGTCATGCGGGTGCGGGTGTCCTCGATCTTGGCAAGCACCTCGGCCTTGTCTTCATCAAGATCGGCCTTGGCGCGCGTGTAGCCCGCCTCGCTCGCCCCCAGCCCGCGCGTCGTGCTGGTGGCAGTCGTGGCGATGGCGTTGAGCGCACCAGCGACACCGTTTCCGGTCGCATCAGTGCCGACCGGCTCCGCGAACAGCCGCTCCACCGCTTCCGGATAATCGACCAGCGCACGGCTGAGCGTGGCGGAGTCGACGCTGAGCGTGCCGTCGCGTTCGGTGCGGATACCGATTTGTGCCAGCGTGGTCGGCTCACCCGCCGCGCCGGTCGCGAGCTGTACCACGGTGATCTGCTGGAGCTGGCGCTTCACCGCCTTTGCCGCCGCATCGGCGCGCAACGCACCGTCAACCGGGTCGAGATCCGCGTTCAGCGCCGAATAGACCTCGTTATAGGTCGCGACGAAATCCTGTGCGGCCTGGAGCAGCGCGCTGGTCGGTGCGGTGCGCCCTATCGTCACGATCGTGCCGGGCTGGGCCGAGGACAGATCGAGCCGGACGCCGGGGACGAGGTCGGAAATGCTGTTGCCGTCGCGGCGCAGCGCGATGCCGTCGACCGCGACGATCGCGTCGGACGCGGCGCTGCCGATCGTGGTGCCGGTCGCGCCGATGCCGACATTGAGCGCGGCCAGGCCGGTATGGCCCGGCGTCTCGGTTGCGGTGAGGGTGAAGGCGCGCGCCTCCCCGCTCGCGCCCTTGACCACCAGTCGCGCGCCGCCGCTGTCGGTGACGACCGATGCGGCGATCCCCGCCTTGGCCGCGTTGATCGCTGCGGCGATGCCGTCGAGGCTGCTATTGTCCGGGCCGATGGTGATGGCGACCGGTACTGCGCTTCCGGCGGTAAAGCCGGTCATCGCGCCGTCGGCAACTGTGGCGGTGCCGAAGGTGAGGGTGAGCGTCCCCTGTCCGATCGCGGCAGTGCGGTCGGTGACTGCTGTGCTGGCGGCGCTCTGGGACGCGGCGAGCTGGCGTACCTCGACCTTGGCGTTGAGGGTGGCGAGATTTGCGCCGGCAAGGCGGCTGACCCCGAGAATGGCGGGGTTGGAGCTGCTCGGCTGAGTCGCCAGCGTGCCGCCGCGCGTCAGGCTGGCAAGCGCGCTGGCGAAGCCGGTGATGTTGCTCTTGTGCGTCGATGCCGCCGTAATCTGCGCGGTCAGCGTTTCCTCGCGCTTGGTGAGCGCGGCGTTCTTCAGCTCGAACTGCGCATCGACCAGGCTCTGGACAAGTGCGGTCGTGTCGATGCCCGATCCGGTCCCAAGCGTTTTGGCAATCGATTCAATGGCCATGGCCGACGTCCCCCATGCTTCGATAAACGGCTATGGTCATGCCGGCTTAAGGCCGGTTTGGCGGCCTTCTTCATCGAACAGCGCGGTTTCCGGCACCTTGACCGTCGGCATCGCCCCACCCGCGCGCTTGTCGAGCCCGAACACGAACGCCAGCACCGTCGCGACCGCGAGGTAGAGGTCGTCGCGAATCTCCTGATTTTCACGACTGGTGAAGTAGAGCGCACGGGCGAGCGGGGGCAGTTCGATCCGCGGCACCGCGAATTCGTCGGCCAGCTCGCGGATCGCCAGCGCGATCTCGCCGCGGCCCTTGGCGACCACCACCGGCACCTGATCCCTGCCCTGATCGTAGCGCAAAGCGACCGAGAAGTGGGTGGGGTTGGTCAGCACGACATGCGCGGTCGCGACGCTCTTGCGCAGGCCGCCCTTGGCAATTTCGCGCTGGCGCTGGCGGCGATGGCCCTTGGCCTCGGGCGAGCCTTCGGTTTCCTTATATTCGTCCTTCACTTCCTGCAGGCTCATCTTGAGCCGCTGCATGTGGCGGAAGATCTGGATCGGCAGGTCGATGCCCGCGATCAGCAGCAGTCCTCCGGCCATCACGATGACGAGCGTCGCGAAGGTATCGCCGAGCGATTTCACCGCCGTGCCGAGGTCGGACGAGACCAGCCCCATCGTCATCGGCGCCGATCCCCACAGCAGCCACGCGCCCATGCCGCCGAGCAGCACCACCTTGAGCAGCGACTTGCCCAGTTCGATCCAGCCGGTCGGGCCGAAGATGCGCTTGAGGCCGGAGCCGGGATTGATGCGGTTGCCCTTGGGTGCCAGCAGCTTGCCGTTGAAGCGGAATGCACCGAGCGCCGCCTGACTCAGCACCGCGCCGCCAAGGGCGACGGCGAGCAGCGCCCCCATCGACGGCGCGAGCTTCCACCCTGCGGTGGCGAGCGGCTTCCACGGCTGAAAACTCTCGATATCGGCGCGGCCGAAGCTGAAACTTGCCGTCATGACTTCGCGGATCGCCGACAGCAGTTGCGGCCCCATCAGGATCATCCAGCCGCAGCCGAGCAGCATGATCAGCGCGGCGCCGAACTCGCGCGATTTGAGCAGGTCGCCATCGTCGAGCGCTTTTTGCTTGCGCTTTTGTGTTGGTGCTTGGGTCTTTTCGCCCGCGCTCTCCGACATCAGCCCAGCCCTCCAAGGACCAGGGCCTGCGCGGCGTCGAGCGCCTCACGCACGATGACGAGCATGTAATCGCCCATCGCGGGCATGCCGGCGAGCAATGCGAGGACGCCCATCGCAAGGCTGGCGGGAATGCCGATCGCGAACAGGTTGAGCGCCGGGGCCGAGCGCGAGAGCATGCCGACGACGATGTTGAGGCACAGCAGCAGGAAGCCGACCGGGAGCGCCAGCAGCAGCCCGGCGAGAAAGGCATAGCCACCAAACAGCACGATGTTCATGAGCTTGCCCGGGGTGAGCCAGGCGCCGCCGGGGGGCAGCAGTTCGTAGGAGCGCACGATCAGCTCGACCAGCACGAGATGGCCGTCGACCGCGAGGAACAGCAAAGTGATCAGCACGGTCAGGAACTGGCCCAGCGCGGGGGTCGACTGGCCGGTCTGCGGGTTGATCGCGGTGGCGAAGCTGAGGCCCATCGACACGCCGATCACCTCGCTCGCCACCAACGGCGCGGCAAAGGCGATCTGAAGGATGAAGCCGAGCGCGAGACCGACCAGCGCCTCTGCCGCGACGGCAAGGATCGTGGTCAGCACGAACACCTCGCCCGGCACCGCGATCGGCGCGGCGTGCATCGACAGGATCGAGACGGCGGCGGTCAGCAGGACACGGACGTTGAGCGGCACCGCGACCGCGCCGAACACCGGCGCGGCCATGAACGCCGCCCCGACACGCACCATCGTGAACAGCAGCGCCCACAGCTGCGGCTCGATCGCGAGGCCGAAGCCGAGCATGTCAGTGGATCGACCCGGCGGAAGGTTCTTGAGTCGTCATCCCCGCGAAAGCGGGGAATGGGCAGGTCTGCCATGCGCCCCGCGCATGGCTAAGATTGCCGGCGGCAATCTTACCTGCCCATCTCCCGGACCGTCCATCCTCGCACCGCCACAGCTTGTGGTCGGCGTCGGAGATGGGCCCCCGCTTTCGCGGGGGTGACGGAAGGAAGAGCGGGGTCGGAATCACTTCACCAGATCCGGAATGCGTTCGAAGATCGTCGTGGTGAAATCGCCCAGCAGGGTCATGATCATCCCGCCGAAGATCACCAGGCTGACCCCGACGATCGCGAGCTTGGGCACGAAGGTCAGCGTCTGCTCCTGGATCGACGTCGCCGCCTGAATCATGCCGAGGATCAGGCCCGACAGCAGCGCCGGGATCAGGATCGGAGCCGAGGCGAGCGCGAGGATCCACATCGCCTCACGCGCGACCGACAGGAAATAATCTGCGTCCATGTCCGTCTATCCTGAGAAACTTGAAGCAAGGCTGCCCATCGTCAGCGCCCAGCCATCGACCAGCACGAACAGCAGCAGCTTGAACGGCATCGAGATGATCGTCGGCGACATCATCATCATGCCCAGGCTCATCAGCACCGTGGCGACGATCAGGTCGATGACGATGAAGGGCAGGAAGATCAGAAAGCCGATCTGGAACGCGGTCTTGAGCTCGCTGGTGACAAAGGCGGGGAGCAGGATCGAAAAGGGCGTGTCCTGCGGATTGGCGATCGGGCCGGTCTTGGCGATGCCGGCGAACATGGTGATGTCCTTCACCCGCGTCTGCTTGAGCATGAAGGCGTGGAGCGGCTTGGACGCTTCCTCGATCATCTGCGTCGCGCCGATTCGACCCTCCGCATAGGGCTGTATCGCGGTGCGGTTCATTTGCTCGATGGTCGGCGCCATCACGAAGAAGGACAGGAACAGCGACAGGCCGATCAGTACCTGATTGGGCGGGGTCTGTTGCAGCCCCAGCGCCTGACGCAGGATCGCCAGCACGATGATGATCCGGGTGAAGCTGGTCATCATCAGCAGGATGCCCGGCAGCACCGTGAGCAGGCCCATGATGATGAGCACCTGCAGCGACAGGCTGAGCGGCGCATCGCCGCCGCCAAGGTCGCCCAGCGCGCGGTCGATCGCGTCGCCCGCACCCGGGGTCGCGGCAGCCGTCGGCGCAGCCACGGGCGCCGCGGCGGCGGCTTCCTGCGCGAACGCAGGAGCGACCGCGAACAACGCCAGCGCCAGCGCGCCGAGCAGGAGCATGAGGTGGCGCAGCATCGGGCTCATCCGTCGATCCGGTCGATCAGCGTCACGCCGTTGCGGCTGACCGAAACGAGCAGCCGCTTGCCCTCGACCTCCAGCACCGCGATGCGCGTGCCGGTCGAGACCATCATCGTTTCCTTCACCTTGAGCATCCGATCGCCCTGATTGCCGGGCAGCCGCGCCTCCAGCTTGCGCCACAGATAGAGGCAGCCGATCAGCAGACCGCAGACCAGCGGCAGCAGCACGACCAGCTTGAGGATATAGGACCACATCATGGTCGATCAGCCCCGCTTTTCGGGCGCGACCAGTTCGGTCATGCGCACGCCGAATTTCTCACCGACCGTGACCACCTCGCCCCGCCCGATCAGCGTGCCGTTGACGAACACGTCGAGCAGCTCGTCGGCCTCGCGGTCCAGTTCGATCACGCTGGTTTCGGCGAGCGCGAGCAGTTCGCGCAGCGTCAGCGTGGTCGATCCGATCTCGACGGTCAGCTTGACCCCGACATCCTGGAGCAGGTGGAAATTGGCGGCGGCCGCGGTCTCGGCGGCGAAGCTGCCGGTCATGTCGTTCATCGTGCGTCCTCGATCTCAGGGGTGTCGAAACGGGTCAGGCGGATGGCGGCCCGGCCATTGGCGGTGCCGACGGTGCCGCATCCGATCCGGCGCGGGCCGACCATCACCGGCACATCGGGGCCGAAGCTGATCGGGATGACGTCGCCGGGCTTGAGCGCCATCAGCGTCGATGCGGGCACCACCGGTTCGGCCAGCACCGAGCGCACCGGCAGCCGCACGCCAAGCGCGGCGCGGGTCAGCGCGTTGCGCCACTGCGGCTCGACCTCGGGCGCGCCGCCGATCACCTTGGCGGTGAGCGCTGGGCTCCACGGCTTCAGCGCGCTGACGGGATAGAGAATGTCGATCCAGTGCGGCTTGGCCCCGCCCTGTGCGACACCGATGCGGGTGATGACCATCGCGTCGCCGCCCTCGATCTCCGGCGCGACCGACAATGGCGTCGGCGCGGGGGCAAAGCTGAAGTCGATCTCGGCCAGCAACTCCCAGGCCGGACGCAGTTGCGCCGCGATGCTGTCCGCCAGCCGGTGCAGCAGCGTCTCGGCCGATCCGGTAAAGTCGGTCGGCATCGGGTGCGGTGCCTCACCATCGCCGCCAAAGAAGCGGTCGAGCATTTCATAGGCGAGCTTGCCGTCGATCAGGATGAACGCGCGGCCGCGCCCCGGTGTCATCGCCAGCGGCAGCCACGCAGTCAGCCCGGCGGGCCGCTCGGCGCGGTAATCGGCGTGACGCTGCACCGACAGCGGCTCGGCCCAGACGCGCAGCCCTTCGCCCAGCAGCGGCTCGAACACGGGCTTCAGCGCCTTGGCAAGCCGCGCGGTCAGATGCTGCACACCGTGCAGATCGCCGAACGGGTTGAGGTTCGCGGCCCCCAATGCGGGCGCATGTTCGGCGCCGGCGCGCGGGCGCTCACGCCGATCCGACGCATTTCCCTGAAGGGTCATCTCTGAAGGGGCGTTAACCATGCCCGTTCACTGAACGATGAAATTGGTAAAATAGACGTTAGCAATTCCGCCAAATCCCTCTTTTTCCTTGAGAACACCGTTGATTGCGGCGGCAAGGCGCTTTTGCAGGCGGGTTTTGCCATCGGCGGTGAAGACATCGTCCTCATTGGTCTCGCCAAGCGCGAGCAGGATCGCCGAACGCACCGCCAGTTCGTGCGTCTTGAGATTCTCGATCACGCGATTGTCATAGGGGGTCGAAATCGCGACCCCGACCTGGACGAAATGGACGCTTTCGCGGAGGTTGGAGGTGAACTCCTTCTCCATCTGATAATAGGTGGAGGCATATTTATCGCCGCCCTCGCCCTTCGGCGTCGGCTTGCCCTTGCTCTCGCCGCCCTCTTCGCCTTCCTTGCCGGCGGCGGCGCGAACTTCCTCGCTCTTGGGGACGAGGCGCGGCGTATCGGCATCGGCGCTTTCGCCCTGCGCGGCGCCCCCGCCGATCAGGCCGGAATTGGCAGCATAGAGGCCGCCACCCACACCGCCACCGATCAGCACGACCAGGCCGGTGCCGATCATCAGCCATTTCATCATGCCGCCCTTCTTCTTCGCGGGCGCTGCGGCTGCTTCGGTATCGCTCATCTCAAATCCCCCTCAGGATGGTTCAGGCAATCCGCGCGTCGGACGCGGTGCCACTGGCCGCGCGCGCCGATGCCGGGCGGGCGGGTGTGGAAGGCTGTGGCTGCTGGTGCGGCTGGCCGCGCGAATCCCTGCCGCCGCTATCGACGCTCGACTGGCCGAGCTTCAGCCCGCGCGCTTCGGCAAGTTCGGCAAGACGCGGCGCGGCGTCGGCGAGCAACTGGCGGGTCGCCGGATTTTCGGCGGTGAAATGCACCTGGATGCGGTCGCCATCGCGGCGGATCGCGACGTCCACGGTGCCGAGATGTTCGGGCGCGAGCCGGATGCGCGCGTCGGCCGCTTCGACGCCCTCGCGCAGCGCGGCGATCCGCTCGATCATCTTGCCGGTCCAGTCGTCGCGGCTGAGGTCGAGCGGGGCCTGATCAGCCTGGGCGGTCGCCTGCACGGTGGTGCGCTGAAGCTCGACCGCGCGCAACAGCTGCACTTCTGGGCTGGCCGGGTCGGCGGGCGTCATAGTGTCGAGCGGCTCGACCAACGGCGCGGCAAGCGCAGCGGCAAAGACCTGCGCTGCGGGCGCGGCCTGGACGACCGGCGCGCGCGCGGCAAGCTCGGGTGCTGCGGCGGCGGCACGATCAATCCGCGCCTCCGCCGCAGCGACCCCGCCCCCTACGCCCGGCTCGGCCTTGGCCGGAACCGCGCGCAGGGTGCGAAGCGGGGTGGAAACCAGGGATGACGCCGGAGCGTCAGGGGCGGATGCCAGCGATGCGGCGAATGCATCGCCCTCGACCACAGCTGCAGCTTCGCCGGGAAGCGCGCTCGCCTCGGGCAATGCGACCGGAAGCGCGGCGGCATCAGCCGCATCCGTGACCGGCGCGGCAACCGCAGCGCCCGGCATGCCGACCGCGATGCGGGCAGGAAGCGGCGCTTCGAGCGGCACCTGGATCATCCCCTCCGGCATCCATGCCAGCAGTGCGTCATCCGTGTCGGCATCGTCGTCCACCGCCGCGCCATTGCCGGGGACCGGCAAATCCTTGCCGCCACCGGCAACCGCTTTGCCGGTCGCGGGCGCGATGCCGGGCATCACGCAATCGAGTGCACGCTTGAAATCCCCGCTTCCTGCAGCGGCGACAGGCGCAGCGCGCGACCCCGATAGCGGAGAGGACTGGGTCAAGGCGGTCGAGGCGAGCAGATCGGTCACGTCGGGCGAAACTCCTTCGCCCGGTAATCAGCAAGGATCGTGCCGTTTTCTCGGAATGGCCGGCATATCCTCCAGCGCGCGCATGGCGCGGCGGGAGGCATTGGCCTCGGCGCGCTCGATCAGCTTCTCGATCGCGCTCTGGTCGCGCTTGGCTTCCTGCGTTGCCGACCGGGCGTGATCGAGCCCGCGCTGCGCATCGGCGACGCGACGCTCGGCGGCAAAGGCCGACTGGTGCAGCCGTTCGCGATAATGGGCAGCGGCGATCAGGCTGGTCGCGCTGCCGGGGAGCGGCGCGGGCGACGGCGCGACGCCCTGCGCCAGCGATTCGATCCGGGCACGCAGCGCCTGTTCGGCGGCGACCTTCTCGCGCGCGGCAACCTCGCTCGCGCGCACCATGTCGAGCTGGAGCGTGCGGACGCGGTGGAGGCGCCCGAGCTTTTTGGCGTGTTTGTCAGGCATTTTTGTTGGGTTCCGGCACCAGCCCGCTCCCCCACCCGGCCACCCAGACGGTACACTTGATGGGTGGCCGGGTGGGGGAGCGGGCTGGTGCCGCCATCAAACTACGCATCCCCGAACACGCCGACCAGTTCGGTCACCGCCTCGTCGAGGCTGACCGTCTCGTCATAGGGCTGGCGGATATAGTCGAGCACCGTGTCGTGACAGGCAATCGCCGCGTCAATCTGTGCGTCTGCTCCGGCGCGATAGGCGCCCATCAGCACGAGATCGCGATTCTCTTCGTACGTCGCGAGGTGACGGCGCAACACACGCGCGGCGGCGACGTGTTTCTTGTCGGCGATATCGGTCATCACGCGGCTGACCGATGGCCCCAGGTCGATCGCGGGATAGACGCCGCGTTCGGCGAGCGCGCGGCTCAGCACGATATGGCCGTCGAGGATCGAGCGGGCGCTGTCGACCACCGGGTCGTTGCCGTCGTCGCCATCGGCGAGCACGGTGTAGATCGCGGTGATCGACCCGCCGGTGTGAACATCGGTCCCGGCACGCTCGATCAGACTGGGCAGCATGGCAATGGCACTGGGCGGATAGCCGCGCGCGCTGGCCGGTTCGCCGAGTGCCAGACCGATCTCGCGCCCGGCATGCGCGACGCGGGTGAGCGAATCCATGATCAGCAGCACCTTCTTGCCCTCGTCGCGAAAGGCTTCGGCGATGGCGGTGGCCCGCAGCGCGCCGCGGATACGCAGCACGGGGGAGTGGTTGGCGGGGACCGCGACGACCACGGAACGCGCCCGCGCCGCGCCAGCGACCTTGGTCTCGAGAAAGTCGGACACTTCGCGCGAGCGCTCGCCGATCAGGCCGATGACGATGACATCGGCCTTGGCCGCGCGGACCATCATGCCGAGCAGCACCGATTTGCCGACGCCCGATCCCGCCATGATGCCGACGCGCTGGCCCTGACCGATCGTCAGCAGGCCGTTGATCGCGCGCACCCCGACATCCATCGGCTGGAGCACGCGCCCACGGTCGAGCGGCGACTGGATCTTGCCCGCGAGCGGCCATTTGCCTGCCCCCCGAATCGGGCCGAGCCCGTCGATCGGCTTGCCCGCGCCATCGACGACGCGGCCCAGCATCGCCGCGCCGACCTCCGCCTCTCCCGGCGGACCGACCGGGCGGACGGGAGCGTTGGGGAGCAGGGCGGCGGGACCGCCCAGGTTCATCAGCAAGGTCTTGCCGCCGCGAAAGCCGATCACCTCAGCCTCGACGCGATGCTCGCCGGTGCCGATCGCGCAGACCGTGCCCACGGGCAGCGAGAGGCCGACCGCCTCCATCAGCAGCCCGTCATAGGAGGACAGGCGGCCCGACACCTTGGGCTGCGGCCGGAACCCGCCGCGGGCGAGGCCATCGAGATAATCCGCCGTGAAATCGTTGAACATGATTCAGCTGGCTCGCAAAAAGGTCAGAATGCGCTCCTGCGAAAGCAGGAGCCCAGGGTCACAAACGCTGACCTGCTTGGCTCTGGGCCCCTGCTTTCGCAGGGGAACGAAGCCGAAGGACGCGCCGGTCAGCACGCCGGCGGAATCGGCACGCGGTCGATCGCCTGCGCCAGCTGGTCGAGCCACAGGTCCGGCCCGTCCTCGACAATGGTCGATGCGCTTTCGATGACGAATGCGCCGCGCTTGAGCGTCGCGTCGCCGACCGGGAAGACGGTCTTGGGCAGATGATCCTGCACCAGCACGACATCGTCGGGGTGCAGCCGCAACATCGCCGATTCGGCGCTGTCGGCGAGGAGGTCGGTCGCCGCCTCGATCCGGGCGGCGAGGATATCGGGGGCAACCCCCGCCTCACCGATCATGCGGGTGACAAGGTGCAGCACCGTCTGGCGCAGGTGCCCGGCCATCCGCGCGCGGTCGAAATGCGCGCCCCGTGCCAGGGCGTCGCTGACCTGGGTCAGCAGCGCGGTTTGCGCCGCTATCGCCGCATCGGCCTCGGCGCGGCCGGCGGCAAGCCCCTCGGCATAGCCGGCCGCGCGTGCGGCGGCGACCGGATCGACGAACGGCGTCGGCTCGGCCGCCTTGTCCGCCTCGAACATGTCCCAGCCCTGGGTCGGCTTGTGCCCCGGCGCTTCCGGCGCGAAATGGCGCGGCGTGGCGGGCGGGCGGGGCGCAATGGCACGCGCGGCAAAGCCGTCGGGCGGGGCGAAGGCGCGCTTGAGCGCGTCGGCGATTCCGTCGCTGCGCGCGGCCAGGCCGGGGACGAAATCAGACATAATCATCGTCTCCGCCGCCGCCCGGCATGGTGATCGTGCCGTCCTTCACCAGCTGGCGCGCGATAGCGATCATCGCCTTTTGCGCGTCGAGCACTTCGGCCATCTTCATCGGGCCGCGCGCTTCCAGTTCGTCGCGGATCGTGTCGGCCGCACGGCTCGACATGCACGACAGGAAGCGGGTGCGCGCCGCTTCGTCCACGCCCTTGAGGCTGCGGACCAGCACGTCGCTGTCGATGTTGCGGAGCAGGGTGCCCATATTCTTGTCGTCGAGCTCGAGCAGATTGTCGAACACGAACATCGCCTCCTCGATCGCGCGGGCGATCTCGCGGTCGATCTTGGCGAGCTTGGGCATCACCTTCTGCTCGGTGATCTTGCGCGCCGAGGACATGATCTTCGCCGCCTCGCGCGCGCCGCCCATCTGGAGGCCCGCCACGCGCTTGGGCTGGCCGCTATGGCGTTCGAGCAGCTGGGTCAGCGTCGCGATCGCATCCGGCGTGACCGGACCCAGCCGCGCGACCCGGCGCAGCACCTGGGGCTGAACCGCTTCGGGCAGCATTTCCAGCACCTGCGCCGCAACCGCAGGGTCAAGATGCGCGAGCAGCACCGCCGCGATCTGCGGATGTTCATCCTCCAGCATCCCGGCAATCTCGGTCGCGTCCATCCAGGCGAGCGCGCTGATCGATTCGGCGGGTTCGGGCGGCAGAATGCTGGCGAGCACGGTACCCGCCCGCTCCGGCCCCAGCGCCTTGGTCACCACCGTTTCCAGCTTGGGGCGCGGATCGAACTGGATCGCGCTGCGCTCCTGCGCGCGGCCGGTAAAGTCATCCAGGACCTGCGCCATTTCCCATTCACTGACGTCGGCCACCGCCATCATCGCGCTGCCGAGCTGACGCACCTCGTCGGGATCTAGCTTTTGCAGGATCGCGGCGGCCTCTTCGTCGCCAACCACCATCATCAGCACGGCGGCGCGTTCGACTCCGGTAAAGCGGCGCGGGGCGTTCATCTCACTGCCCTCCCGTACGGATCATGTCGCGCACCGCCAGCGCGGCGCGTGCCGGGTTGTCGCGGGTGAAATCGCGCACCAGCCCGACCCGGTCGCCAAGCGACAGGCCGGACCCGGACAACATCTGCGGGCTGACCGGGGTCGGCAGCTGCACGCCATCGGCGGCACCCATCGGCGCACCGCCCCCCCGCGCATCGTCGCGGCGGCGCATCAGCGCGCGGGCCAGCGGACGCACGCCGAGCAGCAGGACGAGCAGCGCGATCACCAGCGCGGTGACGTTGCGCGCGACCATCGCGAACCATGGTGTTTCGTAAAAGGGGATGCCCTCGGCCTCGGTCGCGGCGTTGGTGCTGAACTTGCGGCTGACCACGGTGACCTGATCCTGGCGATCGGCCTTGAAGCCGACCGTCGCCTTGACCAGCTCATCGATCTGGCGAATCTCGACCTGGCCGCGCGGCTTGCCCGGCTCTTCGCGCAGCAGCACCGCGACCGACAGGCGCTTGATGCTGCCCGGCATGTTGCGGGTCACGGAGACTTCGCGGCCATTGCTGTAGGTGCGGGTGAAGCTGTCGCTCTGCTTCATGCCCGGCGCGGCGGCGGGCGTTGCGGGCTGGCCGGGCTGAGCGGGGGCAGCGGGGGTCGGCGTTGCAACCGTGCTCGGCGCCGGAGCCACATTGGACAGTGCGCCCGGGATGCCGCCTGGGGCCGCCGCACCGTCGCGCGGTGCGCCGGTCCAGTTGCCCTGTTCGGCGCGGACCACCGTGCCTTCCTTGTCATAGCTTTCGCGCGTTGCCTGGCTTTCGTCCAGATCGACCTCGGCCTGCACCTCGGCGCTGAAATTGCCGGCGCCGAGCAACGGGGTGAGCAAAGTCACCAGCTGTTGCCGCACCTTGTCCTCGACCCGGTTCTGAAAATCGATCCGCGCATCGCCAGCGCTAGATTCCTGCCCGGTCTTGCTGAGCAGCGCGCCCATCTGGTCGACGATCGTCACCGCATCGGGCTTCATCCCCGGCACCGACGAGGCGACGAGGTTGACGATCGAACGGACCTGCGCCTCGCTGAGCGTGCGGCCGGGCTGGAGCTTGACGATCACCGATGCGCTGGGTTCCGCCTTGTCGCGCACGAACACGCTGGCTTCGGGGGTGGCAAGATGCACGCGCGCCTCGGCCACCGTGTCGATCGCACCGATCGATCGGGCAAGCTCGGTCTCGCGCGCCTGGCGCAGCCGTTCACCCTCGACCGCGCGGCTCGCGCCCATCGGCATATTGTCGAGCAGGGCGTAGCCGCCCGGTGCCGCCTTGGGCAGATCCTGCCCGGCGAGCAGCATGCGCGCCTTGTGATAATCATCCTCAGCGACGGTGATCGAACCCGATCCGTCGATGCCATTGGCGATGCTCGCGGCGTCGAGCGCCTGCGCTACCGCCGCCTTGTCGCTTTCGGGCAGATTGGCGAACAACACGCGCTGCGGCGGGGTCGACAGCATCATCCACGCCAGCGCGGCAGCGCCGATCAGGCCGAGCATGAAGATCAGCGGCAGGCTGCGTTTGACCGCCGGCTGGGCGAACAGGTCGCCCATCTGCTTGAGGGGGTTGGCCGTGCCACCGCTGGTGGCGGGGACAGGGGCGTCGGTGGTGGCGATGGCGTTGCTCATGGCGATCAGACCGGCATGCTCATGATGTCACGATAGGCGGTCAGCAGCTTGTTCCTGACCTGAAGCGTCGCTTCGAACCCGACCGACGCCTCCTGGCGGGCGAGCATCACCTTGGCGATGTCCACCGTTTCGCCGCGTTCATAGGCGGCGGAGAGTTCGCTGGCGCGGCTCTGCGCGCCATTCACGTTCGCGACCGCCTGCTGCATCGTATCGATGAAGCTGGACGGGCCAGCGGGCTGGACGCCCGGCGTACCGACCGGAGCTGCAGCACCGCTTGTCGCGCGCTGCAGTGCCTCGTTACGCTCGAGGATCTGGGCGCGCAGCTGCATCACCCGGTCGACGCCACCAAAAGCGCTGGCACCGCCGCCAATTCCGCCGATCCCGCTCATGCGCTAATCCTCCGGACCAGATCCTCGCCCTGCTCGCGCGCCTTGGCGAGGCGGTAGCGCAGCGTGCGTTCGGAAATGCCGAGCCGTTTCGCGGTCTCGATCCGGCTGCCGCCGCACGCCGCCAGCGTCTCGCGGATCGCCGCGAATTCGCTGAGCTGGACGATATTGCTGAGCTGCCCCGTCTCGACCGCAACCGCCACGGGCACCGCCGGGCGATCGAAGATCAGGTGATCCGGAGTGATCGCATCGCCCATGCACAGCAGCAGCGCGCGCTGGATGACATTCTCAAGCTCGCGGACATTGCCCGGCCAGTCATGCGCCTGCAGCACCGCCAGCGCCGCGCGCGTCACCCAGGGCAGCCGCGCGCGGCCAGCGCTGTGCCGCAGGACCATCGCGGCGGCCAGCGCGGCGACATCGCCGGGGCGCGCCGCCAGTTGCTTGGTCGACAGCGGGAATACCGACAGGCGATAGTAAAGGTCGGCGCGGAAGCGGCCTTCCATCACCTCGGCCTGCAAGTCGCGGTTGGCGCAGGCGATGACGCGCACATCGATCTTTTCAGCAGCGGTTGCGCCGATCGGCACCACCTCGCGTTCCTGCAGCGCGCGCAACAGCTTGGCCTGGAGCGCGAGCGGCATTTCGGCGACTTCGTCGAGCAGCAGCGTGCCGCCATTGGCGGCACGAAAAAAGCCTTCGCCCGAGGCATTGGCACCGGTGAACGCGCCCTTCTGGTGGCCGAACAGCAGCGCTTCGAGCATGGTTTCGGGCAGGGCCGCGCAATTGACCGCGATGAACGGGCCGTCGCGACGGGTGGAGCCGTTATGGATCGCCTTGGCCAGCACTTCCTTACCGGTGCCGGTCGGTCCGTTGATCAGCACGGTGATATCGGCGGCGGCAACGCGCTCGGCCAGCGCATAGAGCGCAAGGCTTTCGGGGTCGGCGGCGACCGGCGCATGCGCGCCGCGCAGCATCGCGCTGGCAAAACCGGTCGCGACCGCCGCGTCGTCCGCGCCATAGGACAGGCGCGCGGGATTGCCGTCATGGAACGGGATTGCCGCGACCGGCCCCTCGGCCAGCACCAGGGTGCGGGCGGAGACCGGGGGCGCTTCACCCTCGACGATCATGAACAGGTCGCCGGGCATCGGCTTCACCTTGTCGGCCGCGCCGATCGTGAATCCCTGTGAGCGCAGCGCCGAAACCAGCGCGTAATTCTGGCGAAGGACTGCGGCCGACGGAAAGATGGTCTGCATTCGAGAACCCCCTGTTGAACGGGGGAATGCGGGATTGGTGGTAAACGGCGAGTAAACCAATTCAAAAAAACAGCTTTTTCCGGCTCCAGTTAGCCGCGCGGGCCTCTACGCGCGCGCGAGAGCTGCGAAAAACTGCGCAGAAAACTGCTTAATCCGCCGCGCACCCTGCCGTTCACCCCTTTGGCGGCTCGGGCTCCTTCGCATTCAGGGGGGAACGGGGAGACGCCGGATTGAACGGAGACAAGACATGACTGTTATCGGAACGAACATCGCGAGCCTGCGCGCCGCGAACGCTTCGAAGACGGCGTCGGCCTCGCTGCAGACCGCCATGGAGCGTCTGTCGACTGGCAAGCGCATCAACAGCGCGAAAGACGACGCCGCCGGCCTCGCCATTGCGAGCCGCATGACCGCCCAGGTCAAGAGCATGAGCGTCGCGATCCGCAACGCAAATGACGGCATCAGCCTGGCCCAGACGGCGGAAGGCGCGCTGGGCGAAGTCACCAACATGCTTCAGCGCATGAAGGAACTGTCGACCCAGGCGGCCAACGGCACATTGGGCAGCAGCGATCGCTCGACGCTGCAGGCCGAAATGACCCAGTTGATCGCGGAAGTCGGCAACATCTCGAAGACGGCCAACTTCAACGGGGTCAGCCTGCTCGACGGCAAGACCGACGACGTGACGCTGCAGACCGGCATCAATGCCAACGAGACGATCTCGATGGCGATGCTCAACACCTCGGCCGAAAAGCTGGGCCTCAAGGTCGGTGCCGAAAGCAGCGTACAGGGTACGGCGGTCACCACGGCGGCGCTGGCCAAGAACACGCTGCAGATCAACGGTGAGTGGATCGACGCCAGCACCAAGACTGTCGATGACGAAGAGGTCGCCAGCGGCGATCTGGCTGACAAGGTTACGGCGATCAACGCCAAGTCGGACAAGACCGGCGTGACCGCGACCGGCGGTACCGAAGTCACCGTGACGCTTGAGGATGATCTGACCGAGGGTACCGTGACGATCAACGACGAGGAATTCGACCTCGCCGATTATGTCGTCACCAATGCCGATGATGAAGACGTGCTCGACATGGATGCGCTGGTCGAGGCGATCAACGCCAATGCCGACGCCGGTGTCACCGCGACCAAGACGGACGACGGCAAGATCAAGCTGCTCGCATCGGACGGCGGCATCACGCTGAAGGCAGACGCTGAGACGATTGCCAGCGCCCAGGCGACCGGCGGGACCGCAGTCACGACCGGGTTCGACGAAGCCGATCTGGACGAGGACGAAGCCAGCGGCAACAATGACGGTGTCGTCGGCGTGCAGTTCAAGGCGGATCGCGTCTTCCTGGAAGCTGAAGAAGGCAAGACGATCATCGTCGGTGGCGAAAGCGCAGCGATGGCATCGGTCGGCTTCACGGCGAGCACGGCGGCGGGCAGCGACCTGTCGATCGCAACCCAGGAAGATGCGTCGAAGGCGATGGCGGTGATCGATGCCGCGCTGACCTCGATCTCGGCCGGTCGCGGCGATCTCGGCGCGGTGCAGAACCGCCTCGAATCGACCGTCGCGAACATGACCACCACGACCAGCAATCTGTCCGAAGCACGCAGCCGGATCGAAGACGCCGATTTCTCGGCCGAAACGACCGCGCTCGCCAAGGCACAGATCCTGAGCCAGGCGTCGACCGCGATGCTGGCCCAGGCCAACCAGTCGCAGCAGAATGTTCTGACGCTGCTTCGCTAAGCGTATGCCGGGCGGGGCGTCACCCCCCTGACAGGCGCCACGGCCGGTCACCCTTCCCTGTTGGAAGGGCATGCGAGGAAACCCCGGTGGTCACAAGACCGCCGGGGTTTTTCCTTTTTGCGGGCGCTTTGCTCACCGCCCTCCTCTGCGGAGCAGCGGCCAAATCAATGACTCAGTCGCCGAAACCAGGCAGTTTTGCGCGGCCGGGCGCCAGTGCGATGGCGGCGACGGGCGGGCGCTTGTCGTCGGTCTTGACCAGTACGCGGCCGCCAAGCGGCGCGTCGGCCAGCGCCACCCCCTCCCGCGTGATCGAGAAGCCGGCCGCGCCGGCCTCCAGCATCACCGGATCGCCGCGGCGGATCACGAATTCGACCTTGGCCGCGACCGGTATCGGCGCAGCCGCAGCGGTGGGTGCCGCTTTGGGCAGGGCGTTGACCGGCACGAACACGCGCCATTGCTGCGGCCCCTGACAGCGGATCACCACCGCATCCTCGGCCGGCGAGCGCCAGCTGAGCTGCGGCGCATCGCACGCGGCGAGCTTGAGCCGTTTGTCGACGGCAGCGCGCGCGCCGCCTTCCGCCCCGATCGGGGCACCGGCGAAGCGTTCGACCAGCTGGTCAAGCGCCTCGGTCGACTGGAAGGTCGCGGTCGGGCCGGACAGGGCGATCAGGAGTGCGATCATTGCGGATCTCCAGCTTGAAGTTCGTGATCGCCGGCAAAGCCGACGGAGAGGGTCACGGCGCGGCGCTGGCCGGGCATGACGCGCAGGATCAGGCGGTCGGGCGACACTGCGCCCTGGGCGACCAGCGCAGCAGCGACGGCGCGCGCGCGGTCGGCGGCGAGGATGGCGGCGCTGCCGGTGGCGGAATCGACATCACCGTTCGGCGCGGTCGATCCGGTGATGGTGATGACAGTGCGCTTGTCGCGCGCGGCATCGCGTGCCCAGGCGATGGTGGCGGCAAGGTCAGCCTCGGCGCTGCCGGCCACATAGCCCTCGACCCGCGCGCGCGCGACCGCCATCGGATCGACCGGCGCCGACGCTTCAGTGACGAAACCGCTCCGCAGCCCGGCGAACAACCGCGCCCGATCGGCTTCGCGATGCGCCTGCAGCAGGACGAAGAAGCCGATCAGCAACAATGCCAGATCGGCAAGCGTAATCAGCCATACAGACCGCGCCGGGGCGATGTCGTCCCAGCTGTCGGGAGCCAGCGCCGCGTTCATGCCGCGATCTCGCGTTTGCGGCCGCGTTCGAGCGTGGCGAGCCGCGCCAGCGGAACCGCGAGCCGCAGCCGCTCCGTCGCCTCGACCCGCGCGAGCCGCTTGAGCCGCGCAACGATCGGCATCGCGACGAGGTTGGCGAGCAGCGCGCCATAGAGCGTCGCCAGCAGCGCCACCGCCATCGCCGCGCCGATGCGATCGGGATTGTCCATCGCCGCGAACATGCGGACCAGCCCCAGAATCGTGCCGATCAGCCCCATTGCGGGCGCAGCCTCGGCCACCCCGCTCCACAATTCGATCACCGCACGGTGCCGCTCGGCACGCGACGCGGCGCGATCACGGACGATCGCCTCGATCTCCGACGGGGTCGCGCCATCGACTGCCGCCGCGACCGCCGCAGCCATATCGGTATCGTCGATCACCGACCGGTCGAGCGCGATCAGACCGTGACGCCTGGCAATGCGTTCAAGGGCCTCGGCCTGCGCGATCAGCGGCGCGGCGTCGAACGGGCGGCGCAGCAGCGTCTTCAGCGCAACCAGCCCGCGCCCGACATCGCCCAGCCGGTGGCGCAGCATCACGCTCGCCGTCGTCCCGCCCAGCACGATGGC
Source organism: uncultured Stakelama sp. (assembly GCA_964393565.1). Taxonomy (GTDB): domain Bacteria; phylum Pseudomonadota; class Alphaproteobacteria; order Sphingomonadales; family Sphingomonadaceae; genus Sphingomonas. Next base: position 9,793 of record CAYMUJ010000018.1, on the reverse strand, counting down.
GAGCGCCAGCGGGTCGAGCAGCACGGAGGCGTCGAACGGGGCCAGCGCGGCAAGGTCGGCGGGTGCGGCACTATTCATACGCATAGGCTCTGCAAGCGCCGGGCCAATTCCTCCGCTGTAAGGGAAACTCCGCCAGTGCCGCGCGCGACCGGCAAAAGCGGCAAATCCGCTGCCGCCGCCCGGCAAATCCTTGCCGCCCCTAGCCGTCAAAGCGGCAAATGCGGCGATTCCGGCCCGCTCCCCGCAAACTGGCACGCGCATTGCTAGGAACCGTCCGAACATTGGCATGAGGACCGTTCATATGGGCAGCAACAGTCTCTTCGGGGTGCACGGCGCGGCGCTTGAGGTGCGGTCGCAGCGCATGGGCGTGCTCGCGTCGAACATCGCGAACGCATCGACCCCGGGCTTCAAGGCAAAGGACATCGACTTTCGCGAGGCACTGAATGCGATCGAAACGCCCGGCATGGCGGGCACCGATCCGATCAGCAGCGCGACCAAATATCGCGTGCCGCTGCAGCCCAGCCTCGACGGCAACACGGTCGAGCTGGCCACCGAACAGACCGCCTTTGCCGAGAATGCCGTCGCCTATCAGACGACGCTCGCATTCCTCAACGGCCGCATCGACACGCTCAAGCGCGCGCTGAAGGGAGAATAAGAATGTCCGACCAGCCGCTTTCCATCTTCCAGGTCGCGGGGCGCGCCATGTCGGCACAGCTCGTGCGGATGAACACCACCGCCTCCAACCTCGCCAATGTCGGCCAGGTCGCGTCCAATCCGGACGAAGCCTATCGCACGATGAAGCCCGTCTTCCGCACCCATTTCGATGCGGCGAGCGGCATGGCGACGGTCGATGTCGAAAGCGTCGTCGCGGCGGGCGAGGCGCCGGCCAAGCGCTACGACCCCGGCAACCCGATGGCCGATGCCGAGGGCAATGTGTGGGACAGCGCGGTCGATGAAACGCGCGAGCTGGTCGACATGATGGAGACCGCCCGCACCTATCAGAACAATGTCGAAGTGATGCAGACGGCCAAGACGCTGATCACCCAGACACTCAACCTGGGACGCAGCTGATGACCGATTTCGACACGACACTGAGCAACCTTGGCATCGGACGCACCGGTACGACCAGCCAGGCGAGCACCAATTCGCTGGGCTCGTCGGAGATGGATCAGGCCGATTTCCTGACCCTGATGACCGCGCAGCTGAAGAATCAGGATCCGTTCGAACCCGTCGACAACACCCAGATGGTCGCGCAGATGGCCGAGTTCTCCTCGCTCGCGGGCATCAGCGAGATGAACACCACTTTGCAGGCAATCGCCGCAAAGCTCAACGCGACCTCGACCAGCGATCTGGTGTCATGGGTCGGCCGCACCGTGCTGACCGAAGGCAATGTCGCCTATCCGCGCACCGATGGTTCGCTCGGCGGGATGATCGAGCTGGGTGCAGAGGCGGCCGAAGTCAATGTCGTGATCGAAGGGCCGAACGGCGAGATCCTGAAAAGCGTCTCGCTCGGCGCCGCGCCGGCTGGCCAGACCGAATTCGAATGGGACGGCACCACCGACACCGGCGAACCGGCCGGTAACGGGCCTTTCACCATCCGCGTCGCGGCGCGCGATGCCAATGGCGAGGTTGTTTCTGCCCAGCCGCTCGTCTGGGCCCCCGTGACATCGGTCGCGGCCGGCAGCGACGGCAATCCGGTCCTTACCCTGCCTGGCATCGGCCAGGTGTCCACCACCGCGATCCGCCAGATCGGCTGAGTCCAAACAGGAGCCTATTCGATGTCCTTCTATACCTCGCTCTCGGGTCTTCAGGCGGCACAGACCGACATGTCGACCATTTCGCACAACCTGTCGAACGTCTCGACCAACGGGTTCAAGAAGAGCCGCACCGAATTTGCCGACGTCATCGCGTCGAGCGTGTCGCTCAACCCCAACCAGATGATCGGGTCGGGCACCGTGGTGAAGGCGATCCGCCAGCAATTCGGCCAGGGCGGCATGCAGCAATCGGCGTCGAGCCTGGACATCGCGGTTGCCGGCGACGGCTTCTTCGCGGTCAAGCCGAGCCTGGATGCTGCGGGCGTCAACTTCACCCGCAACGGCAGTTTCCTGGTCGACAGCAACCGCTATGTCACCGATTCGCAGGGCGGCTATCTTCAGGTCTATCCGGTCGACGGATCGGGCGCAGTGGTCGCCACGGGCCTCGGCTCGACCGTGAACCTGCGCCTGCCACAGACCAGCGGTGTGCCGGAAGCGACCGAGAATGTCGCGCTGTCGCTCAACCTGTCGGCCTATTCGTCGGTCCCGTCGGAAGCGTCGCGGTTCAGCGAGGAAACGCCCTATGCGTTCGATCGCTTCGATCCGGGCACCTATAACAATTCGACCCAGACCACGATCTACGACGCCAGCGGCAACCCGCTGACGATGACCAGCTATTTCGTGCGCGAGACGACCGACGCGCCGTCGACCTGGTCGGTCTATACCTTTGTCGGCGACAAGCAGCTCGGCACCGATCCGGCCAATCCACAGCCGGTGACACTGACCTTCGACGCCAGCGGCGCGCTGACCGACCCGATCGCGCCGACCCAGTTCGCGCCGTTCACCGTCGGGTCGAGCACGACCGAACAGAGCATCACGCTCGATTTCGGCAATGCGACGACCCAGCTCGGCGCACCGTTCAGCATCAACAGCCGCAGCCAGGACGGCAAGGCGGTCGGTCAGCTCGACGGCGTGACGGTGGGCGAAGACGGCATCGTCCGCGCCAGCTTTTCCAATGGCGACAGCCTGGCGCTGGGCAAGGTGGCGCTGGCCAACTTCTCCAATCCCTCGGGCCTGCGTCAGCTTGGCAACTCGACCTGGGCCGCGACCGGCCTGTCGGGCGAACCGCGCCTGGGTGAGCCGGGCGTCAACGGCTTTGGCGGCCTGATGTCGGGCGCGATCGAGCGCTCGAACGTCGACATTACCGAGGAACTGGTCGGGCTGATCGCGGCGCAGCGCAACTTCCAGGCGAATGCCAAGGCGCTCGATACCGCCAGCCAGATTTCGCAGACCATTTTCAACATCCGCAGCTGATTTCAGTGATTTAGGAGGCATTCGCGATGGATAGACTCGTCTACACTGCCCTGTCCGGCCTGAAAGGCCAGATGCAGGCGCAGGCGACAATCGCGAACAACATCGCGAACGCCTCGACCATCGGCTACCGCGCCGACCGCATCAATTTCGAACGGCTGATCGTACAGGGCGATGGCCATGACAGCCGCCAGCCCAGTGCCGAAACGGTGGTCGACATGGACCGCCGTGCCGGCGCGATCACCCAGACCGGCCGCGGGCTGGACATCGCGATCACCGGCGACGCCTGGCTCGCGGTACAGGCGACCGATGGCAGCGAAGCCTATACACGGCGCGGTGATCTGCGCGTCGCACCGAGTGGCGTCTTGGAAACCGGCGACGGTTTCCCGGTGATGGGGTCGGGGGGCCCCATCACCGTGCCGCCGCACGACAAGATCATGATCGCCACCGACGGCACGCTGTCGATCGTCCCGCCCGGCGCCGATCCGACGCAGCCGCCACAGATCATCGACCAGATCAAGCTGGTCAGCGATCACGGCAGCACCACCGTCAAGGGACTGGACAATCTGCTCCATGTCCGCGGCGGCGGCGCACTGCCTCAGGACATGGACGCAACGGTGATGTCCGGCGCGCTCGAAGGATCGAACGTCAACCTGACGCAAGCGCTGGTCGACATGATCGAAAATCAGCGCAGCTACGAGGTGCAGGCGAACCTGCTCCGCGACGCCAAGGCGATGGACGAGAGCTCAGCGTCCTTGATGCGCGTCAGCTGAAACATCAGCCCCGCGTAATGCGCGTCAGCCAAGAATTTTGAGGAAGGATTAGACCCATGGGTTCCGCAGCAATGCACATCGCGCGCACCGGGCTGGACGCTCAGGACATGCGCATGCGGGTGATCTCGAACAACCTCGCGAACGTGAACACCACCGGCTACAAGCGCGACCGGGCGAGCTTCGAGGCCTTGGCCTATCAGGTCGTCACCGCCCCGGGCGCCGCGAGCACCGCCGAGACGCGCTACGCCACCGGCACCAATCTCGGTACCGGCGTGCGCATTCAGGGCACGGCGCGAATCGACACTCAGGGCGCGATGCAGACCACCGGCAATGCGCTCGACATGGCGCTCGACGGCAATGGCTATTTCCAGGTGCAGATGCCCGGCGGCCAGCTCGGCTATACCCGCGCCGGCAATTTCGCGCGCTCGCCCGAAGGCATGCTGGTGACGAGCGAAGGCTATCAGGTGATGCCCGGCATCACGATCCCTGAGGGCGCGACCTCGATCACCGTCGGCAGCGACGGCACGGTCAGCGCAACCGTTTCGGGCCAGACCGAAGCGAGCCAGGTCGGCCAGATCCAGATCGCGGCCTTTCCCAACAGTGCAGGGCTGCAGGCGATCGGCGACAATTACCTCGTCGAAACGGCGGCAAGCGGCGCGGTCAATCTCGGCATCGCCGGGCAGGACGGGCGCGGCAACATCCGTCAGGGGATGCTCGAAGGATCGAACGTCAATGTCGTCGAGGAACTGGTCGACATGATCGAGACCCAGCGCGCGTACGAGGTCAATTCCAAGATGATCTCGGCCAGCGATGAGATGCTCCAGTACATCAACCAGAATGTCTGAGGGCAGGATGCACGGCTTTTCCGCCCTCACCGCCCTCGCCGCCCTGACCGCCTGCGCCTTCGTCGCGCAGCCGGTCGAGGCAAAGCTGTTCGGCAAGAAGAAGCCGGCGGAGGACTTCACCGTCACCCTGCCCGCCCCCGCGACGACGCCGCCCGACGGCAACGGATCGATCTTTCAGGTGAGCGAAGGCTATGCCGCGCTGCACGAAGGCACGCGCGCACGCCGCGTCGGCGATCCGGTGACGATCGTGCTGGTCGAACGCACCAGCGCGTCCAAATCGGCCAGCACCGATCTCGACAGCAGCGGCAGCTTCTCGCTGGCGCCGCCAAGCACGGGTGCGCTGTCGCTGTTCAAGGAAAGCGACGCGAGCATCAGCGGCAAGCGCGGCTTCAAGGGCACCGGCGCCGCCGACCAGTCCAACGCTCTGTCGGGCGAGATCAGCGTGACCGTCGCCGCCGTGCTGCCCAACGGCACGATGCTGGTCCAGGGTCAGAAGCGCGTGACGCTCAACCGCGGCGACGAGTTCGTGCAGATCAAGGGGATCATCCGCCCCACCGATATCGACGCGAACAACCGCATCGCGTCGACCCGCGTCGCCGATGCCCGCATCGCCTATACCGGCAAGGGCGATGTCGCCCGCGCCGCGCGCCAGGGGTGGCTCAGCCGCTTCTTCCAGTCGATCAGCCCGTTCTGAGGATGCGCAACATGATCCGCTTTCTCCTCGCTTTTGTTGGCGCTGCGCTGAGCCGCCGCACCGGCCCGCACCCCCACCCGGCCACCCATAGGGTAGCTTGGCTGGGTGGCCGGGTGGGGGTGCGGGCCGGTGCGGCACTTCTCGCATTTGGCGCCACCCTGATCCTCGCCCAGCCCGTCGCGGCGGAGCGGATCAAGGATCTCGGCAATTTTCAGGGCATCCGCACCAACCAGCTGACCGGATACGGCATCGTCGTCGGTCTGCCGGGCACGGGCGACGATAACCTGGAATATACCGTCCAGTCGATGAAGGGCGTCACCGCCCGCTTCGGCCTGGCGCTGCCGCCGGGGGTCAATCCAGCGCTCAAGAACGCCGCCGTGGTGCTGATTACCGCCGAACTGCCCGCCTTCGCCAAGCCGGGGCAGAAGCTCGACATTACCGTGTCGTCGATGGGCAAGGCCAAGTCCCTGCGCGGCGGCACATTGGTGCTCACCCCGATGCTCGGTGCGGACGGACAGATCTATGCGATGGCGCAGGGCAACCTCGCCGTCGGCGGGCTGGGTGCAGAGGGTGCAGACGGGTCGAAGATCGTCGTCAACATCCCCTCCTCGGGCCGCATCCCGGAGGGCGCGACGGTTGAGCGCGCGGTCGAAACCGGCTTCGCCACCGCGCCGACGCTGACCTATAATCTCGCCCGCGCCGATTTCACCACCGCGCAGCGCGTCGCCGATGCGATCAACGGTCGTTTCGGCTTCGGCACGGCGCGCGCGATCGACGCCGTGTCAGTCGCGGTTACAGCGCCCCAGGGCGCCGATGTCCGCGCCCAGATCATGAGCGAGATCGAGAATCTTACCGTCGATGCGGCCGAGGCTGCGGCCAAGGTAATCGTTAACGCGCGCACCGGCACGGTGGTCATCAATTCGGCCGTCCGGGTCAGCCCCGCCGCGGTAACTCATGGTAAACTTACCGTTCGTATTGATGAATCCCAGCGGGTCGTTCAGCCGCTGCCGTTCAGCGAGGGCGAGACCCGGGTCGAACAGCAGAGCGGCGTCGGAGTCGAAGAGGAAAAGCGGCCGATGTTCCTGATGGATCCGGGTCCCAAGCTGGCCGATGTGGTCAAGGCGGTGAACGCGATCGGCGCGTCGCCGGCCGATCTGGTCGCCATCCTCGAAGCGCTGAAGCAGGCTGGCGCGCTCAAGGCGGAACTGATCGTCCTGTGACCCAGATTTCCGCCCCCGCACCCGCAGCGCTCAAGCTGACCGGCAGCGTATCCACGGATACCGCGCGCCTTGGCACGCGCGACAATCTCGACGCGGCGGGCGAGAAGTTCGAGGCGATCTTCACCAAGATGATGCTGTCGTCGATGCGCAAGGCAAAGCTGGCCGACAGCCTGTTCGAAAGCCAGGCGCTCGACCAGTTCCGCGACATGCAGGACCAGAAGCTGGCCGAAAACATGGCCGCGCACACGCCGATGGGGATCGGCAAGGCGATGACCGAATTTCTCGCGAAAGCGGGCAGCGTCGAGGCGACCCCGGTCGCCGACGTCGATAAGGGTAACACGCAATGACCGACATGCTCTCGATCGGTGCCAGTGGCGTGCGCGCCTACCAGACCGCGCTGACCACGACGTCAGAGAATATCGCGAACGCCGGGACCGCCGGCTATACGCGCCGCGTCGCATCGACCCGTGAGGTCGCCGCGCCGGGCGATGCCTCGGGCCGCACGCTCAACGGCCTCGGTGTGACGGTCAGCGGCATCACACGGGCCAGCAGCGACCTGCGCAACGCCGAAGTGCGCGCCGCCGGGTCCGATCTGGCGCGCAGCGAGGCGGGGATCGTCTGGCTCGACCGGATCGAAAGCGCGCTGACCGGCAACAAGCTCGACGAGCGGATGACCGCCTTCTTCAACGCCGCGACCGCGCTCGCCGCCGATCCGGCGGCCAGTGCACCGCGCGCAACGATGCTTCAGGCGGCGGCGACACTCGCCAACAGCTTCACCGCCACCGCAAGCGCGATCGAGGGCGCAGCCGCAGATCTCGACGGCACCGCCGATACCGCGGTCAGCGATCTCAATGCGCTCACCGCCGGACTTGCCAAGGTCAATGCCTCGCTCGGCCGCACGGCACAGGGCGGCAGCGCACAGGCCGCCTTGCTCGACGAGCGCGACCGGCTGCTCGATTCGATGGCGGCGCTGACCGATGTCTCCGCCAGCTTCGACGCCGCCGGCCGCGCAACGGTGCGCGCCGGGAGCGGCGGACCGTTGCTGGTACAGGGCGACCAGGCCGCGATCGCCACCTATGCCCGCAGCGAGGGTGCCGTGTCCTTCGCCGTCTATGGCATCGAGGGTTCGCAGGCGCTGACCCCCGGCGGCGGCGCGCTGGCGGGAGTCGCCGAAGGTGCCGCCCGCCTCGCCGATGCCAAGGCTGCGCTCGACACGCTCGCCACCGATTTCGCCGATGGCGTGAACGCCGTGCAGGCAGGCGGCGAAGATCTCAACGGCACCCCCGGTGCACCCATGTTCGCCGCAACCGGTGCGCGCGATTTCAGCCTTGTCCTGACCGACCCGCGCGGCATCGCTGCGGCGGCACCGGGCGAGGGCGAACGCGGCAATGGCAATTTGACCGCGCTCGCCACGCTGCGCCGCGACGAAGGCTTCGAAAGCCAGATCACCACCCTCACCACCGGCAATGCCAGCGCGCTCGCCGGTCGCCGCGCCATTGCCGAAGTCCAGTCGACGATCCGCAGCAACGCGGCCGCCGCGCGCGACTCCGTGACCGGCGTCAATGTGGACGAGGAGGCGGTCGACCTGATCCGCTTCCAGCAAGCCTATCAGGCGTCGAGCCGGGTGATCCAGGTCGCCCGCGAAACGCTTCAGACCCTCTTCGACATCCGGTGATCCCCATGCGCGTGACGACCAGCCAGAGCTATGATCGCCCCTCGCTGCTGATGGCGAGCCTGTCGCAACAGGCCGACAAGCTGCAGACTCAGGTGGCGACCGGCAAGAAGATCCTCGCCCCGTCGGACAGCGCGTCGGGGTGGCAGCAGCTGTCGGGCCTCAAGCGCGCCGGGGCGGACGACAGCGCTTATGGCGCCAACATCAAGTCGGCCCAGGCACTGCTCGGCGCGACCGATACCGCGCTCGATCAGGTCGAAACCCAGCTTCAGCGCGCCCGCACGCTCGCGGTCCAGGCGAACAGCGACACGGTGACTGCCGAAGGCCGCGCCGCGATCAAGGTCGAGATCGAGGCGATCCTCACCGACCTGATCGGCATCGCCAACAGCACCGACACGCGCGGACAGCCCTTGTTCGGCGGCACGTCGGGCGCTGCGGCCTTCACCGTGCAGGATGACGGCAGCGTCTTGTGGACCGGCGGTGGCGAGCCGGCGGCGATCCCGATCGGCGACGGTGAATCGATCGCTGGAACCACCAGCGGGGCACGTGCGTTCGGCGGCATTACGGGGTCCGGCGGGACCACCGACATGTTCCAGATCCTTTCCGCCTTCGCCGCGGCTCTCGGGCCGGACGGAGCGGCGGGCGGCGTCGAGACCGCGATGAGCGACCTCGACGCCGCCCTCGACCAGCTCGGCACGACCCGCGCCTCGGTCGGCGCGCGCGCCTTCCGCCTTGATCTGGAGGCCGAACGCTTGAGCGACGCCGAAATCACGCGCGAGACGGCGCGCACGGGAATCGAGGATGTCGATACCGCCACCGCGATCACCGAACTGCAGAAGACGCTGACCATCCTGGAGGCGACCCAGGCGAGCTTCACCAAGCTGACCGGCCTGTCCCTGTTCGATTATCTGCGCTGAACGCCTCAACTTCGCGGTGAATCGGTCGTTAGACAGTTTTGAATAGGCCACCCGTTCCGGTGGCTCCGGTGACTTCGGGGGAAGATCGCACTCATGTTTCCAGCAATCGGCTTCGTCGTCCTGATCGCGATGGTGTTCGGCGGCTTCGCGCTGACCGGCGGCGCGCTCGAACCCGTGCTCCACGCCCTTCCGCACGAAATGCTGATCATCGGCGGCGCTGCAGTCGGCGCGCTGATCATCGGCAATTCGGGGCGCGAGCTGAAGGCGCTGGGCGGCGGCTTCGTAAAGGTGCTCAAGGGGCCGAAATACAAGAAGCAGGATTATCTCGACGTCATTTTCCTGGTCAGCAAGCTGATGAAGCTGTTGCGGATCGACGGCCCGATCGCGCTGGAACCGCATGTCGAGGATCCCAAATCCTCCGCGATCTTCGCCGAATATCCCCGGCTGCTCGCCGATCCCGCGCTGACCGGCCTGATCGCCGACACGCTGCGGCTGGTCGTGGTGTCGTCCGGCACGCTCGACGTGCATGCGGTTGAAGAGGTGATGGATAACGCGATCAAGACCCACCATCACGAGGTCGCCGAGCCACAGCACGCGCTCCAGAATC
>CAYMUJ010000017.1:35969-37867 GCA_964393565.1 uncultured Stakelama sp. | reverse complement strand
AGATCATCGGCCCGAGCCTGGAAGAGCTGGCCGAGGAGCTGGCCGACAAGGTCACCATCACCAAGCTGAACATCGAGGAAAATCCCGACACGCCGGGCAGCCTTGGCATTCGCGGCATCCCGACTTTGTTTGTCTACAAGGACGGGCAGAAGATCGCGCAGCAGGTGGGGATTGCGGAGATCAACACCAAGTCCAAGCTGAAGGCGTGGATCGAGAGCGTGGTGTGAGAGTTTGCGGGGGCCGGGATTTCCGGCCCCCGTCTGCTATCTAATCGCGCCAATAATCATGCCGCTCCGCGCCGTCGAAACCGGCCCGAATGCATGCAGCAGCGCTTAAAATCTGATCCCCGAGCCGCACGGGCAGGGATCGTTACGACCGAGTTTTTCGATCAGCTCGACGTCACCATGGACGAAGCGCAGGCCGCGCTTCACATGCGTTTCGGAGGGGTAACCCCGCCGCCGCTTTGAGCTACGCTCGAAAGCAGGGGAGGTCGGCGAAGGTGTCGATGCGTGCCATGATGGCCTCCTGTCGCTGACGCGCGATGAGCCGCGCGGGAGGGGCGATAGCAGGCTGATTTCAGCTCCGATAGTCCGCGTTGATCGAGATGTAGCCGTGGGTCAGGTCGCAGGTCCAGACGGTGGCGCGGCCTTCGCCGAGGCCGAGGTCGACGCCGATTTCGATGTCCTGGCCCTTGAGATGCGCGGCGACGGGGGTTTCGTCATAGCCCTCGACCGCGAGGCCGCCTGACGCAACCTGCACGCCGCCGAAGGTGATTGCGAGCTTGTCGCGGTCGGCGGGTTCGCCGGCCTTGCCGACGGCCATGACGATGCGGCCCCAGTTTGCGTCCTCGCCGGCAATCGCGGTCTTTACCAGCGGCGAGTTGGCGATGCTGAGCGCGATCCGGTGGGCGCTGGCGTCGCTTTCGGCGCCTTCGACATCGATGCGGATGAACTTCGACGCGCCCTCGCCGTCGCGGACGACGAGATGGGCGAGCTGGAGGCACAGGTCGGCGAGCGCGGCGCGGAAGGCGTCGGCGCCGTCGCTGTCGTCATCGGTGAGCGGCGCATTGCCTGCGGTGCCGGTGGCGAAGGCGAGCACGGTGTCGCTGGTCGAGGTGTCGCTGTCGACCGTGATGCAGGAGAAGCTCTTGCGGTTGGCGTCGGACAAGGCGCGCTGGAGGAAGGCGGGGTCGACGGCGGCATCGGTGAAGACATAGCCGAGCATCGTCGCCATGTCGGGGGCGATCATGCCGCTGCCCTTGATGATCCCGACGAGGTTGACCGTGCGACCGTCGACGATGGCGGAGGTTGCTGCACCCTTGGCGAAGGTGTCGGTGGTGCCGATGGTGTTCGCGGCATCTTCCCAGCCGCACGGTTCGGCGGTGAAGGCCGCGTCGAGACCGGCTTCGGCCTTGTCGATGGGAAGCGGCACGCCGATCACGCCGGTTGAGGAAACGAAGACGTCCGAGGGCTGGCAGTTCAGATGCCCTGCCACCCGCGCGGCGATGGCTTCCACTGCAGCGCGACCGCGATTGCCGGTGAAGGCGTTGCTGTTGCCGGCATTGACCACCAGCGCGCGGGCTTTGCCGAGCGGGAGCGCGTCGCGGCACCATTCGACTTCGGGCGAGGGGCATTTGCTGGTGGTGGTGACGCCCGCGACTGCCGTGCCCTCGTCCAGTGTCACGAAGGTCAGGTCGCAGCGGTCCCATTGCTTGTAGCGCGCACGGGCGACGCGGAGCGTGACGCCAGCGACAGGCGGGAGCGACGGGAAGGCGGCGGGGGCGAGGGGGGAGCGGGTCATTGGTCGTCCAGTCGTATTGTTCCCCTGCGAAAGCAGGGGCCCAGGGTTTCAGGCGATGGCATTTCTGGCTCTGGGCCCCTGCTTTCGCAGGGGAGCTG